>DASSJV010000068.1:0-9134 GCA_035691005.1 Gaiella sp. | reverse complement strand
GTGGTGCTCGCGCCGAACCTCGGCTGGGTCGACCTGCCGGTCGCCGCCGAGCTCGAGGCGCGACTCGAGCTCCCGGTCGTCGTCGAAAACGAGTCGAACCTCGCCGCGCTCGCCGAGCACTGGACGGGGGCGGCGGTGGGCCTCGACGACTTCGTCTGCGTGTTCGGCGAGGTGGGTGTCGGCGGCGGCATCGTGCTCGGCGGCCGCCTGTTCCGCGGGACGCACGGGTTCGGCGGCGAGTTCGGCCACATCTCGGTCGACCCGGAGGGCAGAGCCTGCGCCTGCGGCAGCCGCGGGTGCGTGGAGACGCTCGTCGGTCAGGAGTCCATCGCCCGGGCAGCCGGCATCTCCCCCGTCGCCGGCCGCCCGCGGAGCCTGACCGACGAGCTGGTCCGCCGTGCGGAGGAGGACGCGCCCGCCGTGGTGCGCGCCCTCGACGACGCGGGCCGCTGGCTCGGCGTCGCCCTCGCGTCCGCGTTCAACCTCCTCGACCTGCAGGCCGTCGTGCTCGGCGGCTGCTTCGGGCCGCTGGCGCCCTGGCTCGCCGACGGCGTCCGCGCGACGCTCGAGGAACGCTCGCTCGCCGCCCGCTCGGGCTCGTTCGCCGTGCTCCCCTCCGCCTTCGGCGACGGGGCCGCCGTCCGCGGCGCCGCCGCGCTTCCGCTTCGGCGCGTGCTGGACGCGCCGTGGTCGGTTGGCCGCTCGATCCATTCCGGCGATCGCATCCGACCCGCGTCAGCGCGCGTCGCCCGGCGCGGAGAGGAGGTGGGGATCGGGACGCGCTGACCTCGGATCACGTGATTGAAGACGCGCGCCGGACGGAGTACGGTCCCGCGCTGAGATGCTGCACAAAGGAGGAGACGGAGTGAAGAAGCTCAGCATCACGGTTCTGGTCGCCGCGCTGGCCGTGGGTCTCATGGTCAGCGGCGCAGCCGGGCACAGCGCGAAGTCAGCGGCGGGCACGCAGGTTTGCGTGCTGCTGCCGGACACGACGTCGTCGCCGCGCTGGCAGCAGTTCGACAAGCCGCTGCTCACCGCGGCCTTCAAGAAGGCCGGCCTGACGGCGGCGGTCGTGAACGCGCTCAACCAGCCGCAGAAGCAGCTCGCCCAGGCGGAGCAGTGCATCAACGACGGCGCCAAGGTCGGCGTGATCGTGTCGCTCGACACCGGCACGTCGATCGCCATCCAGAAGAAGTTCACCGCAGCGGGCGGCAAGACGATCGACTACGACCGGCAGATCGTCGGCGGCACCGGATCGGTCTACATCGCGTTCGACGGCAACCAGGTCGGTCGCATCCAGGCGCGCGGCGTCATCACCGGCATGGTGGCGAAGAAGACGTACGGGCCGAAGGGCGTCATCGCCCAGCTCTGGGGTGGCCCCACCGACGCGAACGCGTTCTGGTTCAAGAGCGGGAACGACGACGTGCTGAACCCGCTGTTCAAGGTGAAGAAGGTCACGAAGGGCCCGTCCAAGTTCGTGCCCGACTGGGACTCGAAGAACGCCCAGACGATCTTCGAGCAGATGCTCGTCCAGACGAACAACAACATCCAGGGCGTCGTGGCGGCGAACGACAACATCGCCGGCGCGGTCGTCGCGACGCTGAAGGCGAAGGGCCTGAAGCCGATCGCGCTGACCGGACAGGACGCGACCGTCCAGGGTGTCCAGAACATCATCTCGGGCTGGCAGACGAACACCGTCTACAAGTACGTGCCGGCCGAGGCGAACGCGGCGGCGGCGGCAGCTATCGCGCTGTTCAAGGGACAGAAGCCGAAGTCGAACTCGACGCGGCCGAACGGCTCGAAGAGGCAGCCGACCCTCGTGATCCCGGTGTACTCGATCACGAAGGCCAACTACACGCGGCTCTTCAAGGACAAGTTCCTGAAGCGCAGCGACGTGTGCTCCGGGGAGTTCAAGAAGTACTGCAAGTGAGTCCACGCGACGGTGGAGGCACCTCCGGGTGCCTCCACCGTCGTCCGGAGGCGGCCCGTGACCGATACCCCCCTTCTCGAGATCCGCGATCTGTCGAAGACCTTCGGGTCGGTGCAGGCGCTGACCGACGTCGACTTCGAGGTCCGCGAGGGCGAGGTGATGGCGCTCGTCGGAGACAACGGCGCGGGCAAGTCGACGCTGATCAAGTGCATCGCCGGCATCCACGGCTACGACTCGGGCGAGATCGTCTTCGACGGCCACCCGGTGACGATCCACAGCCCGAAGGACGCGGCGAAGCTCGGGATCGAGGTCGTCTATCAGGATCTCGCGCTCTGCGACAACCTCGACGTCGTCCAGAACATGTACCTCGGCCGTGAGGAGCGCGACTGGCTCTTCCGGTTGAGGGAGCCGCTCATGGAGCACCGGACGGCAGAGACGCTCCGCTCGCTCGCCGTCACCACGATCCGCTCCATCCGCCAGCCCGTGGCGTCGCTGTCCGGCGGGCAGCGCCAGTCGGTCGCCGTGGCAAAGGCGGTGCAGTGGAACTCGCGCCTCGTGATCCTCGACGAGCCGACCGCGGCGCTGGGCGTCGCCCAGACACGGCAGGTGCTCGAGCTCGTGAAGCGCCTCGCCGAGCAGGGCCTCGCGGTCGTCCTCGTCTCGCACAACCTGCACGACATCTTCGAGGTCGCGACACGCATCACCGTGCTCCGGCTGGGTCGGGACGTCGGGATCTACGAGCGCGCGGCGACGACGCAGCAGGAGGTCGTGCACGCGATCACCGCCGGCATCCCGACCAAGGTGTCGGGAATCGGCGAGCCCATGCCCGGGGCTGCCCAGTGAGCAACGCGGACGTCGTCGCGCCCGGAATCGAGGCGCCCGACACCGGCGACGCACACGACGCCGGGTTCTTGGAACGGGCGAAGGGCAACGTCCGATCCGGGAATCTCGGCGTGCTGCCGGTCGTCCTCGGCGAGATCCTGATCGTCACGTACTTCGCGTTCACCGCGACGAACTTCTTCACGGCGGCGAACTTCGTGAACGTCATCCTGCAGATGGCGGGGACGACCCTGATCGCGTTCGGGGTCGTCTTCGTGCTCCTCCTCGGGGAGATCGACCTTTCGATCGCGTACGTGAGCGGCATCGCAGCCGTCGCGGTGGCCGAGTTCCAGCTGCCCTCGTCGTCGCACAACTACCCGGGGTGGCTCGCGATCCTGCTCGGTCTCGCGATCGTCGCCGTCATCGGGTTCGCCCAGGGGACGGTGGTGGCACGAATCGGGGTGCCGTCGTTCGTCGTCACGCTGGCGGGCCTGCTCATCTGGCAGGGCGTCATCCTCAAGGTGCTCCAGGCGCGCGACACGATCATCATCGAGGACAACTGGGTCAACTACGCCGCGACGTACTACTTCTCCGCCAACGTCGGCTGGTTGATCGCGGCCGCGATCACGATTCTGTACGTGCTCGTCGCGCTCGGGGGCATGCTCGGCTTGCGCAGGGCCGGCCTCTCGGCCGGCACCGGGACGGCGATCGCCAAGTTCGTCGGCGTCGCTGCTGCGAGCTTCGGCACGGTGGCCATCTGCAACCATGCGCAGCGCCCGACTGCGTGCCCCGCGGGCACGCCGCTCACCGAGAACTGCTTCAGGCCCCTCGGCCTACCGCTCGCCGCGCTCATCATGGTCGTCTTCCTGGTCGGCCTGACGTACCTCGCGAAGCGCACCGCGTTCGGACGGCACGTCTACGCCGTCGGCGGGAACGCCGAGGCCGCACGGCGGGCGGGCATCAACGTGCCGCGCGTCCGGATCATCGTGTTCGTGATCTCGTCGGTGATGGCAGGCGTCGGGGGCATCGTCCTCGCGGCAAGGCTCCAGTCGGTGAACCTGAACCAGGGCGGAGGCACACTCCTGCTCGACGCGATCTCGGCGGCCGTCATCGGCGGCGTCAGCCTCTTCGGCGGGCGGGGCGAGGTCCGGGGTGCTCTCCTCGGCGCGCTGGTCATCGCCACGATCGCGAACGGACTCAACATCGGGGGCTACAGCACGGGCACGATCTACATCGTGACCGGCGTCATCCTCCTCCTCGCCGTAACGCTCGACACCGTCGCGCGTCGGCTTCAGGTCCGGGCGGGCCGCTGAGCGTGCGCACCAGCCTCGGCATCTGGGCCTTCGGACCGATGGTCACGCGCTTCGTGCCGGGCGGCTACCAGCCTGAGCACGCGGGGGAGACGACCGTCGTGCGCATCCGGCGGGCCGTCGAGGGGCTCGGCGACCTGATCGACGACTACGAGTTCCACTACCCGGGAGAGCTCTCCCACGAGAACCTCGACGACGTGCGCGAGGCCCTCGACGGGCACGGCATCTACACGGTCTGCACCGGGCTCCACCTCGATCCGCGCTTCGGCCGCGGCGGGCTCGTCTCGCCGGATCCCGCGGTGCGCGCGGAGGCCCGGCGCGTCACCCGGGAGACCGCCGCGCTGGCGGGCGAGGTGGGCGCGAACATGGTCTGCTGGCCGGGAATCGAGGGCTACAACTACCCGTTCCAGACGCCCTACGCGGAGTCGTGGGCGTGGTTCATGGACGGGATCGCGGAGGCGGCCGAGACGTGCGCCGCGAAGGGCGTGAAGCTCTTCCTCGAGCACAAGAACTCCGAGCCCGCGATGAAGATCCTCATGCGCAACGTCGGGATGACGCTGCACGTGATCCACACGCTGCGCGGTCGGGGAATCACGAACGTGCAGGTGAACATGGACTGGCAGCACCTCCTGATGAACGGGGAGAGCCTCGGCGAGTACGCGGCGCTGCTCGCCGCCGAGGGGCTGCTCGGGCACCTGCACGCGAACTCGGGCTGGGGGACGTTCGACGACGACAACATGGTCGGCACGACGGCGTTCATGGAGACGCTCGAGCTCGCGGTCGAGCTCCGGCGGGCGGGCTACGGCGAGAACGGCGAGCGGCTCGGCTTCGACCTCTACCCGTACACGGAGGACGCGGTCGCCGCCGTGCGGCGGAGCGTCGAGCAGTGGCGCTTCATCTGGGACGTCTCGGGGCGGATCGACGACGCGGCTCTCCGTGAGGCGCAGTCGCGGAAGGACGCGGTCCGCGCCTACGAGCTCGTGTACGCAGCCTTGGGCGCCTAGAAGCATGGGCGAACATCTCGGGTCGTGGTTCTCGGCCACGGCTGTGCCCGTGCCGTCGCGGCCGGGGGTCGGCTGTGCCGGCCGGGAGGCCATGCGCGGCACGACAGATGCGCTGCGCAGAAGGATTGGGATCGTGGGGGAATCATGGGTTCCCCCACGCTAGTCGGGCTCGACGTCGGCACGACCGGCGTCAAGGCGCTCGCGCTCTCGCCGGAGGGCGAGGTGCTCGCGACGGCCACCTGCGGCTACCCGCTGTCGACACCGCGGACCGGGTGGTCCGAGCAGGATCCCGAGGACTGGTGGCAGGCGGCCGACGCCGCGCTCGCCGAGGTCGCGGCCGGCCGGGACGTCGCCGGGCTCGGGCTGTCGGGCCAGATGCACGGCCTCGTCGCGCTCGACGCAGCCGACCGCGTGATCCGCCCGGCGATCCTCTGGAACGACCAGCGGACCGCCGCCGAGTGCGCCGAGATCGAGGAGCGAGTCGGCTTCGAGCGGCTCGTCGAGCTGACCGGCAACCGCGCGCTCACGGGCTTCACCGCGCCGAAGCTCCTCTGGCTCCGCCGCCACGAGCCGGATGCGTTTGCGCGGATCGCGCGGGTCCTCCTGCCGAAGGACTACGTGCGCCTCCGCCTGACGGGCGAGTGGGCGATCGACGTGTCGGACGCCTCGGGGACGCTGCTCCTCGACGTGGGCCGCCGCGCCTGGAGCGACGAGGTGCTCGCCGCGCTCGACCTTCCCGCCGCCTGGCTCCCGCCCCTCCTCGAGTCGCCGCAGCGGGCGGGCGAGGTCGGCGTAAGTCACACCTTGTTGCAGGCGACGCCCGTCGCGGCGGGCGCCGGCGACCAGCCGGCGGCCGCGGTGGGCGTGGGGGCGGTCCGACCGGACGTGCTCTCCATCGTGCTCGGCACGTCCGGCGTCGTGCTCGCGCCGCTCCCCGCCTACGCGCACGACCCGGCCGGACGCGTCCACGCCTTCTGCCACGCCGTTCCCGACGCGTGGCAGGCGATGGGGGTGATGCTCTCCGCCGCCGGCTCGCTCGCGTGGTTCCACGAGCGGCTCGCGGCGGACGTCCCGTTCGACGAGCTCGTCGTGGAGGCCGAGCGCTGGGAGCCGGGCGCGAACGGACTCGTCTTCCTCCCGTACCTCGCCGGCGAACGGACCCCGCATGCGGATCCCGACGCCCGGGGCGCATTCGCCGGGCTCGAGCTGCGCCACGACCGGGGCGCGCTCGTCCGCGCCGTGCTCGAAGGTGTGGCCTTTGGCCTGCGGGACTGTCTCGACCTCCTCCGCGCGCTTGGCGTCGAGGGGACCGTCGCGCGCGTCTCGGGCGGCGGCGCGCGCGGCGGGCTCTGGCTGCGGATCGTCGCCTCGGTTCTCGACCTCCCCCTCGAGCTGACCGCCTCGGAGGAGGGCTCGGCGTTCGGTGCGGCGCTGCTCGGCGGCGTCGCGGGAGGTGTCTTCGCCGACGTCGACGAGGCGGTGGCACGCTGCGTCCGGGTCACGCACGTCGTCGAGCCCGACCCGGCCTGGCGGGACGCCTACGCCGCGCTGCTGCCGCGCTATCGCGCGCTGTACCCGGCGCTGCGGGGGCTCGGCGCGTGACCCGGACGAGCGCGGACATCCTCATGGAGGCTCCGCCGCCGGGGCCCGACGTGCGTGTCGCCTACGGACCGGAGCCGCTGCAGTTCGGCGACCTGCGGCTCCCCGCGGGCGCCGGCCCCCATCCGGTCGCCGTCGTCGTGCACGGCGGGTACTGGCAGGCGATCCACAACCTCACGCACGCCGGCCATCTCTGCGTCGACCTCGCCGCGCACGGGGTCGCGACGTGGAACGTCGAGTACCGGCGCCTCGGCGACCCGGGCGGCGGCTGGCCCGGCGCCCTCGACGACGTGCGGCGCGCGCTCGCCCACGTCGAGTCGCTCGCCGCCGAGCACGACCTCGACCTCGGCCGAGTCGTGCTGGTGGGGCACTCCGCAGGTGGCCAGCTCTCGCTCCTCGCGGCGGCGCGCAGCCCACTGGCTCTGCGGGCCGTGGTCTCGCTCGCCGGCGTCGTCGACCTGCACATGCTCGATGCGAGCGGTGCAGACCGCGGCCTCGCCCGCCGGCTCCTCGGCGGCGCACCGGACGAACTGCCGGAGCGCTGGCGCGAGGCCTCGCCGCGGGAGCGGCTGCCGTGGCCGGTCCGCACCCTCCTCGTCTGCGGGACGGTCGACGTCCACTGGGAGCCGAACGAGACGACGGCCGCGGCGGCGCGCGACGCGGGCGGCGACGTCGAGCTCGTCCCGCTGCCCGGTGCGGGGCACTTCGAGCTGATCGACCCCGCGGCCGGCGAATGGCGCGCAGTCCGTGGCCGGATCGTCGACCTGCTGGCCTGAGCGTCAGACGGCGGCCGCGAGCACGTCGCGCGCCAGCTCCGTCGCCTGTTCGAGCGTCAGCTCTCTGCCGCGGCGCACCGCCGCCTCGACATCGGTCACACGGGCGGCCTCCTCGAGTGTGGTCGCGTGCCTCTGCGCCTCCTCGCGCTGGGGCTCCGTGCCGATCGCCTCGAAGAGCTCGACGAAGGCGCCGCCGAGAGTGCCGGCGTCCTCCGCCCGACCCGTGTCGAGCGCGACACGGGCGGCGATGCCGAGCGCGTAGGCCAGGACCTCGCGGTAGGCGAGGCGTGTCGCCCCGTCGATCGCCGCGAGCCCATGGGCCGCAGCCGCCTCGGTGTCGCCGCACTCGAGGTCGAACGTCGCGAGGTTGAGACGTGAGATCGCGACGCCGTCCTCGTCGCCCAGCGTCTCGGCAACCGTCAGGGCCTCGGTCGTCGCCTCGATCGCCGCGTCGAGGTCGCCGAGCAACTGGTACACCGAGCCGAGATTCGCGAGGACGACGCCCATCGCATTCGGGTCGTCCACCTCCGCGAGCAGCGTGCGCGACGTCTCGTAGTACTCGAGCGCCCGCCGCGCGTCGTTCTCCGCGTGCCAGTTCGCGCCGATCTCCATGTGGGCTCGCGCCACCTCCCGCGTGCTGCCGAGCCGCTCGAACAGCGGGAGCGCCTGCAGCCACAGCTCGCGCGAGCGCTCGTGGTGGGCGCCCGCGAACGCCATCACGCCCGCCTCGGCGAGTGCGCGCGCATGCAGCTCGCCCCCGGCCTGCGGCGACAGCTCGACGGCGCGCTCGAGCCGCCGGCGTCCTTCGTCGACGTAGCCGCGGACCCGCCAGAAGTAGCGCATCGCGGTCGCCAGGCGCAGCTCCCGCTCGACGTCGCCCGTCGCCTCCACGTGCGCGAACGCCGCACGCAGGTTGTCGTGCTCGAGCTCGACCCGGTCGAGCCACGGTGCGTCCATCAGGCGCTGCCAGTAGACGCCCTCGCCCTCGACGAGCGAGAGCAGCCAGTCGACGTGGCGGTCACGCACCGCGCGCTCGTCGGCGGACGCGGCGAGCAGCCCTGCCGCGTACTCGCGCACCGTCTCGAGCATCGTGAAGCGCGGCTCGCCCGCGGCCGAGGTGCGGAGGACCAGCGCCGCGTCGAGCAGGTCCTCGAGGGCGTCCGTGACGTCGGCGTCGGGCACGACGGCCTCGACGGCCTCCAGCGAGGCGCCGCCGCTGAACGCGCCGAGGGCGGCGAGCACGACCCGCGGCTCGTTGTCGAGGAGCTGGACGCTCCAGTCGAGCGTCGCGCGGAGCGAGCGCTGCCGTTCCGGGAGGTCACGTGCGCCGCGGGAGAGGAGCGACAGACGCTCGCCGAGCCTCTCGGCGGTGCCCTCCGGGCCGAGGGTGCGGACGCGTGCGGCCGCGAGCTCGAGCGCGAGCGGCAGCCCGTCGAGCGCCCGGCACACGCGGGCGACGGCAGCCGCGTTCGCGTCGGTCAGCTCGAACTCGGCGAGCGTCGCGCGCGCGCGCTCCGCGTACAGGCGGACCGCGCCGACGCGGCCGATCGCCTCTGCGGTCTTCTCCCCCGGCTCCGGCACGGTGAGCGGCGGCACCGCGTACACGTGCTCCGCGGCGACGCGGAGCGGCGCCCGGCTCGTGACGAGGACACGGAGGTGCGGCGCCGCGGCGACGAGCGCGGCGACGTCTGCGGCG
>DASSJV010000067.1:0-26935 GCA_035691005.1 Gaiella sp. | reverse complement strand
CCGTCGTCGCGACTGTGGCGACGCCCGGCGGCCCGCTGACCGCGACCGCGCCGGTCACCGTCACGCCTCCGCCCGTCGCCCGCGTCGCGGCGGTGCGCTACGGCGTGCGGAGCAAGACGCTCCACGTCTACGTGACCGTGGTCGACGCCCGGGGCCGCCGAGTGCCCGATGCCGGCGTCACGGTATTCCTGTACCGAAACGGCAAGCTCTACGCCCGTGCCGGTGGGCGCACGGCCGCCGGCCGGATGACCTTCACCCGGCCCGTATCGTGGGGCGTGTACCGCGCCGTCGTGAAGCGCGTGGCCGCGACCGGCCTGCGCTGGAACGGGAAGACCCCACCGAACCGCTTCGTCCGTCCGAAGCGCCGGTAACCGCAGCCTGGCAGTAGGCTGGCGGCACCGACGGAAGGGGAGTCCGTGAACGAGTCATGGCCGTCGTGGTCGTCGTGGCGCTCGCCACCGCGTCCGCGGCACTCGCGACGAAGCCGGGGCCCGGGTCGTCGACCGGTACCGGGCGGGTCTTCGTCCCGAACCCGGTGCAGGACCTCGGCAACGAGAGCCTGACCGACCAGAAGGACGCCGACTACGCCGCACTCGCGCCCGCATACCACTCGGTGCCGCTCACGCATCTGAACGGAACCGGCTTTCTCAGCGGGGACTACGCGACGATCGTCGCCGGGACCGGCAGCCTCGCCTACTCGCCGACGAACACGTTC
This sequence comes from Gaiella sp., assembly GCA_035691005.1. GTDB lineage: Bacteria > Actinomycetota > Thermoleophilia > Gaiellales > Gaiellaceae > Gaiella. Next base: position 26,220 of record DASSJV010000067.1, on the reverse strand, counting down.
CTCTACGTCCGGAACCAGGACGAGTTCGAGCAGGTGATGGCCTACTACTGGATCACCCAGGCGCAGGAGTACGTCCAGTCGCTCGGGTTCGGCACCGGCAAGCCGCTGCCGCCGGTCAACGAGGAGCCACAGCGGCTCCGGATCGACCAGTGGGGCGCGGACAACTCGTTCGCGACCGAGCACAAGGACGAGATGCGGCTCGGGAAGGGCGGCGTGGACGACGCCGAGGACGCCGAGGTGATCCTCCACGAGTACGGGCACGCGATCCACTTCGCGCAGGGCTTCCAGTTCTCGACGGAGGAGGCGGGCGCGATCAGCGAGGGGTTCGGCGACTACTGGGCGGTGACCGTCTCCGAGCACGTCCGGCAGCTGCTGGGCCTGCCCGCGTCTCGGGATCCCGCCTGCGTGGCCGACTGGGACGCGACGTCGTACACGTCCTCGGTGCCGCACTGCCTGCGGCGCCTCGACGAGGACCTCACGTACCCGGACGACCTCGTCGGCGAGGTGCACGCCGACGGCGAGATCTGGTCACGGGCGCTCTGGGACATCCGCGGCGCGCTCGGCGCGACGAAGGCCGACACCGCGATCCTGGACGGGCAGTTCGGCTTCGCCGGCGGCACGATGCCCGCGCTCGCGCAGGACATCGTCGCTGCGGCTCGGAGCCTGTACGGCGCGCGAGCGGCGAGCCGGGCCGAGGCCGCCTTCGAGGCCCGCGGCATTCTCTGAGCACCGAGGCGCGGCGGCTCGGACGGGTCGCCGCGCCTCTAATGCTTCACTTATGGAAGAATTGAGCCGCGCGGCCGATTCAGGCAAGCATACGCGCCCGTTCCGAGGTCAAGGAGGCTGGGATGAGTTTGACGATTGGAGACACTGCGCCCGACTTCGAGGCGGAGACGACGGAGGGCCCGATCGCCTTCCACGACTGGGTTGGCGACTCGTGGGCCGTCCTCTTCTCGCACCCGAAGGACTTCACGCCGGTCTGCACGACCGAGCTCGGATACATGGCGAGCATCAAGCCGGAGTTCGACCGCCGGAACGTCAAGGTGATCGGGCTTTCCGTCGACACGACCGCCGACCACGAGGGATGGGCGCGCGACATCGAGGAGACGCAGGGACAGGCCCCCAACTACCCGATCATCGGGGACCACGACTTCGCCATCTCGAAGGCGTACGGCATGCTCGGCGCGGACGTCTCGGGCGACCCCAAGGACCGCACCGCCGCCGACAACCAGACGGTCCGTAACGTCTTCGTGATCGGGCCGGACAAGAAGGTCAAGCTCGTGCTCGTCTACCCGATGACGACGGGGCGGAACTTCGACGAGGTGTTGCGCGTGATCGACTCGCTCCAGCTGACCGCGAGCCACAAGGTCTCGACGCCGGCGAACTGGCAGCAGGGCGACGACGTGATCATCGCCGGCTCCGTCTCGAACGACGAGGCGAAGGAGCTCTTCGGCGAGTGGGAGGAGCCGAAGCCCTACATCCGCATCGTCCCGCAGCCCGAGAAGGCTGCGTAGGGCGCGAACGGGGCCGGCCCAGGCCGGCCCCTCACTCCCCGTAGGCGGTCTCGAAGCCCTCGCGCCAGCTCGGGTGGCGCAACGTCCAGCCGAGGTCGCGGCACGCCTTCGCGTTCGACGCCCCTCGCACCTCGGTCATCAGGACTACTCCGACCTCGCCGGCGACGAGCCGCGCGAGCCAGCGCGGCACGTGTCGGGGAGGCTTCGCGTGGGCCGCCTCGGCGAGGGCAGGCAGCCATTCGCTGACGGGCGCGGGGTCGCTGTCGACGACGTTGTAGATGCCGACGTCGCCTTCTTCGACGGCAAGCACCGTCGCCGAGGCCGCGTCGTCCAGGTGGACGAACGACCACACGCCGCCGCCGTCTCCGACGATCGGGAAACGGCGCTTTCGGACGAGCTCGACCTGCACGTCGTCGGGCGCGCCGTAGAGGCCGCCGTAGCGCAGGACGGTGCCCCCGGCGTCCGTCACGCGGCGCTCGAGGTACTCGATCGCGTCGAGGGTCTCGCGCATCTCGGGAACGGGGGCGGGGTCGAGGGGATCACCCTCGCTCTTCACCGGCCCGCCCTCGCGGGCGTACGGCCAGCCCGCGTAGCTCTGCGCCACCACGCGGGTCACACCGTTCTCGCGCGCCGCCGCGAGCAGGTTGTCGGTGCCGACTGTCCGCAGGCGGTTCGTCTCGGCGAAGCTCTCGTCGAAGTGCCTGAGGTCGTTCTTGCCCGCGAGCGCGGTCGCCTCGTGGACGATCGCGTCGGGCTTCGCGCTCGCGACGACGTCGCGCGTCTCGCCGGGATCGAGCACGTCCAGCACGACGGGCGTCGCCCCGAGGGCCCGGAGCCGGTCTGCGCTCGACGTGGAGCGCGAGGTCCCGACGACTTCGTGGCCGCGCTCGACGAGCTGTGGGACGAGCCGGCTGCCGACGGATCCCGTCGCGCCGGCGACGAGGACCTTCATATTCACGGGCTTCCCGCATCCCAATTCCCGTAAACACCGCCGCCGTACGGCTTCCCGCACCCTCGGTCACGATCGCTCTGCGTAGCATGGGTCGCGAATGGCGGATGCGTCGCTCACCGTCAAGCCCGCCGCCTCCGAGCTCGAGAGCGTGCTCGAGGGCTATCGCCGGGAGCTGACCGGCTTCTGCTACCGGATGCTCGGCTCCGCGTTCGACGCGGAGGACGCCGTGCAGGAGACGTTTGTCCGGGCGTGGCGGAGCTTCGATCGCTTCGAGGGTCGCTCGTCCGTCCGCTCGTGGCTCTACCGGATCGCGACGAATGTCTCGCTCGACATGCTGAACGGGCGGGAGCGCCGGGCGCGGCCGATGGACCTCGGGCCCTCGCGGGAGCCGGTCGTCGAGAACCTGAACACGCTGCCCGAGGTCACGTGGATCGAGCCGATCCCGGACGGACGGGTCATCCCCGAGGGCGACCCGGCGGAGGTCGCGGTCGCCCACGAGACGATCCGGCTTGCGTTCGTCGCCGCGCTGCAGCATCTTCCGCCGCGCCAGCGCGCGGTTCTGATCCTCTGCGAGGTGCTCCGCTGGCAGGCGTCGGAGGTCGCCGAGCTGCTCGAGACGAGCGTCGCGTCGGTGAACAGCGCGCTCCAGCGCGCGCGGGCCACGCTCGACGCGACGAACCTCACGACGGACGCGGAGCTCTCGGTCGACACGGCCGATGCGGAGCTCCTCGAACGGTACGTGGAGGCGTTCGAGCGCTACGACATGGAGGCGCTCACCGCGCTGATCCACGAGGATGCGACGCAGTCGATGCCGCCGTTCGACCTCTGGCTGACCGGCCGCGACGACATCTTCCGCTGGTGGTACGGCCCGGGGATCGGGTGCCAGGGATCGCGCGTGATCCCGACCGTCGCGGCGAACGGCGTGCCCGCGTTCGGCCAGTACAAGCCGGCCGAGGGCGGCGGCTACGAGCCCTGGGCGCTCCAGGTGCTCGAGGTCCGGGACGGCAAGATCGTCGAGCTGACGTTCTTCCTCGACACGGAGCGGGTCTTCCCGTTGTTCGGGCTGCCCCCGCGCATCGACGCCTAGGCCGACATCGCGTCACTCCGTCAGCACATCGTCGAGGCCCATGAACGCGACGAGCGCGCGGAGCTCCTCCGAGGCGCCGCGCAGGCGTACGCGGCAGGCGCACCGGCGGGCGGCGAGCTGGAGCCGCGCGAGCGCGTCGACCGTCACCGCATCGGGCTCGACCCCGTCGACCGCGCAGTACGCGACCTCCGCGCAGCTCTCACGGAGCAGGGCACAGACCCGATCGCACAGGCCGGGGAGGTCGGTGCGCGCGATCGGCCCGTGGATCGTGAAGGCGATCGTCCGCGGCCCCGGGATGCTCATCGGGATGTAGACGCGTCGACGGGCGAGGACTCATCGGCGGCCGACCGATGAGTTGGAGGCGGGCGGGTCGTCTACACCGGCGAGACCCGATGCGAAAGGACTTCCGATGAGCGCACTCGACACCCGCACCCGCTGGCTCGCCCTGATCGTCCTCTGCCTGGGCGACCTGATGATCGTGCTCGACGTCACGATCGTCGGGGTCGCGCTCCCGTCGATCCGCGAGGATCTCGGGTTCTCGGAGGAGTCTCTCGCGTGGGTGGTCAACGCGTACCTCCTGACGTTCGGGGGCTTCCTGCTCCTCGGCGGGAGGCTCGGCGACCTGTTCGGTCACCGGCGGCTGTTCCTCGCCGGCATCGCGCTCTTCACGGCGGCCTCGGTGACGTGCGGGCTCGCGACGTCGCAGGGCGTCCTCGTGGCGGCCCGCGCCGTGCAGGGAGTCGGAGGCGCCGTCGTCTCCGCGGTTGCGCTCTCGCTGATCATCACCCTGTTCACCGAGCCCGCCGAGCGCGCGAAGGCGATGGGCGTATTCGGGTTCGTCGCCTCGGGCGGCGGCTCGATCGGCGTGCTCCTCGGAGGAGTCCTCACGGACACGCTCGACTGGCACTGGATCTTCCTCGTCAACGTCCCGGTCGGCGCGGCGGTCGTCGTGCTGACCCTCGTCCTGATCCCCTCCGGGGCCGGGCATGCGACGGGACGGATCGACATCGCCGGCGCCGTCACGGTGACGGCCGCCTCGATGGTCGCGGTGTACGCGATCGTGAACGGCAACGACGTCGGCTGGACGTCGGCGAGGACGCTGGGGCTGCTCGGCCTCTCCGCGGGACTGCTCGCGCTCTTCGTGTGGATCGAGTCGCGAACGCGCGAGCCGCTCGTGCCGCTCACGCTCTTCCGGCTGCGCAACCTCAGGACCGCGAATGTCGTCGGGATCCTGTGGGCCGCCGCGATGTTCGCGTGGTTCTTCCTCTCGGCCCTCTACCTCCAGCTCGTGCTCGGGTACAGCCCGCTCCAGGTCGGCCTTGCTTTCCTGCCGGGAAACCTGATCATGGGCGTCCTGTCGCTCGGCATCTCCGCGAAGCTCGTGATGCGGTTCGGGATCAGGACGCCGCTCGCGGTCGGCCTCGGGATGGCCGCGCTCGGGCTCGTGCTCTTCGCGCGCGCCCCGGTGGACGGGTCTTTCGCGGTCGACGTGCTCCCCGGCATGATCCTGCTCGGTGCCGGCGCCGGCATCGCGTTCAACCCCGTGCTGCTCGCGGCGATGAGCGACGTCCGGCCCGAGGAGGCCGGGCTCGCCTCCGGCGTCGTCAACACGTCGTTCATGATGGGTGGAGCGCTCGGGCTCGCCGTCCTCGCGAGCATCGCCGCCTCGCGCACGAACACGCTCCTCGCCTCGGGGGACGAGGCGCTCGTGGCGCTGAACGGCGGCTACCGGGCCGCGTTCCTCGCCGGTGCGCTCTGCGCCGCCGGCGCAGCGGCGATCGGCGCCCTGTTCCTGCGGGAGGGGCAGGCCGAGCGTCTCGAGCACCCGGAGCGCGAGCAGAAGACCCGTGCTGCCTCCGCGGTGAGCGAGAGCGAGTAGAGGCTACGCGGCAGGGCGGGGCGGGATCTCCTGCACCGCCCAGCCGTTCCCGTCGGGGTCCTGGAAGAACACGAACCGGCCCCACGGGAAGTCCTGCACCTCGCTCACGTCGACGCCGCGGTCGACGAGCTGGGCATGGGCCCTCTCGATGTCGGCGACCACCACCTGCATCCCCTTCACCGAGCCGGGCTCGGCCTCCGTCACGCCCAGCCCGATCGCGATCGAGCACGCGGAGCCGGGCGGCGTGAGCTGGACGAAGCGCACCTCGTCGCTCACCCGGTGGTCGTGGTCGACGGCGAACCCGACCTGCTCGGCGTAGAACGCCTTCGCGCGATCCACGTCGGTGACGGGAATGGCCACGAGCTCGAGCCTCCAGTCCATGCTCCCTCCGTTCTCGCGACTGCCCGGCGGACGCGCCGGCGTGCCCGGCACCCTAACCGGGCCGCTACAACTCGGCGGTGGATCGGAACTCGCCGGACGGCGTGCTGTCGCTCCTCGACTGGAAAAGGCGCGTGTTCGACCTCTACCGCGCCGTCCGCGAGGCGTCGACGCCGGAGGTGGGCTGGCGGCACTGGCGCGCCGGGCGCGACGAGCTCTTCCGCGCCCACTCGCAGTCGCCGCTCCCCGCGGACGCCCGGCTTGGCTTCGACGCCCTCCGGTACTTCGCGTACGACCCCGGGATGCGCGTGGCCGCGTCCGTCGAGCCTGCGCCCCACGCACAGGTCGCGATCGGCGCGAGCGCAGGTAGCCCGGTCGTGTTCGAGCGCTTCGCCCGCGCGCGGTTCGTGCTGGAACGAGACGAGCAGAGCCTCGACCTGTTCTGGCTCGAGGCGTACGGCGGCGGCCTGTTCGTCCCCTTCGCCGACGCGACGAGCGGGACCGAGACCTACGGCCCCGGCCGCTACCTGCTCGACACGGTGAAGGGCGCGGACCTCGGTCGGGACGGCGACGGCATCGTGCTCGACTTCAACTTCGCCTACAACCCGTCGTGCGCGTACGACCCGTGCTGGGCGTGCCCGCTCGCGCCGCCCGGCAACCGGCTCGCCCTCGCCGTGCGGGCGGGCGAGCTCGCGTACGAAAGCGTCTAGCGGCGCTCGTCGGCGGCCAGCGCGAGCAGGCTCTCGTGCTCCTCCCGGCAGGCCGGGCAGCCGGCGAGGTGCGCGCGCAGGCCGGGGATCGCCGCGTCGGCGTCCTCACCCGCAAGCTCCAGCTCCACGAACCGGTCGAGCTCGTCGAAGCACGTGTCGCAGCCGACCTCCGGTGCGGCCGGGCCGAGAAGCCCGCGCAGGATCCGTGTCGTGTCGCGTCGTTCCATCAGCTCTCCTCCAGCCATTCCTCGAGCGCGGTGCCACGCTCGGCGAGTTGCGCCCGCAGCTTCCGTCTCGCGTCGTGGAGCGTCTTGTAGAGGGCCCCGCGGGTCGACCCGAGCCGGTCCGCGAGGACGTCGATCGGGACGCCGTCGACGGCCAGGGCGACGAGCACGCGACGCTGGTGCGGCGTCAGCGCCTCGGCGATGCCCCGTTCGACGGCCCCGAGCAGCTCGGCAAGCTCGGCTTCCGTGTCGGGCGCGAGCCGCGCGCTTGCGAACAGATTCCAGGCCTCGGGCTCGAGCGGGATCTCGCGCCCCTGCCAGGCACGCTTGCGGAGCTTGACCGCCGCCTCGAGCAGGGCGAACTTGTAGGCCCACGTCGAGAAGCGGCTCAGTCCGCGGAAGTCGTCGAGGCGCCGCAGGACGCTCATCAGCGCGTCGTCCGCGGCCTCGAGGGCGATGTCGTCGAGCTCGTCCCCCCGCAGGTGGGGCAACGTCACGCGGCGCCGCGCGACCTCGAATCGCGCAGCGCGGACGAGCAGCTCGTGGAGCCGGGCGAGCGCGTCGTCCCGCACAGCGCCGTCGGCGCGGAGGTCACGTAGCCAGGCCCGTGACTCCTCGTCCTGGAGCTGTCGCGCCGTGACGGCAGCCTCGGATGCGCCGGCCTCCACGCTACGAAGCGTAACCGTGCTCACGCGGCGTACTCCTCGTCGAGCGGGGCGAGGATCCGGACGGCGAGCTCGGGCTTACAGCCGCGGTCGACGAGCTCGAGCAGCCCATGGAGGTCGTAGCGGGCGTCCCGTGCAAGGCCCGATGCGACCGGCAGCGGGAAGCCCGACTGGGCGAGCTGCGCGCGGCGCCACGAGACCACGTCGCGGGCCGTCTCCTCGTGCACGTGGGTCTCCATGTTCTGTTGGTTGCGCGCGGCGTCGATCTCTTACCTCCTCCGAGTCGCTCCGGGACGAGCACGAGGCTCGTCCCGGAGCGGGCCGAGATTCACGCGAAGCGTGCGGGGAACTGGCCGACGAGCCCGTCGGCGAGCATCTCCGACATGTGGAGGATCTCGCGCTCGACGCGGTCGTACGCCTTCACGTCCGCGGCCCAGTCGCCCTTCAGGCGGGCGACGACCTCGTCCGTCGTGACGCGGAGGTGCTCGTGCATCATCGCCTTCATCGCCCCGAGCTTCCAGAAGCGGGGGTTCGCGCTCGAGAGCAGGGCGGCGATCTCGTCGGCGTTCGTCGTCCAGCGCGCCTGCTGCGCCGAGACCCCGGCGCCGTCGCCCTTCTGTGCCACCGCGATCAGGTCCGCCGCGATGAGGATGTGCTCGCGCAGGAGCGCTGTGAGCTGCTTGCCGGCCGCGGCGCCGTAGAACGGCTTCACCGCGTTGCCGAGGTCGGTCTGGTTCCGGAGGAGCCGCGCGACGGTCTCCTTCGTGTCGGGTGCGTCCGTCGTGAGGCTGATGATCGCGAGTCGCGTCCACACGACGTGCTCCTGCCAGAGCCGGTCCATCGTGCTGCGGAGCGCGAGCTCACGCGCCGAGATTCCCGCCTGGCCGTGGTGCGCGGCGATCGCGCCGTGCTCGTGGGCGGGCGTCGCCGCGGCTTCCGTCTTGCCGGAGACCAGGAGGGCGACGGCGGCCGTCGCGGTGACCAGGGCCGCGAGCGCAAGCGGAATCACACGTCGGGTCGACGTCATCGATGGGTCCTTTCGTCGGATGCGAGGCGCAGCGCGAACGCGTTGCGGTGTGATCCAGTTAGTGCGCGCCGTCCGCGAGCCCTTACCTCGGGCAACCGGGCTGCGGCGGTGGGCGGGGTCAGTCGAGCCGTTCGACGAGCATCGCCATGCCCTGTCCGCCGCCGACGCACATCGTCTCGAGCCCGATCGTCGCGTCGAGCGTCTCGAGGTCGTTGAGCAGCGTGTTCATGATCCGCGCCCCGGTCATCCCGTACGGGTGGCCCAGCGCGATCGCGCCGCCGTGCGGGTTGAGGACCTCGCCGAACGGGTCGACGCCGAGCTCGCGGCAGACGGGGATCACCTGCGCGGCGAACGCCTCGTTGAGCTCCATCACCTCGACGTCGTCGATCGTCATCCCGGCGCGGTCGAGGACCCGCCGCACCGCTTCGATCGGGCCGACGCCCATGATCTCTGGCGCGACGCCCGAGACGGATGAGGCGATGATCCGCGCGCGGGGCGTCACTCCGAGCTCGGCCGCGCGCGTGTCCGACATCACGAGCACGGCAGCGGCGCCGTCGTTCAGCGGACACGCGTTCCCGGCGGTCACCTTGCCGCCGGGAAGGAACGCGGGCTCGAGCGCCGCGAGCTTCTCGAGCGTCGAAGACGCGCGCGGGCCGTCGTCGGCGGCGACGACCGTCCCGTCGTCCTTCGGGTACGGGGTGAGCTCGCGCTCCGAGAACCCGGACGCCTGCGCCGCGACGGCCCGCTCCTGCGAGCGCTGCGCGAACGCGTCCATCTCCTCGCGGGACACGTCCCAGCGCTCCGCGACGTTCTCGGCGGTGAGGCCCATCGGGATGTAGACGTTCGCGATCTCCGCGTCGTCGCCGAAGAGCTTCGGGTGCAACTCCTCCGTCGACTTGGGGTAGCCGGAGACCTGCGAGATCGACTCGACGCCCGCGGCGACGAAGCAGTCGCCCTCGCCGGCGCGGATCGCGTGGAAGGCCATGCGGATCGTCTGCAGCGACGAGGCGCAGAACCGGTTGACCGTCGTGCCCGGCACGGTGTCGGGGAGGCCGGCGAGGAGCGCGGCGCGGCGCCCGAGGTTCATCCCCTGCTTCTCCTGCGGGAACCCGCAGCCGACCATCACGTCGAGGACATCCCCGCGCGGTACGTCCGGCGCCTTGCCCAGCACGTCGTCGATCGCGAACGCGAGCAGGTCGTCGGGCCGCACGTCCGCGAGCGAGCCCTTCGCGGCGCGTCCGATCGGCGTGCGGGACGCGGCGACGATCACGGCTTCGGGCACTGCGGCCTCCTCTCGGGCAACGGGTCGACGTCATTCAACACTCAGGACTCGTTTCAGAATGAAGCCTTGTGTCGCCGTGTCGCGCTGGGCGCCACGCTGCGGCGTCCTCGGTCGGCCCGATATGTCCGCATATCGGGGCTCCCTGCGTCCTTGCATCGCGCTGGCCCATCGCGCCCCGGCAACGAAGCGTCGTTCTGAAACGAGTTCTCAGTCGGGCAGGAGCGGCATCTCGATCCCCGGCGACCGGTGGAGCAGGACGGCGCGGCCGACGGCTCGCGTCCCGTAGCGGTCGCGGATCTCGTCCAGCGCGGCGTCGAGGGCGCCGCCGGCGGCGGGGTCGAGCGGAAGCGGGAGCTGGAGAGGCCGGTCGTTCTCGAGGTTCGCGACCGCGACGCCGACGAGCGTCAGGCCACGCGTCCGCACGACGGGGTCGAGCGAGGCAAGCAGCATGCGCGCGGTCGAGAGCACGGTCGCGGTCTCGGCCGTCGGGTGCGCGAAGGTGTGCGAGCGCGTGGCGCGCGCGAAGTCCGCGAAGCGGACGCGAAGGACGACCGTCCGGCCGACGCGATGCGCTCGGCGCATCCGGCCCGTGACCCGCTCGACGAGCCCGATGAGGATCGCGTCCACCTCCTCCTGGGAGCGGCGCGACCAGCCGAGCGCGCACTGGGAGCCGATCGAGCTCCGTCGCCGGCCCGTGCGCACCCGCCGCGGGTCGCGGTTGTGGGCGAGCGCGTGGAGGTGCCGCCCGACCGCCTGCCCGAGCATCGCGACGAGCGCCTGCTCGGGCACCTGGGCAACCCGGCCGACGGTGACGAGGCCCCGCTCGCGCAGCGTCCTCGCCATGACGGGCCCGACGCCCCAGAGCCGCTCGACCGGCAACGGGTCGAGGAAGGCCTGCTCCTCGCCCGCGGGGACGACGAGGAGGCCGTCGGGCTTCGCGACGCCGCTCGCGACCTTTGCGAGGAACTTCGTGCACGCGACCCCGACTGTGAGCGGCAGCCCGACCCGGGCGTGCACCTCGTGCCGCAGCCGCGCCGCGATCTCCGCCGGGCTCCCCGCGATCCGCTCGAGCCCGCGCACGTCGAGGAACGCCTCGTCGATCGAGAGGCCCTCGACCTCGGGCGAGGCGTCCTCGAACAGGCGGTAGACCTCCTTGCTCGCCTCGGAGTACGCCGCCATCCGCGGCCGCAGGACGATCGCATGGGGGCAGAGCCGGCGCGCGAGGCGGCCGCTCATCGCCGAGTGGATCCCGAACGCGCGGGCCTCGTAGCTCGCGGCGAGCACGACGCCCGTCCCCACGATCACCGGGCGGCCGCGGAGGCGCGGCTGGTCACGTTGCTCGACCGACGCGAAGAACGCGTCGAGGTCGGCGTGGAGGATTGTCGCCTCGCCCATGCGAACACATGTTCGCATGGGAGCTGTGCCTGTGCTACTCCGCGGCCGGCTGCGGGACGGAGTCGGGCCGGTCGAGGAGGAAGACGGTGACCTCCTCGTACGGCTGCGCGCCGACGTTGACGCCGCGGTGGATGCGGTCGGTCGGCTCGTCCCACCCGACCTCGCCCGGTCGCACCTCGAACCGGGCGAGCTCGGTCCCGTCGCGCGCCTCGATCGCGAGCGCCTCGCCCTCGAGCACGACCGAGACGCGGTGGAACGGGTCGCGGTGCCACGGCATCGCCTCTCCCGGCTCGAGGCGGAGCCGGCGCACGAGCACCGTGCCCCGCCGGAACAGCTCCTCTTCGGCCATGCGGCGAGTGTGTCAGCTCAGCCCGAAGTGCGCAGGGAGCCGGCGACGGCGACGAGCTCTCCGCGGCTCAGGTCGCCGGCGACCGTTACGACGAGCCCGTCGTCGAGCGCCCAGAGATGCGGCACGCCGTGAGGGGAGAGCACCACCTGCCCGACGGCGCCGGCGAGCGCTCCCGTGTCGAGCGTCACCGGCTCGGGGTGGTCGACGAAGCCCTCCCCCGAGGCGAGGGGATCCGTCCACCGGCCGTCGCCCGCCTGCCGGGTTGTGACGACGATCCGGTCGAGGCCGCGGCGATAGGCCAGCGAGACGACGTTCCGCGACGGCGGGTTCCCGCCGCCGGCGCCCGTCGGCGCCGCTTCGGCCGCGACCGCGACCGCGGCGAGCCGGAAGCCGTCCGGCACCCGCGTGGGGACGAGCGGGGCGTCGCCGACCGCGCCGGCGACGTCGCCGAGCGCGACACGTCGGAAGCCGTCGTCGCTCCGCATGACCTCCGCGCCCGGGGGGAACGACGGATGGAAGTTCGGGAGCGCGCCGTCGACCGCGAGCTGCTCCATCCGCAGCTCGCGGAGCACGGTGCCGCGCTTCGACTCGACGACGTGCACCGGAAGGCCCGTCTCGCGGTCGACGGTGACCTCCAGCCGGTCGCCGGAGAGCGCCGGCACGACGGCGTTCGGCAGCGTCGCTACGTCGACACGCCAGGACGGGCGGCGCTCGTAGGCGATCTCGTGCACCCGTGCGTCCCCTGCGGCGAGGAGCGCACGGACGTACGCGCCGAGCTCGTCCGGCAGCAGCCAGGTCGGCGGGCCCTGGTCCGGCGCGCCGGGCGCGACACCGGTGCGCTTCGCGTAGAACCGCGTGTCCCCGCCCATGCTCGCGCTCCGCTGCGCCGAGCGCGCAATGCCGCTCCCGGCGTCGTAGGCGATCCACTCGCCCGGCGACGGCCCCTCGAGCCGGAAGTCGCCGGCGGCGTCGAGCGCGAACCGCCACCGGCGCGGCGCGCCCTGCGCCGGGCCGTCGGCAACGATGACGCCGGAGAGCGAGCGCAGCGACTCGAGCGACGCGCGCACGCGCTCCTTCACGACCGCGGCGCTCGCGACTTGCGGGCCCACGATCGACGGCGTTCGCTCCGCGCCGGGAAGGCCGAACACGGCGACGCCGAACGCAACGACCGCGGCCGCCGCAGCGATGCGAAGGCCCCAGCGGAGCCGCGTTCGGCGGCCGGGCGCTCGTGGCGTCTCGCGGCGGAGCCGCCCCTCGAGCTCGTCGAAGAACGTGGGGGCGTGGTCCGGGACCTCGAGGCGGCGGAGCGCGGCGCCGACCTCGATGTCGCGGTAGACGGCCGGATCGGTTCTGCTCCTCACTGCGCTACTCCCTTCATGGATTCCCCCAGCGCGCGACGGAGCGTCGCGCGGGCACGATTCAGGCGCGAGGCGACGGTCCCGGCCGGGATGCCGAGCACCTCGGCGGCCGCCGCGTAGTCGAACCCCTGGCCGTCCACGAGCAGCACCGCGGCGCGGTCGTGGGGCGGCAGCGACGCCAACGCGTCCTCGAGCTGCTCCCGCCCGGCCAGACGGTCGGCGTGGTCCGGGCCCGGCGCGAGGGTCTCCGGCGCGTCCTCGAGCGGGACGGCGTCGACGCGGCGCAGCCGGCCGAGCTCGTCGAGGCAGGCGTTGAAGACGATGCGGTGCAGCCAGGTGCCGAGCTGGGACTGCCCCCGGAACCGTGGCAGTGCCCTGAAGGCCTTCACGTACGCCTCCTGGAGCGCGTCGTCCATCCGGTCGCGCGAGCCGAGCAGCCGGTACGCGAGCGCGCGCAGGGCAGGGTCGTAGTGGCGGACGACGATCGCGAAAGCCTCGTGGTCGCCGCGGCGGGCGCGGTCGAGGACTGCGGTCTCGACGTCGGGCACCGCGCCGGCCCGCATGTGTGCGACTGCGCTCATCCTCCGTGTTGGACGGCCCGTCGCGCGCATTTCTTCACGGTGCCTACGCTGTCGGGATGGCGCGCCTGTTCGCCGCCACCGGCGAGTCCGTCGTCCGCCTCGACGAGGACGGCGGCACGTGGAGTGCGACGGAGGTCCTCGCGGCGGAGGGCGCACAGTGCCTCGCCGTCGATCCGCATGCACGGGACCGGCTGTTTGCAGGGCTCCGCGAGGGCGGCGTCCGGCGCAGCGACGACGCCGGCGCGACGTGGGTCGACTGCCGTCTGCCCGAGCCGGGCGTCTTCTCGCTCGCGGTGAGTCACGCCGACGGGCGGGTCTACGCCGGCACCGAGCCGAGCCGGCTGTTCGAGAGCAACGATGCGGGGACGACGTGGGAGGCGCTCGACGCGCTGCTCGAGCTCCCCTCGCGGGCGACGTGGAGCTTCCCGCCGCGGCCGTGGACGTCGCATGTCCGCTGGATCGCGCCCAGCCCGCACGACGAGAACCTCCTCCTCGCCGGGATCGAGCTGGGCGGCCTCATGCGCTCCGCGGACGGAGGCCGGAGCTGGGAGGACCATCGGCCGGGAGCGCAGCGCGACGTCCACTGCCTCGCGTGGCACCCGCGCGTCGCGGGTCGCGCCTACGAGGCGGGCGGCGGCGGCTCGGCGTTCAGCGTCGACGGCGGCGAGACGTGGACGCCCGCCGACGAGGGACGCGACCGCAACTACACGTGGGCGCTCGCCGTCGATCCGGACGATCCCGACCTCTGGTACGTGTCGGCGAGCACCGGGCCGTTCGCGGCGCACGGTCGCGGCGAGCCGCACGCGCACCTGTACCGGCGGCGCGCCGGCAGTTCGTGGGAGGCGCTCGGCGGCGGGCTGCCAGAGCCGCTTCCGGCGATGCCGTACGCGCTCGTCGCGACCGACGGGCGCCTCTTCGCCGGCCTCGCGGACGGGCAGCTGTGGGAGAGCCGCGACCGAGGCGACACGTGGGGGGCATGTGCGGTCGTCGGCGCGGAGCTCGGCGCCGTGGTCGCGCTTGCCGGCGGCTGATCGCTTGCATCGGGCGTCGGCCGCGCGCATGCTTCGCGCCGATGCCGACCGCGCGCCCGATTGTCTTCCTCAGCGACTTCGGTCTCGGCAACGAGTGGGTCGGGCTGTGTCACGCGGTGATGAGCGGGATCGCGCCGCAGTGCCCGATCGTCGACCTCTCCCACCTCGTGCGCCCGCTCGAGGTCGCCTCCGGCGCGATCCTCCTCGCGGACTCGATGCCGTACATCTCCGGGGACGCCGTCGTGCTCGGCGTTGTCGACCCGACCGTCGGCAAGGACCGCGAGGTCGCGATCGAGACCGGCAGCGGCCGCCACCTCGTCGGCCCCGACAACGGGCTGCTCTCGCTCGCGTGGGCGGCGGCCGGCGGAATCCGCACGGCGGTCGAGCTGACCGCTCCCGACGTCGTCCGCCAGCCGCACGCCCAGTCGTTCCGGGCGCCCGACACGCTCTGCCCTGCGACGGCGCGGCTCGCGGCCGGCATGTCGATCGGCGAGCTGGGCGCGGAGGTCGACCCGGCGACGCTGGCCGTCGTGACGATGGCGGAGCCGGAGATCGAGCCGGGCAAGATCGCCTGCGAGGTGATCGACGTCAACCGCTTCGGCAACGTGCACCTCAACGTCCGGCCGGCGGACCTCGCTGCCGCCGGGCTCGACCAGGCGGAGACGATCGCGATCGAGGCGACGTCGGGCTCGGCCGAGGCGAAGCGCGGCAGCACGTACGCGGACTTCGAGGCGGGCGAGTACGGCGTGCTCTGGGACCCGCGGGGGTGGCTCACGATCGTGCGGGGGAACCCCGCGAGCGCCCTGGACGGGCTCGGGCTCACGCTCGCCGCGCCTGTGTGGCTCACGCGCGCCGGCGCGGCTCGAGACGCCTAGCTGTGCCCGTTCCCGAAGCGGGGGTCGTGGTACGTCGCGAGGCGGTGGAGGAGCGTGTGGAGCGTCGCGCGCTCGTCCGCGCTGAGCGACGCGAAGAAGTCGTCGTCGATCGATGCCTGCAGCGCCCGTAGCTTCGCCAGCGTCTTCTTCCCCGCGGGAGTCAGGTTGACGAGGTGGCGGCGGCGGTCGGCCGGATCGCGCTTGCGCTCGATCAGCTCGCGCTCCTCCAGCTCGTCGAGCAGCCCGACGAGGTAGCTGCGGTCGTACCCGAGCGCATCGGCGATCGTCGCCTGGGTCTCGCGGGCGCCCTCGTCCAGCACGGCGAGCACCGTGAAGTGGAACGGGCTCGCTCCGGCGGCCTCGTAGCCGTCGTGCACCCGGTCCCGCACCTCCCAGCCGAGCCGCTTGAGGAGGAACGAGGTGCTCTGGACGAGCTCACGCGGCGGCCGTACGGCCGGCTTCACGTGGATGGGTGGGTCGGCCGTGGTCATGACAGAAAGTGTAGCTCATTCCAGAGTGGAGTTGTGCTATCGTGGAGTCGTTCAATGATTGGAGGAATTGATCAATGACGCTTTCCGCGATAACGCCCGTCCGCTCCACGAGCAAGTGGGCCGCGCTCGCGCTCATCGTCGCGGCGCAGTTCATGGTGATCCTCGACGTCGCGATCGTGAACGTCGCGCTGCCGTCGATCGAGCTCGACCTCGGGTTCTCGCAGTCCAGCCTCGAGTGGGTGGTGACCGCCTACGCGATCGTGTTCGGCGGTTTCCTGCTTCTCGGCGGCCGGCTCGCCGATCTCGTGGGGCGGCGCCGCACGTTCATGGCCGGCATCGCGCTCTTCACGACCGCGTCCGTGCTCTGCGGGCTGTCGTGGTCCGCCGGCTCCCTCGTCGCCTTCCGCGGGCTCCAGGGGCTCGGCGGGGCGCTGCTCGCCCCCGCGGGCCTGTCGCTCCTGATGACGACGTTCACCGAGGGTCGCGAGCGCAACATCGCGCTCGGCATCTGGGGCGCGGCATCGGGCAGCGGCGCGGCCGTCGGCGTGCTGCTCGGCGGCGTGCTGACCTCGTACCTCAGCTGGCCCTGGATCTTCTTCATCAACGCGCCGGTGGGCGCCGCGCTCCTCGTGCTGACGCCGCGCATCCTCCGCACCCGTGACGTGCGCGGTGGACTGCGGCACTTCGACCTGTCGGGGGCTCTCTCGGCAACGGCCGCGGTGATGCTGCTCGTCTACGGGCTCACCGTCGCGACCGACAAGGGCTTCGGCAGCGCCGCGGCGCTCGCCTTGTTCGCCGCCTCGGGGGCGCTCGCCACGGCGTTCGTCGCGATCGAGCGGCGGGCCGCCGTCCCGCTCCTGCCGCTGCGGATGTTCCGCATCCGGACGTTCGCCGTGGGGAACGCGGTGACGACGATCGTCGCCTCGATCGCCTTCTCGGAGTTCTTCCTCCTGACGCTCTACCTGCAGGACGTCCTCCACTACTCGGCGGTCGAGACGGGGCTCGCGTTCGCCGCCATGGCGGTCACGATCGCCGTGGTCTCGAACGGGACGCAGGCGCTCGTCACGCGGTTCGGGGCGCGCAGCGTGCTGACGACGGGGCTCCTGCTCCTCACCGTCGCGCTGATGCTCGTCGCCCGGCTGCCGGTGCCCGCACGCTACGACGTGGACCTGCTCGGCCCCTTCGTGCTGAACGGGATCGGCCTCTCGTTCTGCTTCATCCCGATGACGATCGCGGGGATGCAGGGCGTGCTGCCCGCCGACGCGGGCGTCGCGTCGGGACTCCTGAACACGAGCCGCCAGGTGGGCGGCGCGGTCGGCCTCGCCGTGGTCAACGCGATCGCCGCCGGCTTCGTCGTCGACGGGCCTACGGGGATCGCGACCGCGGACTCGCTCGCGCACGGGTACCGGATCGCGCTGCTTACGCTCGCGATGCTGGCGCTCGGCGCCGCGGTGCTCTCGTCGACGCTCCTCGCGCCGCCGCGCCCGGCCGCGGCCGCGGACGAGCCGTTCGACGAGCCCGTGAGGGAGGCGGCATGACGCAGCCCTCCGGGCTCTCGGTGATCGCGCGAAGCCCGCCCTCCCGCGCGCCCGGTCGGCCGCGGGCGGCGGACAGGGCGAATGCCCGCAACGTGCGTATCCGAGATGCCGGTGTACGCCGCGTCGGCACCTACCATGTTTCGCATGCAACGGTCGGGTGTGCGCGGCGCGGCCCCGCTCGACGAGCCTGAAGACGACTGGCTCGGCGACGTCTCTGACTACGACTGGAGCGAGAACGCCGCGGAGCGCCGCCACGCGCCCTCCTCGCCCGAGGAGCGTGACGCGGCCGTCGACGAGGCGAGCCGCAGGACGCCTCCGCCGGCCGGCCCGGCCGAGGCTCGTCGTGCGGTCGTCGAGCGCCGGCGGATCGTCGCCGGCCTGGTGGTGGCGGCGGTTCTCGGCGTCGTCGTCGTGATCGCGCTACTGCTCTGGCGCGGCGGATCGGAGACGCCGCCCGATCAGGGCACGACGACCTCGCCGTCCGCGACGAGCACACCATCGCAGTCTCCCGAGACGAGCACTCCCTCGACGACCCCCTCGACGGCAACGGAGACTCCGGCGCAAGAGACACCGGGCGCCACCCAGTCGGCAACGCCACCGGCAAACGGATCCACGTTCACGCTCCCCGAGGGCACGAAGCTCCGGCTCGACGAGGGCGACCCCGCCCTGGTCAAACAGCTTCAGCAGACCCTGATCGACGCGGGCTACGACCCCGGCGCCGTCGACGGGTCCTTCGGCCCCACGACGGAGGCGGCGGTCACCGCGTTCCAGCAAGACAACGGCCTCTCGGCCGATGGCGTCGTCGGGCCCGACACCGCGGCCGCGCTGAACAGCGCCGTCTCGGGCGGCTGACGCACCCGTCCGGGAGGCAGCCTGTGGCTCAGGAGCGCCGGGTGCCGCCTCGGCGGCGCGGCTGCACGGTCCGCTCGAGCTGCGGGCGCGCGTCCTCCACCCAGGCGAGCGTCGCCCGGACCTGGGCAAGACCGTGGGCGAGGGCCACCCGCCCGTAGACCGGCTCGTCGTCGGGAAGCTCCCGCTCCATCTGCTCGAAGACGCCGAGGCGCCGCTCGAGCCGCCCGCGGTACGCATCGAGCTGCCGGACTGCTGCCTCGGGCGGCGCGGCTCCCGCGAGGAAAAGCTTGAGCAGGAAGAGGTCGGCGCCGCGCTCCGGATCCTCCGCGTCGTCCTCGAGCCACGCGCGCAGGATCGAGCGGCCGGCCGGTGTGATGCGGTAGACGGCCTTGTCCGGCCGCCCGCGCTGCTCGACCTCACGACTCGTCGCCAGGCCCCACGCCAGCAGGCGCGGCAGCACCTTGTAGATCTGGCTCCGCGACGGCGACCACATGTAGACGATCGTGCGGTCGGCCGTTCGCGCGAGGTCGTAGCCGGAGCTCTCTCCGGCCGCGAGGAGCCCGAGGATCGCGTACTCCGTCGTGGTCAGGCGCTCGAGGCTCTCCATCGCGGCTCCTCGAAGGATAGGGCGCGGCTCCAACAACCGATGGTCGCCCGCGTCATAGTCTCTATGAGACTATCCTTCCCGCGAACCTCTGGAGGAACCCCATGAGACCGTCGCTGCCGCTTGTCCTCGTCCTCGCCTGTGCCCTCGCGCTCGGACTCGTCGCCTCGGGCGCCGCGCGTCCCGCGGCGACGGACGCGTGTCTCCAGCCGGGGGACACGCCGGTGCGAATGAAGACGCGGGACGGCGTCTCGCTCTACGGCATCGAGGTCGGCAGCGGCACGACCGGCGTCGTGCTCGGGCACCAGTACTTCAGCGACCACTGCGAGTTCATGGCGTTCGCCCGCGAGCTCGCCGGGCTCGGCTATCGCGCGCTCTCGATCGACTTCCGCGGCAACGGCCTGTCGGGCACGGGACGGTCGAACCGGCTCGACCTCGACGTTGCCGCCGCCGTCGCCCGCCTTCGCGCCGACGGCGCGACGCGCGTGGAGCTCGTCGGCGCCTCGATGGGCGGCACGGCCGTGCTCGTCGCCGGCTCCTGGGTCCGGCCCGTGGTGAACGGCATCGTCAGCCTCTCCGGCCCGGACTACTTCCGCGGGATGAACGCGACGAAGGCGGTCGAGCGCTCGCGGGTGCCCGTGCGCTTCCTCGTCAGCCGCGACGACCGGCCCTTCGCGTCGGACGCGACGGTGCTGATGCGGCGCGCGAGGGCAAACGACAAGGCGATCGTCCGCTACACCGGTGCCGGGCACGGCTCGTCGATCCTCACGGTGCCGTCGGCCCACGCGCTGGTGCTCGCATTCCTCGCGCGCTGAGCGCTCCGTCGCCGGGACCGCGATGCTGTGCGGGTGCGCGCCGACCTTCCGCGCGGAACCGTCACGTTTCTCTTCACCGACGTCGAGGGCTCGACGCGGCTGCTGCGCGAGATCGGAGCGGAACGGTACGCGGCGGCGCTCGACGACCACCGGCGCCTCGTCCGCAGCGCGTGCACGGCGCACGACGGTGTCGAGGTCGACACGCAGGGCGACGCGTTCTTCCTCGCGTTCCCGACCGCGACGGGAGCGGTCGCGGCGGCCGAGCAGATCACGGCAGCGCTCGACCCGGGCCCGATCCGGCTGCGGATCGGCGTGCACACCGGTGTGCCGCTCGTCACGGAGGAGGGCTACGTCGGCGAGGACGTCCATCTGGCCGCGCGCGTCGCCGCGGCGGGGCACGGCGGCCAGATCCTGCTCACCGAGGCGACCGCCGCGCTCGCCGGGCGGCAGTTCGTCGAGCTCGGCGAGCACCGCCTCAAGGACGTCGAGGGCGGCGTCCGGATCCTCCAGGTCGGGACCGAGCGTTTCCCCGCCCTCCGGACGGCCTCGACCTCGAACCTGCCGGTTCCGGCGAGCTCGTTCGTCGGCCGGGTGCGCGAGCTTACGGAGGTGCTCGCACGCGTCGCCGACGGTGCCCGCCTCCTCACGTTCACCGGCCCGGGCGGCTCGGGAAAGACCCGCCTCGCGGTCGAGGCAGCCCGTGCGCTCGCCCCGGGGTACGAGGGTGGCGCGTTCTGGGCCGGACTCGCGACGCTGCGCGACCCGGCGCTCGTGCACGACGAGCTCGCGACGGCGCTCGGTGCGCGCGACAGCCTCGCCGCGCACATCGGCGGGCGGCGCCTGCTCGTCGTAGTCGACAACTTCGAGCAGGTCGTCGACGCCGCGCCACAGCTCTCGGCGCTCCTCTCCGCGTGCCCCGGCCTGACGCTGCTCGTGACGAGCCGCGAGCTGCTCCGCGTGCAGGGCGAGGTAGAGATCGCGGTGCCCCCGCTCGCGGAGCCCGACGCGGTCGAGCTCTTCTGCGCGCGGTCGGGGCTCGAGCCCAGCGAGGAGATCCACGAGCTCTGCGCGAGGCTCGACTCGCTGCCGCTGGCGGTCGAGCTCGCAGCCGCGCGTGCGAGGGCGCTCTCGCCTGCACAGATCCTGGAGCGGCTGCGCGACCGTCTCGAGCTGCGGGCCGGTCGCGATGCCGACCCGCGCCAGCAGACCCTCCGCTCGACGATCGCGTGGTCGCACGAGCTTCTCTCCCAGGACGAGCGACGCCTGTTCGCGCGCCTCTCGGTGTTCGCCGGGGGCTGCCGTCTCGAAGACGCCGAGTCGGTGGCGGACGCCGACGTCGGCACGCTCCAGTCGCTCGTCGAGAAGAGCCTCCTCCGCCGGTCGGGCGAGCGCTATGCGATGCTCGAGACGATCCGCGAGTTCGCCGCGGAGCAGCTCGACCCCGACGAGCGGGAGGAGCTGCTTCGGCGACTGACCGCGCACGTCGTCGAGGTGGCCGAGGCGAGCACGGCGTCGCTGCACACCGCCGAGGAGAGTGCCGTCTCGGCGCGGCTCGCGCCCGACTACGCGAACGTGAGGGAGGCCGTGACGCATGCACTGGCGGCCGGCGACCCCGAGGATGCGGCATTCGTGCTCGGCGGCCTCTACCCGTTCCTCATCTCGCACGGGCACCTCGCCGAGGCGCGCGAGTGGGTCGACGCGACGCTTGCGCGACGAGACTGCCTCTCTCCGGAAGGGCTGGCGGAGGCCCTCGTCGCGGGCGGCGAGCTCGCGCGGTTCGCCGGCGACCTCGAGCAGGCGGTCGCGCTCAAGGCGGAGCTCGTCTCGGCGTCGGGCGAGCCACGGCGGCCTCGCTGGCGCGCGGCGACCTACTGCGACCTGAGCGAGATCGCCCTCGACCTCGGGGACTCTGCGGCGGCGCGCGGGTACGCGGAGCAGGGCGTCGCCGCGGGGGCGGGCGCCCGGGCGGAGCTGTGCTTCGCCGAGCTGGCCCTGCGAGCGCAGGACCTGGACGCTGCAGCGTCCCATTCGGACGCGGCGCTCGCGGGGCTCGAGCCGGGAGCCTTCAACCACGCGTGCGGGCTCGAGATCCGCGCGGAGACCGCACGGCGGGCGGGGGACGGCGCGCTGGCCGACGAGCTGTTCCGCGCCTCTCTGCACGCGTTCGCCGCGCTCGAGGACGGAGGCGGGATCGCCGACTGCCTGGACGGCCTCGCCCGCCTCGCAGCGGACGCCGGCGAGCGTGTCCGCGCGGGACGGCTCCTGGGTGCGGCGGGCCGGCTTCGGGAGACCCGTGGGCGAACGCCGACGCGAACCGACGCTCCGCTCCCGCACGTCTCGCCCGGGAGCGCCGAGGAGGGCCGTGCGCTCACGCTCGAGGATGCTCTCGACGCCGCGCTCCTCGAGTCGGCCAGCGGGTAGACCAGCTGCGATGAATTCCGGTTGCGCCGGGCGTCTACCCCTCAGACCCTCCGACGGAAGGAGTCCGCATGGACGGGATCACCCCATGTCTCTGGTTCGACACCGAGGCCGAGGAGGCCGCGGCGTTCTACACGTCGGTTTTCCCCGACTCCCGGATCGTGCACGTGAGCCACTACGGCTCCGCCGGCCCGCGCCCCGAAGGGATGGTGATGGAGGTCGAGTTCGAGCTCGACGGCCGGAGCTTCCTCGCGCTGAACGGCGGACCGCAGTTCCGCTTCACGGAGGCGATCTCGCTCCAGGCCGACTGCAAGGACCAGGCCGAGGTCGACCGGCTCTGGGAGACGCTCTCCGAGGGCGGCGAGGAGGGCCCGTGTGGGTGGCTCAAGGACCGCTACGGCGTCTCGTGGCAGATCGTGCCGAGCCGCATGTACGAGTTGATCGCCGACCCCGATCCGGAGCGGGCCCAGCGAGCGGTCGCCGCGATGCTGCAGATGCACAAGCTCGACGTCGCAGAGCTCGAGCGCGCCGCCGACGGCGTCGGCGCACCGGCCGGGTGAGCTCGGTGGCGAAGCTCCGGCTGAACATCTCGATGTCGCTGGACGGGTACGTCGCCGGCCCCGACCAGAGCCTCGAGGATCCGCTCGGGAAGGGGGCCGAGGCGCTCCACACCTGGATCGTGCAGACGCGCAGTTGGCGCGAGCTGCACGGGAGCGGCGAGGGTGGCACGACCGGGCTCGACGACGAGCGGGCCGCGGCGTGGGGCGAGAACGTCGGCTCGATGGTCATGGGTCGGAACATGTTCGGCCCGGTCCGCGGGCCCTGGGGCGACGAGGACTGGCGCGGCTGGTGGGGGGACAACCCGCCGTACCACTACCCGGTCTTCGTCCTCACGCACCATCCGCGCCCCCCGCTCGAGATGGAGGGCGGGACGACGTTCCACTTCGTCACGGACGGGATCGAGGCCGCGCTCGAGCGGGCGTTCGAGGCGGCCGCCGGGAAGGACGTCAGCATCGGAGGCGGCGCGGCGACCGCGCGGCAGTACCTGCGTGCCGGTCTGGTCGACGAGCTCGAGGTGCACGTCGCCCCCGTCCTGCTCGGCGGCGGCGAGCGGCTCTTCGACGACCTCGGCGGGGGGACTGCGGAGCTCGCGCTCGTCGACCTCGTCGCGTCGCCGGACGCCGCGCACTACCGCTTCTCCCGCGGCGACCCCTGACCGGGCGCCGCTGCGCGGCGGCTAGATTGGCCGCGTGGCGTATCGCGTCGCACGTCCCGACGAGCTGGCCTGGTCGACCCGCGACCACGCCCCTGACGAGGCTGCGCGGCACACGGCCGAGCTGAGCGAGCGGCTCGGGCTCGCGACCGGCCGCGCGAATCTCTGGCGCTACGAGCCGGGGGCGCAGGGGCGTCGCCACCGCCACGCGCAGCAGGAGGAGACGTTCGTCGTCCTCGCCGGGACGCTCACCATGTATCTCGGCGACCCGCCCGAGCGGATCGACGTGCCCACCGGCGGGGTCGTCCACGTCCAGCCCGGAACGCCGTTGCAGACGGTCAACCACGGCACCGACGACCTCCTCGTCTACGCGCACGGCGCGCCGACCGAGCGCGAGCGCGCCGAGCTGCTCGACTCGGCTGTCTGAGCCCGCACTACCCTGGCCGTGTGGCCACGATGGACGAGGTGCGCGCGTTCGCGGGCACGCTGCCGCGGGCGACGGAGGTCTTCGTCCGCGGACGGATCAAGTTCCGCGTGGGCAGCATCGTGTTCCTCTCGTTCTCGCGCGACGGGACGCTGATGGGGTTCGGGTTCCCGTTCCAGTGGAAACGCCGTCCCGGGCACCGCCACCAGGCCCCGCAGGCCCGGAGCGAGGCTCATGCAACGCGAGAGAGGCCGTCTCCGGCTCCCTCGGGGTCGAGCTGTATGTCGCCGGGGTCAGGCGGTGACGGGGATGACGGGGGTCGGAGCCAGCAGCTCCTCGATCCAATCAAAGCTTCGCTCACGACCGCTGGCTGGGGCATGACCCTGGACTTTCGGCCACGTCCTCTGCAAGACTTCCGTGGCCCGGCCGATAGTCGGGCGGCGCTTGTGAGCGCCCGATCTCAGGGGAGGTAGATCGTGGGTAGAAGTCGACTTCTTGCAGTCGCGGCGTGTGCAGCGGCTGTTGTGGGTGTGGGGGCGAGCTCCGCGTTCGCTGGTGAAATCACCGGCAACGGTAAGCCAACGGCCGTCGAGAGCGGCGTCGCAAGTTCACTCTGTGCGTTCAACGGGTTGAACGACTTGAACCCTGAGCAAGGGCAGATCACCTCGCGCGTGCAGACACCGAGGGATGGGCCGTATCCGGGCGCAGCGGCATTCGGCTTTGCGCCTGATCCTTCAGATCCGACGTTCATCCTCACCTGCAACCCCAACGGGCCCGTCACCCCGCACCGGTAGCCGCAGCCTTACCACGTAAGACTGCAGTCAAGGGGGGCCGCCCTAGGCGGCCCCCCTTGTGTTCATTCGGTAGCCGCTAGCCAGCGACCGGGCAGGACGAACGGCCTGGTCAGGCTGTCACGGGGATCGGAGCGAACCAGAGGTCAGCGGCGTTCCAACCCGATCGGGTTCCCGAAGGAGTGGCGCGAGGCGCTCGTCGAGTCCGAGCCTCAGAAGTTCATGCTGCCCCGCGCCTCCGATCTCCGGTTCAACTGGGCCGTCGTGCGGCTCGCGGAGATCGACGAGGAGGAGATGCGCGACCTCGCCTCGAGGCCTGGGCGATGGTCGTGCCCCAAAAGGTGTCCGCCGCATACCGCGACCACGCCTGACGCCCGGGCCCGGGCAGACGCCCGGGCAGTCAGCGGTACATCGAGCCCGGCGAGTCGCCGGACGAGGTCGAGTTGTCGCTGGTCGTCGAGATGCCGGTCGGCGTCGCGACGTGCCACGTGAACGCCCTGCCGTCGAAGCTGTCGGCGAAGCCGTGCCGGTGACGACGCCTTTGTCCGGGTCCTCCATGAACCGGTAGAGGAGGCGCCCGTCGACGGTCACCTGACGTGCGATCCCCGGGCGCCCGTTGTAGCTCCCCGCGGGGCGCCAGGCCCGGACGAAGGCCTGCTGGGCGACGTCCTCGGCGGTGGCCGAGTCGTCGACGATCGTGCGCGCAAGCCCGAAGGCACGTCGCTGGAACCGGCGCACGAACTCCGCCGACGCGTCGCGGTCGCCCGCGGCGAGACCCGCGAGCAGCGCTTCGTCCGAGCTGCCCACAACGGATACCGGGCGACCGGCGAAACGGATTGCGCTCTAGCGCTGCGTGAGCTCGGAGCGGCGCTGCTCGAGGAAGCGCCGTTCGGGCTCGGCGTGGACGAGGGCGAGGGCGCGGTCGTATGCGTCCAGCGCCTCGTCGAGGCGCCCGAGCCTGCGGAGCAGCTCTGCCCGTGTCGCGTGCAGGTAGTGGTAGCGCTCGAGCTCGAGACCGTCTGCGAGCGCGAGGCCCCCCTCGACGTCGCCTGCCTCGGCGAGCGCTGCGGCGCGGTTGAGCTCGACGACCTCGGAGCCGGTGGCGGTCGCGAGCTGCTCGTACAACGCGGCGACCTGCGCCCAGTCGACGGGGTCCTCGATGTGGAGCGCCGCGATCGCGGCCTGGAGGACGTACGGACCGCGTCCGCCGAGCGCGAGGGCGCGGTCGAGCGAACGCCGGCCCGCAGCGATCCGCTCCGCGTCCCAGAGGGCGCGGTCCTGGTCGCGCAGGAGCACGAGCTCGCCCTCCGCGAATCGCGCGCCGCGGCGTGCGTCGTTGAGCAGCATCAGCGCCACGAGCCCGTGCACCTCGGGCTCGTCCGGCAGCAGCTCCGCGAGCGCGCCGCCGTGC
Organism: Gaiella sp.; assembly: GCA_035691005.1. GTDB lineage: Bacteria > Actinomycetota > Thermoleophilia > Gaiellales > Gaiellaceae > Gaiella. Next base: position 356 of record DASSJV010000067.1, on the reverse strand, counting down.
CGTAGCGCCTCTGCGGCGAGATCGCCGCGTCCGCCGTAGCCCTCGTTGAAGACGAGGTAGACCACCGCGAGCACGGCGGCGAGCCGGTCGGGCAGCTGGTGGGCGGGCGGGACACGGAACGGGATGCCGGCCGCGGCGATCTTCTTCTTCGCGCGGACGAGCCGCTTCGCCATCGCCTCCTGCGGGACGAGGAACGCGCGGGCGATCTCCTCGGTCGTCAGTCCGCCGAGGGTGCGGAGCGTCAACGCGACTTGGGCGTCCAGCTCGAGCGCGGGGTGGCAGCAGGTGAAGATCAGCTCGAGGCGTTCGTCGGGGATGGTCGTCTCTTCCATCTCGTCCTCCGTCGCCTCGGGCAC
>DASSJV010000066.1:0-4962 GCA_035691005.1 Gaiella sp. | reverse complement strand
GCGATCGTCGTGTACTGCTTGCGGAGATACGCGGCCGCGCCCTCCTGGACGGCGCGGGAGATCTCCTGCATCCGCTCGTTGCCCGCCGGCTGCGAGAGCAGCCACCAGGTCAGGTAGACGCCGTACAGGATCGCGACGCCCGCACAGACGAGCGCGAACAAGACGGCATGGTCAACGAAGAAGTCCATCAATCCTCCGGGTGAACGCCCACACAAAGAGACGCCGATCAGGCGTCAGCGCGGGGGATTATGCAGAACCTGCGAGGGTCGTGCCCCGGTTCACCGCACCGGAGCCGTCAGCCCCACCTGCACCGCGTAGATCTCCTCCAGGCTCGCGCCCGCCTGGTGCTGCGCGATCTGCCGCTCCGCCGCGTTCCGCTCGGGCAGCCGCAGCCACGGCGCGGCGCCGATCTCCTCCGCCACCGGCAGGACCCACTCGACCAGCCGCTCGATGCGCGCGCGCGCCGGCACGACGTCGCCGCGCTCGAGGTCGATCAGCTCGCCCGAGAGCCCACGCCGGATCGCGCGCCAGACGTTCTCCTCGATGAGCCGGTGCGGGTGCTCCGGGAGGGGCTCGCCCTCGTCGATCGCCCGCGCGCAGCGGGCGGTCAGCGAGACCATCAGCGCGACGAGGGACTGCGCCTCCGCGAGGTCGGGCTGCGCGTCGCAGATCCTGATCTCGACCGTCGGGAACAGCATGTGCGGCCGGACGCTCCACCAGAGCTGGGTCGGCTCGTCGACCGAGCCCGTCTCGTAGAGGAACCGCACGTACGCCGCATGCTCCTCCCACGAGCCGAACGGGTCGGGGACGCCGCAGCGGGGAAAGAAGCGCGTGAACACCTGCGTCCGCGCCGAGTGGAGCCCCGTATCGACGCCCTCGTGGAAGGGGGAGCTCGCGGACACGGCGAGCAGCTCGGGCAGCCAGTTCCGGAGCGCACTCGTGACGCGCACCGCCCGATCGGCTCCGCGGACCGCGACGTGCGTGTGGACGCCGAACGTGTTGTTCCGCCAGACGACGTACTTGAGGATCTCGTCGTTCCGCCGGTAGTGCGGCGTGTCGATGATGCGCTGGTCGCGCCAGCTCGACCACGGGTGCGTCCCCGTCGCGCCGAGCACGAGCCCCAGCGGCTCGACGAGCGCCGCGAGCTCGGCCCGGCGCTCCGCGAGGGCTGCCGGGACGTCCGCGAACGACGCCTGCTTCCCCGTCTTCACCTCGACCTCGGAGGCGATCAGCTCCCCGACGAGGTTCGGCTCGAGCGCGGTGCCCCGCGCCGCACCCTGGACCTCCTCGAAGCGATTGACGAGGGCGAGCGTCTCGCGGTCGAGCAGCGCGAACTCCTCCTCGACGGAGACGGTGAAGTCCACGGCGTCCTCGAATCGCTCGCGCGACTCGTCGAGCAGCCTTTCGTATGAAGGGGGGTCGGGCATGTCCCGCGAAGGCTAGACGGTTCCGCTTCCGTTTCGATAGCGGCCCTCGGACACGCTTGCAACAAACTGTTACAAGGCGGCGTCGAGCAGGCGGCCGGCCACGCCCGCCCAGCTCCAGCGCTCCTCGGTCACGCGGCGGACGGTGGCGCGGAGCAGCGCGCGGTCGTCCGGGCCGAGCGCGAGCAGCGCGTCGAGCCGCTCGCGGAGCGCGGCCGCGTCGCCCGTGGGGAACGAGACGAGCCGGCCGAGCTCCGGCGGCAGCGCCTCCTCGAGGTCGCCGGCGACCTCCGCGAGCCCCGAGTGCAGCGAGACCACCGGTGGGCAACCGGCCGCCGAGGCCTCGGCGGCGACCATCCCGAACGCCTCGGGGAAGACCGAGGGGACGACGCAGGCGTCGGCGAGCGCGAGCAGATGCCGCAGGTGACGGTGCTCGAGCGGCCCCGTGAAGAGCGCCTGCATTCCCTCCTCCGCGGCGCGCGCCTCGAGCCGGGCCCGCTCGGGCCCGAAGCCGACGACCACGAGCTGGGCGTCGAGGCCGCGGAACGCGTCGAGCAGGACGTCCACGCCCTTCTGCTCGATCAGCTTGCCGAAGTAGACGACGGTCGCCGCCTCGCCGCCCAGGAACGCCTCGAGCCGGGCGGCGTTCCCCTCGTCCGGATGGCGCTCGTCGGCGTTCCCGGGGTTCGGCGCGTCGAGCCGCGCCTCCTGCAGAAGCGCCTCGAGCGCGGCATCTCGCTCCTCGGGAGCCCAGAGCTCGACGTCGACGCCCGGCGGCACCTCGTGGACGCGCTCGACCGCGCCGCACACCTCCCCGAGGACGGTCCTGATGTGGTCGGAGCCGACGAACGTCGCGCTCGCCCGCTCGAGCGACGCGCGCCCCCACTCCTCGAGCTCCGCGTTCCCCCGCATCGCGTACTCGAGCTCGGACCCGTGCGCCTTCACCGCGTAGCGCGCCCCGCTCGCCGCGCCGACCGGCCCGCCGAGCAGCACGTGGTTCGCGAAGACGAGATCGGCCGGGAGCAGCGCGCGCACCGCCGACGCGTTCGCCTCGACCCACGCGTCGAGCTCCGCCCGGGTGCAGTCGGGCAGGCGCTTGACCTCGTAGCCCTCGTAGCGGTCGAGCACGAACACTGGCAGGAGCCCGTCGACGTCCGGGCGGACGGTCGCCGCGCCGCCGAGGTCGTACGACCCGGGGCGCGGCTCCTGGCTCAGCACGGTCACGTCGTGCCCCGCGCGGCTCCACTCGCGGGCGAGCTGGCGCGTGTAGACGTTCGACCCCGTCCCCCCGAGCAAGTACCCATGCCAGAGAAGGATCTTCAATGGTGCGAACGATTACCTGAACGGCCGGAGGCCGGCTTCGCCGGCCGGGAGGCCAACGACGGACGGCCGGTGCGTGCGCAGAAGGAGGGGGCTCGTGGGGGAACCATGGGTTCCGCCACGCCTAGGTGAGGTGGAAGTACAGGGCGTACAGGAGCTCGACGGCGGGGTTCGAGGTGTGCACCTGCACGTCGGAGGGGGTGTCGATCAGCGCCGGCGAGTAGTTGAAGACGATCTTCACGCCCGCGCCGACGAGCCTGTCGGCCGCCTCCTGCGCGGCCTCGGCCGGGACCGCCAGGACGCCGACCACGATGCTGCGGTCGTGAACGATCTCGTCGAGGGCCTCGAGGGAGCTCACGGGGACGCCCCCGAGCGCGGTCCCGATCTTCGCCGGGTCGACGTCGAAGACCGCCGAGATCGTGATGCCGTGCTCCGCGAAGATCGGCGACGAGGCGATCGCCCCGCCGAGTCGGCCCGCGCCGATCAGCGCGATGTTGTGCTGCCCCTGGGTGCGCAGGATCTTGCGAATCTCTGAGAGGAGCGAGTCGACCGAGTAGCCGACGCCGCGCTTGCCGAACTTCCCGAAGGTCGAGAGGTCACGGCGGATCTGCGTCGCGTTGATGTTCGTGTACTCGGCGATCTCCTGCGACGAGATCCTGTCCTTGCCCATCTTCCTCGCCTGCGTGAGCACCTGGAGGTAACGGCTCAGGCGAGCGGCGACTCCGACCGTCAAGCGTTCCGCCACCAGCGTCCTTCCGGAGAGTTCGAAAACGACGCGGCGCATTGTGCCGACGCCCTTCCCGGCCCGGCCGGGGGAACCGTCAGCCGCGCGGCTCGGCCGTGGCGCGTGCGGCGAGGGCGGCGCGCAGGTCGTCCTCGTCGACCCCGAACGTGAACAGGGGCTCGCCGTCGAGCTCGACGACGGGGATGCGCAGCCGGTAGCGCCGCTCGAGCTCCTCGTCCCCCGTGATCGAGACGAGCGTGAACGCGTCGCCGCAGACGGCGCGCACCGTCTCCACCGCCGGGCCGCAGAGATGACAGCCGTCCGCGACGTAGACGCGAACGTCCATGCGGCTAGGGGTACAGACCGCGGGTGGTGGTCGCCTCGGCGACGCGCTGGACGGCGAGGCCGTAGGCCGCCGTCCGCATGCTCGTCCCGAACCGCTCGCGCGTCGACCAGGTCTCCTCGAACGCGCGCACGACGATGTCGTTCAGCTTCGCGTTGACCTCGTACTCCTTCCAGAAGTACTCCTGGAGGCCCTGTACCCACTCGAAGTACGAGACGACCACGCCGCCCGCGTTCGCGAGCACGTCCGGGAGGACGAGCACGCCGCGGTCCTCGAGCACCTCGTCGGCGCCGGGCGTCGTCGGGCTGTTCGCCGCCTCGCAGATCATGTGCGCGCGAATGCGCGGCGCGTTGTCGGCGTTGACCGCCTGCTCGAGCGCAGCCGGGACGAGGACGTCGCACTCGAGCTCGAGGAGCTCCTCGTTGGTCGCCTCCTCGGCGCCGGGGAGCCCCGCGAGCGTGCCGTGCTCGGACTTGTGGACGATCGCCGCGGGGACGTCCAGCCCGTACGAGTTGACGACGGCGCCCTGCGAGTCGGACAGCGCGACGACCCGGGCGCCCTCCTCGGCGAGGAGGCGGGCGAGGTTCCGCCCGACGTTGCCGAACCCCTGGATCGCGACCCGCGTGTCGGGGAACCGGCGCCCCTCCTTCTGCAGCGCCGTGCGGATGCAGTAGAGGACGCCGCGGGCGGTTGCCCCGTCGCGTCCGACCGAGCCCCCGAGCGCGAGCGGCTTCCCGGTGACGACGCCGAGCACCGAGTGGCCGACGTTCATCGAGTACGTGTCGAAGATCCAGGCCATCACCTGCGCGTTGGTGCCGATGTCCGGTGCGGGGATGTCCTTCTCGGGCCCGATCTCGTTGATGATCTCGGTCGTGTAGCGGCGCGTGAGCCGCTCGATCTCCGACGGCGACAGCTGCTTCGGGTCGCAGATCACGCCGCCCTTCGCACCGCCGAACGGGAGGCCCATCAGCGCGCACTTCCAGGTCATCCCCATCGCGAGCGCCTTGATCTCGTCGTGGGTGACGTGCGGGTGGTAGCGGATCCCGCCCTTCGCCGGGCCGCGCGTGACGTTGTGGACGACGCGGTAGCCCTCGAAGACGCGCACGTGGCCGTCGTCCATCGAGACGGGGACCGAGACCTCGACGCTCTTC
>DASSJV010000065.1:0-9519 GCA_035691005.1 Gaiella sp. | reverse complement strand
CAGCGCCGCGGTCCGTCCGAAGGTGACGCGCCCGAGCCACCAGGCGGCCGCGACGCCCGCGAGGCCGATCATGATCGCGATCGCCCTCGCCGTCCCGTACGACGGTGCGTCGACGCCGATCTGCGACGGCGCGAGGAGGAGGAAGAGGAGGCTCGGGTAGTCGTACCACCCCGGGTCGAGCCCGCCGCCGTGGACGAGCTCCCAGGCGCGCGGGACGATGTTGGTCTCGTCCGGGTTGAGCAGCGGCAGCGGCAGTCCGGCGCCCGAGCCGACGACCCGGAGCGCGGCCGCGAGCCCGACGACGGTCGCGGCCGCGGCGGCCTCGACGACCGCCGGCGAGCGGAGCGGCCTCACCGAGGCCGGCTACACGTCGGGGACGCCGTCGCCGACGAGCGCCTCGACGTCGCCCGTCACGAGCACGGCGTCGACGCCCGCGCGCTCGAGCTTCTCGACGTCCTCGCGGGAGGCGTCGGCGAGCTCGGCGATCGCGAGCTTCCCGGCAGGGACGTCGGGCAGCAGCTCGAGGAGCCGGTCGAGCGCAGCTTGCTCCGCCTCCGCGCGCTCGGCGCTCAGGAGGACGATCTCTGGGTCGAGGTGCTCGAGCACGCGCTCGAGCTCCTCGTCGTCGCGGATGCGCACGACCACCTCGAGGCCGAGGTCGAGGCAGCGCTCGGCGAGCCCGTGCAGCGCGTCCTCGTCCTCGTCGTCGATCGCCAGCACGACCGCCGCGGCCGCGCTCTCGGCAGCCCCCTCCGGTGCAGGGCCGTAGGCGAGGAGCGGCAGCGCGACCTCGCGCCCCAGACTCGCGTGGGTGCCGCGGACGACGACGCCCTCGGCGCCGCGCTGCTCCGCGCGGCGCGCCGCGTCGCCGCTGCCGATCTCGACGAGCACCGAGATCCCGTCGCCTTCTGCAATCGCCTGGCTCAGCCTCCGGTCGGTCACGGTGCCCGATGCTAGACGAACGACCCGCCGGCTCCATCGCCGGGTTCGCCGCGCGCCGCGTAGGCTCCCCGCCCGTGACCGCCGACGTGAAGCGCGTCTGCCTGCTCGGGGCCGAGTCGACGGGGAAGACGACCCTCGCCGAGGCGCTCGCCGTGCGTTTCGACACCGTATGGAACCCCGAGTACGGACGTCCCTACACGCAGATCGGCCGACCGGACGACGCACCCTGGGCGAGCTGGGAGTTCACGCACATTGCGCGGATCCAGTGCTGGTACGAGGACTTCCTCGCCGGGCTCGCGCGGCGCGTGCTGTTCACCGACACCGATGCGTTCACGACGGCGGTCTTCCACGAGGTCTACCTCGGCGTACCGGCGGCCGGGTTCGACGAGCTCGTCGCGCGGCGATACGACCTGTTCGTCGTGTGCGGGCTCGACACGCCGTGGCACCACGACGGCGTGCGCGAGTTCGAGGCACAGCGCCGCTGGATGCACGAGCGCTACCTCGCGCGGGTCCGCGAGAGCGGTTCGCCGTGGCTTCTCGTCGAGGGGCCCCGCGACGTGCGCCTCGACGCGGCCGCCGCGGCCGTCGGGCGGATGCTCGGCGAGGGATAGGCGGGCTGCGGCTCGGGGTCGGCGTTCGTGTCGGCGCGGCGGGGCGACGGCGGATAGACCCCGCGCGGTCACGCTTTCGTGACGAAGCTGGCACGCATTCGTCGCCATCTGAGACAACGCGAGCGATAGAATCGGCAGTGGGTGGTGGGTTGGGGTGCCCCGGAGGAGCGGCGGCGTTCAGCGGCCGATCGGGTGCCAGACCGTCTTGAGCTCCATGAAGGAGGCGATCTCCCAGGGGCTCTGATCTTCCTTCGCGCGCACGACGCGCTTGACGTTCTCCGCCGCCAGCGCCTCGAGGGCGGCCGCGTCGCCGTCGGCACCAGTCACGTCGATCGCGTTCACGTCCATGTGGCCGGCCAGCACGGGCGCGAGCTCCGACCGGAGCCCCGTCAGCACGTTCACCACCCCGGCGGGCACGTCGGACGTGGCCACCGCCTCCGCGAGCTCGATCGCGGCGAGCGGGTGGCTCTCCGAGGCGATCACGACGACCGCGTTGCCACCGACGACCGCGGGGGCGAGTCGCGCGACGAGGCCGTCGAGCGCCGGCTCGTCGGGGGCGACGAGCGCGACGACCCCGGTGGGCTCGGGCAGCGTGAAGTTGAAGTACGGGCCGGCGACGGGATTCGAGGAGCCGAGCACCTGCGCGAGCTTGTCCGCCCAGCCGGCGTACCAGACCACCCGGTCGATCGCGCGGGCGACCTCGCGACGGCCGCTCGACGCCGCGGCGAGCGCGGACGTACGGGTCTCCATCGTCTCCGCGAGCCGGTAGAGCACCTGCCCGCGGTTGTACGCGGTCGCGCCGCTCCAGCCCGCGACGGCCTTACGGGCCGAGACGACGGCCTCGCGCGCATCCTTCCGCGAGGCACGCGCGACGTTGTAGCCCTCGACCTCGAGCGTCCGGCCGGACTCCGACCGCGGGAACGCCCCGCCGACGAACAGCTTGTACGTCTTGCGGACCGGCAGTCGCTTGCTCATTCGAACCTCAGGTACGGCTCGAGCCCGTGCCGGCCGCCCTCGCGCCCGAAGCCCGACTCCTTGTAGCCGCCGAACGGCGACGACGGGTCGAAGCGGTTGAACGTGTTCCCCCAGACGACGCCGGACCGGAGCCGGTCGGCCATCCACAGGATCCGGGAGCCCTTCTCCGTCCAGACCCCGGCCGAGAGCCCGTACATCGTGTTGTTCGCCTTCTCGACCGCCTCGTCCGGCGTACGGAAGGTGAGCACGCTGAGCACGGGACCGAAGATCTCCTCGCGCGCGATGCGGTGGCTCTGCGCGACGTTCGTGAACACGGTCGGCGCGAACCACCAGCCCTTCTCCGGGAGGCGGCACGGCGGCTGGTACAGCTCCGCACCCTCGTCGACCCCGCTCTGCACGAGCTCGGCGATCCGCTCGAGCTGGGCGCTCGAGTTGATCGCGCCGACGTCGGTGTTCTTGTCGAGCGGGTCGCCGATCCTGAGCGTCGCCATCCGTCGCTTGAGCTTGCGCACGAGCTGGTCGTGGATGGACTCCTGCACGAGCAGGCGCGAGCCCGCGCAGCAGACGTGGCCCTGGTTGAAGTAGATGCCGTTGACGATCCCCTCAACCGCCTGGTCGAGCGCGCAATCGTCGAACACGATGTTCGCGGCCTTCCCGCCGAGCTCGAGCGTGAGCGACACCTCCCGCCCCGCGAGCTCGCGCTGGATCGCCTTGCCGACCTCCGTCGAGCCGGTGAACGCGACCTTGTCGATCCCCTTCTCGCGGACGAGGTACGCGCCGGTCGAGCCGTCGCCCGTGACGATGTTGACGACGCCGGGCGGCACCTCGGCTTGGCGGCACACGTCCGCGAAGAGCAGCGCGGTCAGCGGGGTCGTCTCGGCCGGCTTCAGCACCACCGTGTTGCCGCACGCGAGCGCCGGCGCGATCTTCCACGCGAGCATCAGCAGCGGGAAGTTCCACGGGACGATCTGCGCCGCGACGCCGAGCGGCCGCGGCCGGCGACCGGGGAACGCGTACTCGAGCTTGTCTGCCCAGCCCCCGTAATAGAAGAAGTGCGCCGCGGCGAGCGGCAGGTCGACGTCGCGCGACTCCTTGATCGGCTTGCCGCCGTCGAGCGACTCCGCAACCGCGAGCTCCCGCGCCCGCTCCTGGAGGATCCGCGCGATCCGGAAGAGCACCTTCGCGCGCTCGGACGGCTTGCGGCGGCTCCACGTGCGGAACGCCTCGCGGGCGGCATCGACGGCGAGCGCGACGTCCTTCTGCCCACCCTGGGCGACCTCGGCGAGTGGCTCCTCCGTGGAGGGCGAGATCGTCGGGAACCACGAGCGGGAGCGCGGCGAGACCTGCTCGCCCCCGATGAACAGGCCGTAGCGCCGCTCGAACGAGACGATCTCGCGCGCCTCGGGCGCGGGCGCGTAGTCCCAGGCGGCGGGTGCGGCGACCTCGGTGTGCTGCTTCTCGACGGCGCCCATCAGTCGAGCGTGAACTCGTCGGGCGACCGGTAGATCCCGGTGCGCTGCTTGCGGATCTGGAGCAGGAGGTCGTTCAGGAGGGACGAGGCGCCGAGCCGGAACCTGTCGGGCGTCAGCCACTCGACGCCGAGCGTCTCGTGGAGGACGCACAAGTACTGGATTGCCTGCTTTGCCGTGCGGATCCCGCCCGCAGCCTTCATGCCGACGACGAGGCCCGTCTCGTCGTAGACGTCGCGGATCACCTCGAGGATGCAGAGCGTCACCGGCAGCGTCGCCGCGGGCGAAACCTTCCCGGTCGAGGTCTTGATGAAATCGGCGCCGCCCGCGATCGCGACGAGCGACGCGCGTCGCACGGCGTCGTACGTACCGAGCTCACCCGTCTCGAGGATCACCTTGAGGTGCGCGTCACCGCACGCCTCCTTCACGGCCACGACCTCGTCGTAGACCTGCCCGATCCGGCCCGAGAGGAACGCGCCGCGGTCGATCACCATGTCGATCTCGTCGGCGCCGGCCGCGATCGCGGCACGGACGTCCGCAAGCTTCACCTCGAGCGGCGCCTGGCCGGACGGGAACGACGTGGCAACGGATGCGACCTTGACGGAGCTTCCCGAGAGCGCGCGCGATGCGACGGCGGCGAGGCTCGGGTACACGCACACCGCGGCGACGGACGGGATGCTCGCGTCGCCCGGATCGGGCCGCTGGGCCTTCGCCGACAGCGCGCGCACCTTGCCGGGCGTATCTGCGCCCTCGAGCGTCGTGAGGTCGATCATCCGGATCGCGAGATCGAGCGCGAACAGCTTCGACTCGCGCTTGATCGACCGCTTCGCGAGCTCCGCGGCACGGCCCTCGAGCGATACCGCGTCCACCGACCCCGGGCGGGGGAGCCGGCCTCCGCCCGGTAGCTCGAGCGACCGCGGCAGTGCGACCGTCTGGCTCATGGGGTCAGTCTAGAGGGCGCTAGAGTGCCCGCCGTGCTGCTCCGTGCCGACAGCAAGGTCGAGCTGATCCGCGCGCTGCCGTTGTTCGAGCTCTGCTCGAAGCGCGACCTGCGGCGCATCGCCGCGCTCGCGGAGGAGCGGACGGTGAAGGCGGGCACGGAGCTGATCCGCGAGGGCGAGCCCGGCCGCGAGTTCTTCGTCGTGGTCGAGGGGGACATCGACGTCCGCCGGGGCGGCCGCCGGATCGCGCATCTCGGTGCGGGGAGCTTCGTCGGGGAGATCGCGCTCCTCTCGCGCTCGCCGCGCACGGCGACCGTCGTCGCGACGACCCCGCTGCGGGTGCTCGCGATCGAGGGCGCGAGCTTCGTCGAGTTGCTCGACTCGCTCCCCGAGCTGTGGCTCAAGGTCGCCCGCGCACTTGCCGATCGCGTCGACGCCGACGAGGCCGCTGCAGCGCTGAGCCCTACGTAATGAAGCGCTCGGCGCGCTGACCCTCAGCGGGTTCGGACGCCGCCGCAGGCGGCAGTTCGCTTCAGGGATGTACCCGCGCGGCCGAAGCGGTCGCCCGGGGGTTTGCGGCGTGCGTTCCGCGCAAGCGGAATGCACGCTCGCAGGTGAATCAGAGACCGAGCCGCTCGAGCGTCTTCCGGTCGCGCCGCCATTTCGGCCGCACCTTGACGACGAGCTCGAGGAAGACCTGCCTGCCGACGAGGGCCTCGACCTCCGGGCGTGCCCGCGTGCCGATCTCCCGGATCGTCGCGCCCCGCTTGCCGACGAGGATGCCCTTCTGCGACTCGGTCTCGACGAGCACGAACGCGCGCACCCGCCGTTCGTCGAGCTCCTCGACCTCCACGGTCAGCGCGTGCGGCACCTCGTCGCGCGTGAGGTGCAGCGCCTTCTCGCGGATCACCTCGGCGATTCGCTCGATCAGGCTGAGGTCGGTCTGCTGGTCCTGGGGGAACAGCGCCGGCCCCTCCGGGAGGAGTAGCACGAGGTCGTCGCGCAGCTCATCGGTCCCGTCCCGCACCTTCGCGCTCACCGGATGGAGGGCGTGGAAGTCGCCGAGCGTGGCCGCCGCCTTCATCTGCGAGGCCACGTGGCCGTGCTTCAGGCGGTCGATCTTGTTCAGGGCGATGACGACCGGGACGCCGAGCGCGAAGACGCGCCGCGCGACGAAGCGGTCGCCCGCGCCGATCCGGTCGCGCGCAGAGAGGACGAGGAGGACTGCGTCGACGTCGTCGAACGAGCTGTCGACGGTCTCTTGCATGCGCTTGGTCAGCGCGTCCATCGGCCGCTGGAAGCCGGGCAGGTCGGCCAGGACGAGCTGCCACTCCGGTCCGTTTACCACCCCGAAGATCCGGCGACGCGTCGTGTTCGGGACGGTCGAGGTGATCGCCACCTTTCCTCCCGCGAGCGCGTTGACCAGCGTCGACTTGCCGACGTTCGGCCGTCCCGCCACCGCGACGACGCCGCACCTCATCCGCCGGCCGGCCTCACGGTGCACCGAAGCCGAGTCGTCCAGGCGAGACGAGCTCCCGCGGGTCATGTCTCTTTCGGCCGCGCACCCCCGTCTCGGGCCGCCGGCCTCCTCCCCACGGCCCGAGCCTATCCCGCATTTGCGCGCACGTGAGTGACGGGTCCGTGCCACCTGTGTGCCGAAGGCGCCGGGACACCGCGCGCCGCGGGCTCACAGCTCGAACTGCTCCGGGAGGAGCTCGTCGACGGTCATCTCGACGACGCGCCCGCCGTTCCGGAACACGACCCGCTCGAGGCCCATCTCCGCGAACCACTGGCGGCAGCCGCCGCAGGGCGACGCGGTGATCGCTGCGACGACGAAGTCGCCGGGTGCGTACCCCTGGACGATCGCGCGCGAGAACGCCGTCCGCTCGGCACAGATGCCGAGCGGGTAGGCGCCGTTCTCGACGTTGACGCCCTCGACCACGGTGCCGTCACGGCACAGCACCGCGCAGCCGACGTTGAAATGCGAGTACGGCGCGTACGCCCGCTCGGCGATCGCGTCGGCGCGCGCGAGAAGCTCCTCGTCGGTCACCCGGAGAACCCCTGGAAGACGGCCAGCGTGACGAGCGCGCCGAGCGCGCCGCCGGACGCGACCTCGAGCGTCGTGTGGACGCCCGCCTCGATCCGGGTCTGGGCGACGAGCAACGCCATGATCAACGCGAGAGACGATACGAGGAAGCGGTGCGCGCTGTCGCCGATCACGAGCGTCACCGCCATCCAGGCGGCGAACGCGATCGCGGCGTGACCGGACGGCCAGCCGCCGCGAAGCGGCGAGCCCCGTCCGGCGAGCGCCTTCATCGCGATCACGAGCGCGATCGTCAGCACCAGGGCGACGAGCGTCAGCTCGGCCGGGGCCTCCGAGAGCCGGTCGAGGAGGCGCGAGCTCTCGTCGGCGACCTGCCCGGAGAAGACGAGGTACCCAACCGCGATCGCGTTGACCGCCGCGATCAGCACCGCGCCGGCGCCGATGTCCTTCGCCAGCTTCGCCATCGGGTCGAAGGTCGTGGAGGCGACGTCGACCGCGGCCTCGATCGCAGTGTTGATCATCTCCGCGATCAGCACGAACGCGATCGCGATCAGCAGCGCGATCAGCTCGAGCCGCGTGACGTCCGAGACGAGCGCCGCGATCAGCACGACGACCGCAACCGCGAAGTGGATCCGCATGTTCCGCTGGGTGCGGAGCACGTGGATGATCCCCTCGATCGCGTAGTTGAAGCTCTCGAGGATCGACGGAGTGCGGCGCGGCGTGATCACGGGAGATGGGCCCGCTCCCGCGCCTCCATCGCGGCGCCGTGCTCGTGGCCGAGGAGGTGGAGCAGCCCGTGCACGAGCGGCCAGCGCCACTCCTCGCCGACGACGGCGGGGCAGAGCACGACGTCGCCGAGCGCGCGCGGCTCCCCCTCGGGCAGCGCCTGCGTGCCGTCGATCGGGAACGAGAGGACGTCCGTCGGCTCGTCGAGCCCGAGGTGTTCGCGCTTCAGGGTGCGCATCTCGTCCGCCGTGACGAACGCGATGCCGAGCTCCCCGTCCTCGACGCCCTCGGTCTCGAGCACCCGCCGCGCGAGCGCGGCCGCGCCCTCCGCGTCGACTGGCCCGCCGCTGCGGTTGTCGACCTCGATCTCGAGCATCACCGGCGACGCGCGGAGCCGGTCTCCTCGGCGTGCCGCTTGTACGCCTCCACGATGCGCTGCACGAGCTTGTGCCGGACGACGTCCGCGTGGCCGAACTCGACGAACCCGATCCCGTCGAGCGAGTCGAGGATGTCGCGCACCTGGATCAGGCCCGACGCCTGCTCGCGGGGCAGGTCGACCTGCGTGACGTCGCCGGTGACGACCATCTTCGAGCCGAAGCCGAGCCGGGTCAGGAACATCTGCATCTGCTCGGGCGTCGTGTTCTGGGCCTCGTCGAGGATCACGAACGAGTCGTTCAAGGTGCGGCCGCGCATGAACGCGAGTGGCGCGACCTCGACCGTGCCGCGGTCGATGTACGCGTTCAGGCGGTCCGCGTCCATCGTGTCGTAGAGCGCGTCGAACAACGGGCGCATGTACGGATCGACCTTCGCGAGGACGTCGCCGGGGAGGAACCCGAGCCGCTCGCCCGCCTCGACGGCAGGGCGCGTGAGGATGATCCGGCCCACCTCGCGCTCCGAGAGCGCCTTCACCGCGAGCGCGATCGCGAGGTAGGTCTTCCCCGTGCCTGCCGGACCGATCGCGAACGTCACGGTCTCGCGTCGGATCGTGTCGACGTACCGCTTCTGCGTGACCGTCTTCGGCGCGATCTTCTTCCCGCGGTGGCGCCAGACGACGTCCTCGAAGACGTCGCGGATGTCCTCCGCCTGGTCGAGCGCGGCGACGACCGCGCCGACGGTGTCCGGTCCGATCGCGTGGCCGCCCTCGACGAGCTCGACGAGCTCGTCGACCACCGCGCGCGCCTCGACGACGCGCTCGTCGTCGCCGTCGAGCGTCAGGCGGTTGCCGCGCAGCGAGATCGAGCAGCCGAGGCGCTCCCGCAGCGTGTCGAGCACGCCGTCGCCGACGCCGGCGAGCTCGGCGGCGACCTCGTTCGGAACGGTGAGGACGTCCTGCATGCGTCGAAGTGTAGGAACAGGCGGCTACGGTGCCCTCATGCGGGAGGTGACGGTGCTCTACGACGCCGAGTGCGCGCTCTGCACGACGCTCGCCCGGCCGTTGGCGTCCCGCCCGGGCGTCACGCTCGCGCCGATCCGCTCCGAGCGCGGGGCCACATTGCTCGCCGGCCTTCCTCCGCGGGAGCGCGACGGCGCGCTCCACGTCGTCGACGCCGACGGCACGCGCCGCTCGGGCGCGGACGCACTCCCGGAGCTCGCACGGAGGCTCCGTGGCGGCCGTCCGGCAGCGTGGCTGGTCGAGCGGTTCCCGCGAACGGCGGCACGGGGCTACGACCTCGTCGCGCGCAACCGCATGCGGCTCTCCCGCCCGCTCGCGGCGGCTCAGACGCGGCTCGTGTCGCGCCGGTAGGCCCGCGCCGCGACGAGGCTCAGCCCGGCGGTCCACGCGCCGACGACGATCCAGCCGGTCGCCCCCC
>DASSJV010000064.1:0-22806 GCA_035691005.1 Gaiella sp. | reverse complement strand
GGGGGCCGCGCGCGACGGGCGACCGCCGATACGCCTTGAGGATCGCGTTGTCCGTGGCGGAGAGACCGGCGACGAGGCCCGAGCCGAGCCGGTCCTCGGGGATGTGGGCGACTCCCGCGTCGATGGCGGCCCGTGCGGAGGCGGCGCGCAGCGGTCGCCCCGCGACCTCGACGCTCCCGGCAGCGAGCCTGCGGAGCCCCGTGACGACCTCGGCGAGCTCGCGCTGGCCGTTGCCGGCGACCCCGGCGATGCCGAAGACCTGGGCGGCGCGGACGTCGAGCGTGACGTCCGCGAGCGCCGGGAGACCGCGGTCGGAGCGCGCGCTCGCGGAGCGGACGCGGAGGACGACGTCGCCGTGCTCGATCGCGGCCGGGCGTGTCTCGAGCGCGATGTCGCGGCCCACCATCAGCCGCGCGAGCGCGCGGGAGTCGAGCTCGCCGCGGGCGGCGACCCCGACGTTGCGACCGCGCCGGAGCACCGTGATCCGGTCGGCGACCGCCCGCACCTCCTCGAGCTTGTGCGTGATCACGACGATCGCCTCGCCGCGCGCGGCCATCTCGCGCACCGTGTCCCACAGCGCGTCGGCCTCCTGCGGCGTGAGCACGGCCGACGGCTCGTCGAGGATCAGGAGGCGCGCGCCGCGGTAGAGGGCCTTGAGGATCTCGACCCGCTGTTGCTCGCCGACGGACAGCTGCCAGATCCGTGCCTCGGGGTGGACCTGGAGGCGGTAGCGCTCGGCGACCTCCGCGACCTGCCGGATCCCCGCCTTGCGTCCGACCCAAACGCGTGGGCTGTGCGAGCCGAGCAACACGTTCTCGGCGACCGTCAGCGAGTCGACGAGGCGGAAGTGCTGGTGCACCATGCCGATTCCCGCGTCGATCGCCTGGCGCGGCGCGCGGAACGTGGCGGGGCGGCCGTCCACGAAGAGCTCGCCCTCGTCCGGCCGGTAGAGGCCCGTCAGGACGTTCATCAGGGTCGTCTTGCCGGCGCCGTTCTCGCCGAGCAGCGCGTGCACCTCGCCGGCACGGATCTCCAGGTCGACGCCGTCGTTCGCGACGAGGCCGGGGAAGCGCTTGACGATCCTGCGCAGCTCGACGAGCGGGGCGCCGCTCATCGGGCTCGCACGCCGGGGACGGGCGTCCCCGCCCCCGGCATCGAGCGCGTGCTCACCCCTTGGGGATCGAGCCCTGGACGCCCTCGACGAGCCACTGCCACGAGAGCGCATCGCCGAACGACATGACCTTGCCCTTCGCGACCCGGACCTTGCCCTTCTGGTCCGTGATCGGCCCGCCGAGCACCTCGAGCTTCCCGCTCTTGATCGCGGCCTGGCGCGCGGCGATCGTCTTCCGCGTCCTCGCGTCGACGTTCCGCAGGGCCGCGAGCTTGACCAGGCCGTCCTTCATGTCTCCGTAGTAGGCGTCCTTCTTCCACGTGCCGTCCAGTACCGCCTTGATCCTGCGGGTGTAGTACGGCCCCCAGTCCCAGACCGGCGCCGTGAGGAAGGCCTTCGTGGCGAACCGGTGCATGTCCGAGTCGTAGCCGACCCACCACTTGCCCTTCGCCTGGGCGGCCTGTCCGGTCGACGGCGAGTCCTGGTGCTGGCCGAGCACGTCGCAGCCGACCGCGAGCAGGCTCTCCGCGGCGCTCCGCTCCTTCGAGGGGTCGTACCAGGTCGACGTCCAGACCACGCGCACTGTCGCCTTGGGATTCACCGAGCGGGCGCCGAGCGCAAACGAGTTGAGCCCGCGCACGACCTCGGGGATCGGAAACGCGGCGACGTAGCCGAGCTTGTTCGTCTTGGTCTTGAGCCCGGCGGCGATGCCCGAGAGGTATCGCGCCTCTTCCATCGCACCGAAGTAGTTGCCCATGTTGGCCGCGCTCTTGAAGCCCGAGCAGTGCTCGAACTTCACGTCGGGGAACTGCTGTGCGACCGCGAGGGTCGGGTCCATGTAGCCGAACGAGGTCGTGAAGACGATGTCGTTGCCCTGCTGGGCGAGCTGGCGGATCACGCGAGTCGCGACGGCGGGCGTCTCGGGGACGCTCTCCACCTTCGTCGCGTCGAGCGACGAGCCGAGCGCCTTCATCGCTGCTTGCCGTCCGAGCTCGTGCTGGTACGTCCAGCCGCCGTCGCCTGGCGGCCCGATGTAGACCCACGCCGCCTTCACCGTCTCGAGGGACGCGCCGTGGGCCCGTCCGGCGAGCGTTCCGAGGGCGGACAGCCCGACCCCGGCCGCCGCAGCCCACTTCAGGAGCTCCTCACGGGTCAGCCCGGTCTCGAGCCGGTCCGTGGGTCCCGCGGGATGTGTCATGTCCTGCCCTCCTCGCTGCCTGGGGGATGGGAGACCGTATCGCGCTGGCCGCGCGACGGCAACGCGCCTCCCGCGACGCTCGGCCGCGATAGATTCCGGCGCCGTGGAGGTCACCCGCATCGGAGTCGTCGGGCTCGGCGCGATGGGCGCCGGGATCGCGCAGGTCGCGATCGAGGCGGGCTTCGCCGTCGTCGGGCGCGAGGTCACCGACGAGCTCGGCGAGGCGGCCGCGGCGCGGATCGGCCACTTCCTCACGCGCAAGGTCGAGAAGGGCCAGCGCACGCAGGACGAGCGGGACGGCGCGGTCGCGCGCCTCGAGACGACGACCGAGCTCGGGGCCCTCGCGGGCTGCGACCTCGTGATCGAGGCGATCGTCGAGGAGCTCGAGCCGAAGCGCGCCCTGTTCGCCGAGCTCGAGCGCATCTGCCGGGCGGACGCGGTCCTCGCGACGAACACGTCGGCGCTCTCGGTGACGGAGATCGCCGCCGCGACGTCGTCGCCCGAGCGCGTGGTGGGCATGCACTTCTTCAATCCCGCGCCGCTGATGCCGCTCGTCGAGGTCGTCCGCGCGGAGCTCTCCTCCGACGACGCGGTCGAGACCGCGCTCTCGGTCGTGGGGCGGTTCGGCAAGGTCGCCGTGCCGTGCCACGACACGCCCGGGTTCGTCGTCAATCGCGTCCTCATCCCGCTGCTGAACGACTGCGTCCGGGTGCTCGACGAGGCCCGCGTGACGCCCGAGGCGCTCGACGCGGCGATGACGAACGGCGCCGGCTGGCCGATGGGGCCCTGCACGCTCGTCGACCTCGTCGGGATCGACGTCCACGTCCACGCCTCCCAGGCGCTGTACGAGAAGCTCCGCGAACCGCGCATGGCGCCGCCGCCGCGGCTCGTTGCCATGCGGAACGCGGGGCTGTTCGGCCGCAAGTCCGGACGCGGCTTCTACACCTACTGAGCCCTGGGCGCGGCCGCGGCAGGGGGGGCCTCCTCGAGCGGCACGCCGAGCCGTCTCGCGACGGTCGGGACGAGCGACCCCTGGACGACGACCGAGAAGAGCACGACGACGAACACGATCCCGTACAGCTCGCGTGCGTAGTCGGTGCTCGCGACGACCGCGAGCGAGGCGAGGAGGATCGGCACCGCGCCCTTGAGCCCGCTCCACATGATGAAGCCGCGCTCGCCCCAGCTCAGGTCGACGACCGTGAGGAGGGGCGCGACGACGAGCGGCCGAAGAGCGAACCCGAGCAGGACGGCGAGCAGGAGCCCGCGCCACCAGAGCCCCTCGTCTCCGATGAAGGCGATGTCGACCGTGAGGCCGAGCGCGACGAACGTGGCGAGCTCGCCGAGCTCCCCGAGCGCCGCGTTGAAGGCGCGGACGGCGCGGCGGGCCTCGAAGCGAATGTCTCCGACCAGGATCCCGGCGACGAAGACGGCGAGGAACCCCGAGCCGTGCGCGACGGTCGCCGCGCCGTAGACGACGCCGACCATGAGGATCACCGCGATCGGATAGAGCGTGCGGTCGGGGAACGGCGCCCAGCGAATCATCGCCACGATCGCCGCTGCGCCGGCGACGCCGACGCCGAGCCCGATCCCCATCTCCCGGAGGAACTCCCAGAGGACGGAGACCTTCGAGGCGTCGCTGTGCGTCGCGAGGTCGATCATCCCGATCATCAACGCGATCCCGACCGGGTCGTTGAAGCCCGACTCGCCCTCGAGGATCGTCCCGGACCGTCCCTCGACCTCCTTGCCCGCGAGCACCGAGAACGTCACGGCCGGATCGGTCGGTGCGAGCGCCGCCCCGAGCAGGCTCGAGATCGTCCACGACAGGTCGAGCAGGACGTGCGCCGCGAGGGCGAGGAGCGCCGCGGTCGCGAACGTGCCGACGACGCCGAGCGCGAGGATCGGCGCGGCGGCGGCGCGGAACCGCCTCGTGCCGATCTTCGAGCCGCCCTCGAAGAGGATCACGACGAGCGCGAGCGTCGCGATCCGCTGCACGTCCTCGAAGCTCAGGACGGTCCCGAGCCGGTCGACCAGGTCCGAGGCGACCGCGGCGGCGACGAGGAGGAGGCCCGCGGTCGGAATGCCGAGCCGACCGGCGAGGAGCCGCACCGCGATCGCGAGCACGAGCCCGCCGGAGACGACGAGCACGACCGTGCCGAAGTCGAGGATGTTGTCCACGTGCCGGGGATCTTGCACAGGCGCCGCCCTGCGCGGGCCGCTTACACTTTCCTTACGGACGTCTCACCGTGCACCCACGCGTCGTGCCGATACTGCATCCACGTATGCGCGTTGCGCTCGTCATCGTCGCCATGCTCGCGGTCGCGGCGCCGGCCGCGCGCTCGGCTGCGCCCCCGCCTGCCGGGACCCTCTCGATCGAGAACGCGCGCGGGGTGGTGACCGTGCGCGGCGCCGGCATCGTGATCGGGCGGTTCGAGCGCGGCGAGATCCAGGTGACCGACCTGACTCCGTCCGACCAGTGGAGCCCGCGCGTCAACGGCGTCCCGCGCGGTCGCACCGTGTGGACGCGCGGCAAGGACGTGAACGTCTACATCCCGGGCGGCCGGTACCGCATCAAGGTACGCGGCGAGGGCATCTCGCTCTCCGCGCGCGGCCAGGGCTACGTGCTGCTCGACGGGAACCCGGATCTCACCGGCGCGACCGGGACGTACGCCGTCGGCGACGTCGCGCCCGTCCCGATCCCGAACGAGCCGGCGAGCATCGACTTCGGCGCGACTTCGGCGCTCAAGCCTGCAAAGGTGGTGCCGTGAGCGGCCAGACGCAGTCCGTGCTCGTCGTCGAGGACGAGCAGTCGATCGCCTCGTTCGTCTCGCTCTACCTCAAGAACGCCGGCTACGGCGTCCGCGCGGTCGGCACCGGTGCGGGGGCGCTCAACGCGGTCGCCGCCGAGATGCCGTCCCTGATCGTGCTCGACCTGAACCTGCCGGACATGGACGGGATCGAGATCTGCCGCCGCATCCGCAAGAGCTCCGACGTCCCGATCCTGATGCTCACGGCGCGCGACGAGGACGTCGACAAGATCATCGGTCTCGAGGTCGGCGCGGACGACTACCTGACGAAGCCGTTCAATCCGCGTGAGCTCGTTGCGCGCGTCAAGAGCGTGCTCCGGCGGGCGACGTCGGACCGCCGCATCGACGAGGGCGACGAGATCCGCCACGGCGATCTCCTCATCAACTCGGGTCGTCGCGAGGTGCTCGTCGGAGACGACGAGATCCAGCTGGCTCCGAAGGAGTTCGACCTCCTCTGGGAGCTCCTCGACCACCGCGGGATCGTGCTGACGCGCGACCAGCTGCTCGAGCGCGTCTGGGGGTACACGTTCGCGGGCGATACGCGCACCGTGGACGTCCACGTGCGGCAGATCCGCCGCAAGCTCGGCGACGCCTCTCCGATCGTCACCGTGTGGGGCGTCGGCTACAAGGTCGCGACCGAGCGCACCACGGCGCCCGCGGCGTAGCCACGATGCGACTGCGCCGCCCCCGCGGGGTCGCGCGTCTCGTCGCCGCCCCATCGGCGCGAGAGCTCGGAGGTCCGCGTCTCGGCGTACGCTTTCCCGTGATGCCCGGCTCGCTGCGCTTCCGGCTGCCGGCGCTGTTCCTGCTCGGGATCGTGCTCGCCGGCGTCTTCGCCTCCGTGATCGCGCTGCGGCTGTTCCAGGGCTACTCGCGCGACAGCTCGTACGAGGAGCTCGGGCGGGAGGCGCGCGGCATCGCGCAGCTCTACGGGGACGCCGCGCTCCGCGCGGCCGAGGAGGGCACGCCGGCTCCGGACTTCGCGCCGCAGGCGCTCGAGCTCGCGACCGGCGACCAGCTGTTCTACGTGGGCGCCCCGGCGTTTCCGGGACAGGACTCGGGCCTCCAGCGCCTCCCCGAGTCGGCGGTGCCGCCGACCGTGCTGACGAAGGGCAGGCAGCTCAAGTTCGAGTTCCGCCCACCCGGTGAGACCCGCTCGTACCTCGCGATCTCGCAGCCGCTCCGGCTGGAGCCCGACGGGCCGGTGCTCGGGGCGATCGTCGTCGCCAAGCCCGGCGACGTCGTCCGTGACCAGTGGGTGCCGCTCGTCGGGCGGCTCGCGGCCGCGATCGCGATCGGCGCGCTGCTCGCCTGGCTCCTCGGGCTCTGGCTCTCGCGCCGGATCAGCGGGCCGATCCAGGCCCTCGCCGCCGCCTCCGACGAGATCGCGTCCGGGAACTACACGGTGCACGTACCCGTGGGGCGGGGCGGAAGCGAGGTCTCGCACCTCTCCGAGCGGTTCAACGAGATGGCCGCGCGGCTCGCCGCGACGGAGGAGCGCGAGCGGCAGTTCCTCATGTCGGTGTCGCACGAGCTGCGCACGCCGCTCACCGCGATCAAGGGCCACGTCGACGCGCTCCGGGACGGCCTGATCGAGGAGCCGGAGCTCGTCGCGGCCTCGCTCGACGTCGTCGCGAACGAGGCGACGAGGCTCGAGCGGCTAGTCGGCGACGTGCTCGACCTCGCGAAGCTCCGCGCGCACCGCTTCACCGTCCACACCGAGGAGGTCGACATGGGCCGCCTCGTCGAGCACGCGTACGGCTCGTTCGGCGACGAGGCGCGGCGGCGTGAGATCGCCTTCACGGTCGCGGGGGCGGACGGCGCGCCGACGGTGATCACGGACGGCGACCGCGTTCTCCAGGTGATCACGAACCTCCTTAAGAACGCGTTCCGCTGGACGCCAGACGGCGGTACGGTCGGGCTCGCCCTCGACGCCCGGAACGGGACGGTGCGGGTCGAGGTCTCGGACAGCGGGCCCGGGATCTCGCCGGAGGACGCGGAGCGGATCTTCAGCCCGTTCGTCTCGACCGACACCCAGGGCACGGGTCTCGGGCTCCCGATCGCGCGGGAGCTCGCGGGGGCGCTCGGCGGCCGCATCGAGCTCGAGACGGCGCCGGGCAGCGGGAGCCGCTTCCGGCTCGTGCTCCCCGCGCAGGTCGCCTAGACGCCGCCCCTCGCCGCGCGGGCTGCCGTCGCCGGAATAGCATCACGGCGTGGCGGAACCGCTCATCGCGCCGGTCCGGCTCGCGGGCACGCGTACGCGACCCGCGGCGCTCGTCGCCGCGCTTCGGCCGCGCCAATGGACGAAGAACCTCCTGCTCTTCGCGGGCATCGTCTTCGCGGCGGAGCTGGGCGACGGTACGCGCTGGGTCGAGGCGATCGCCGCCTTCGTGGCGTACTGCGCGGCGTCGAGCGCGGCGTACCTCCTGAACGACGTCCGCGATGCAGGCGGCGACCGTCTTCATCCTGTCAAGCGCAGCCGGCCGGTCGCCTCGGGCCGCGTCTCGGCCGCAGCCGCGCTCGCCACCGCGACGGTCCTCGCGCTCCTCGCGCTGGCGGTGGCCGCGGCGCTCGGCTCCGGCTCGCTCGCGTGCATGGCGGCGTTCCTCGCGCTCCAGGCCGCCTACTCGCTCCGGTTGAAGTCCGTCGGGCTCCTCGACGTCCTCGCAATCGCGCTGCTGTTCGTGCTGCGCGCGGCGGCCGGCGCGATCGCGGTCGACGTCCGGATCTCGCCGTGGCTCCTCGTCTGCACCTTCCTGCTGGCGCTCTTCCTGGCGCTCGCGAAGCGGCGCGCGGAGCTCGGCCTGGGCGAGGTCGGCGCGCGGCCGGCACTCGCCGGCTACTCGGCGCCCGTCCTCGACCGGTTCCTGGCACTGGTCGCCGTCGTCACGGTCGCCGTGTATGCGGCGTACACGGTCTCCGCGTACGACTCCCTCCTGCTCGTGGCGACGACGCCGCTCGTTGCGTTCGGCCTCGTCCGCTACCTCCGCCTGCTCCGCACGCGCGGCCTGGGCGAGGAGCCCGAGGCCGTCCTCGTCACGGACCTGCCGATCCTCGCCACGGTCGCCGTCTGGGCGGCCGCTTGCGCGGCCGCCGTCGGGCTCGGCTGAGGTTCCGTCGCCTAGGCGACGGCTGCGTTGTCGCCCGGGCGCGTCGTCTCGTCCCGCTCCGTCGGGAGCGGCACGACGACACCCTGGATCCCGGATTCGAGCCTGCGGAGCCGCGCGTCGACGCCGCTCCAGCCCGAGGTGACGAGATCGACCAGGATGCCGAGGTCGTCGATCCGCGCGTTCCGTTCGGCGATGAGCTCCTGCTCGAGCCGCTCGAGCCGCCGCAGCGCCTGGTTCACGCCCCCTCGAATCTCCGCGAGGCTCCTGCTGACCGGTACGACCTCGCGCGCGATCCCGTCGCGCACGGCGGCCGAGACCTGCTTCGGCAGCGATGCCTCCAGGTCGTCCGCCACGCGCGTGAGCCGCATGATCTCCGCACGCGCCCGCTCCAGCGCGGCGTCGAGCCGCGCACCCGCGACACCCTCACTCCGCGCTTCCGCGATCCGCTTCCGCGCCCTTTCCAGTGCCTGTTCGTCCATGGACGCAAGGCTACGCTCGCGGCCGGATGAGATCAAACGAGCTCGACTACGACCTGCCCGGCGACCTGATCGCACAGCACCCGGTCGAGCCGCGCGACGCGTCGCGCCTCCTCGTCTTCGACCGCGCGACCGGGGCAGTGCGGCATCGGTCGTTCCGCGACCTCCCCGAAGAGCTCGGCGGCCATCTCGTCGTCGTCAACGACACGCGGGTTGTCCCCGCCCGTCTGCTCCTCCGCCGGGAGACCGGCGGCGACGTCGAGGTGCTCCTGCTGGAGCGCCGGGAGGACGAAGTGTGGGAGGCGCTCGCGCGGCCGTCCCGTCGGCTCCGCGCAGGGGAACGGCTCCGACCTCGGGCCGGCGGGGCGCCGCCGGCCGAGTTGCTCGACGACCTGGGCGACGGGCGCTGGCTCGTGCGGCTCCCCGGAGAGCCTCAGGGCGAGGTGCCGCTGCCGCCGTACATCCACGAGCCCCAGGCGGATCCCGAGCGCTACCAGACGGTCTTCGCGCACGACGCCGGCTCGGCAGCCGCGCCGACCGCCGGACTCCACTTCAGCACGGCGCTGCTCGACCGGGTCGACCACGTAGCGGTGACGCTCCACGTCGGCCTCGACACGTTCCGGCCGCTCACCGAGGAGACCGTCGAGGAGCACGCGATCCACGGTGAGCGGTACCGGGTCGACCCTGCGACGTGGGCGCGGATCGACACGGCCGAGCGCGTCCTCGCCGTCGGGACGACGACCACGCGGGTCGTCGAGAGCCTCGCGCGAGGCTGGCCCCTCGAGGGCAGGACAGACCTCTACATCACGCCGGGGTTCGCGTTCCGGCGGGTCGACGCGCTTCTGACCAACTTCCACCTCCCACGCACGACGCTGCTCGCCCTCGTCATGGCGTTCGCGGGCGTGGAGGAGACACGCCGGCTCTACGCGGTCGCCGTCGAGGAGCGGTACCGGTTCTACTCGTTCGGCGACGCGATGCTCGTCCTCTGACCGGTCTCGCGGCAACGGGGATCAGTGGACGCGTCCACTACATTCGCGCGGTGAGCTCGTTTCTCGTCGAGGCGACGGACGGGGCGGCGCGCGCGGGCATCCTGCGCACGGCGCACGGGGCGATCCGGACGCCCGCGTTCATGCCGGTCGGCACGAAGGGCACGGTCAAGACGCTCCATCCGGCGGAGGTGCGCGAGCTGGGCGCGGAGGTCGTGCTCGGCAACACGTACCACCTCCACTTCCGCCCGGGCGAGGACGTGATCGCGGGCCTCGGCGGGCTCCACGCGTTCACCGGCTGGGACGGGCCGATCCTCACCGACTCCGGCGGGTTCCAGGTCTTCTCGCTGCGCGACACGCTGCTCCGCGTCGACGACGACGGCGTGACGTTCCGGTCGGTCTACGACGGCAGCGAGGCGCGCCTCACGCCCGAGGGCGTCGCGGAGATCCAGCGCACGCTCGGCTCGGACGTCGCGATGTGCCTCGACATCTGCCCGCCCGCCGACGCGTCGGTCCGGGTGCACGAGGAGGCGGTGCGCCGGACGCAGCTCTGGGCCGAACGGCAGGTCGACGCGCCGCGCGCGCCGGGCCAGCTCCGGTTCGGCATCGCTCAGGGCGGGATCGACCCCGAGCTCCGGGGGCGCTCGCTCGAAGGGATCGTCTCGCTCCCGTTCGACGGCTTCGCGCTCGGAGGGCTCGCGGTCGGCGAGACCCGTGAGGCGATGCTCGAGACCGTCGGCTGGGCGGCGCCGGCGCTGCCGGCCGATCGTCCGCGCTACTTCATGGGGCTCGGCGACGCGGAGGGCATCCTCGAGGTGATCGCGCGCGGGATCGACATGTTCGACTGCGTGCTCCCGACCCGCACAGCGCGCACGGGCTCCGCGTTGACGGCCCGCGGTCGGCTCAACCTTCGCAATGCGCGGTTTGCCCGCGACCCGCGCCCCCTCGAGGAGGGCTGCGGCTGCCCGGCGTGCGCGGACTTCTCACGCGCGTTCGTCCGGCATCTCGTGAACCAGCAGGAGCTCCTCGGGCTGCGGCTCCTCACCCTGCATAATCTGTGGTTCACCCTGAGCTTGACCGCCGGCGCGCGGAACGCGATCGTCCAGGGCACGTTCGACCAGTACCGCGCGGACGCGCTCGCGTCGCTCGCCGCCGGCCCAGAGGAGGAACCTTGGCCCAGCTGATCCTGCTAGTCGCGTTGCTCGTCCTGCTGTGGGCGCTCTTGATCCGTCCCCAGCGCTCGCGCCAGCGGCAGCAGCAGGAGCTGATCTCGGCGATCGAGCCCGGCGACGAGATCCTCACGGTCGGCGGACTGTACGGAATCGTCCAGGAGATCGACGAGGAGGACGACCTGGTCGTCGAGATCGCGGACGCGGTCCACGTGCGCATCGCGCGCCGGGCGGTGGCCGGAGTCGTCAAGCCGGACTACGAGGAGGACGAGGGGGTCGAGGACGCCGAGGACGACGCGCCCGATGCCGCCGTCGACGAGGCCCCGGCGGATGTCGTGGATGAAGGTTCCGAGACGGACTCCGAAGTTTTCGTAAAGGACGACGACCCGGAAAGCCCTGCACCGCTCGAGCGCCGGTAACCTGAGCGCCCCCAGATGACGCGTCGCGCAGCATTCTTCGTCGTCGGCCTCGTGGTCGCGGCCCTCGTCGGCGTGGCGCTCCTCGCCGTGCCCGGCTCGCCGCTCCATCAGAAGCCGACGCTCGGCCTCGACCTGCAGGGCGGCCTCGAGGTGACCCTGCAGGCCGTCCCGCCGCGCGACCGGAAGCTGACGAAAGAGGATCTGGACCGGTCCGTGCAGATCATGCGGAACCGCGTCGACAAGCTCGGCGTCTCCGAGCCCGAGATCCGGACGCAGGGCAACGACCAGATCGCGATCCAGCTGCCCGGCGTCAAGGACCCCGCGGCCGCGGCGTCGATCATCGGCAAGACCGCGCAGCTCGAGCTGTTCGACCTCGAGAAGAACCTCGTCGCGCCGTCCATCGACGCGCGCACGCGCACACCGATCCCGACGGCGAAGCTCTACGACCTCCTCGCCGGGCAGCAGGCCCTCGCCGCGAAGGGCCAGCCCCAGACCTACTACACGTTCCGCACGAAGGGCAAGAAGCTCGTCGTCGGCCCCGTGCAGACGAAGCAGGCGGCGCTCGCGAAGTGGAAGGGCAAGCTCCCCGACGGGTACAAGCTCCTCGCCGTGCCACCCCAGACGGTGGTCGTGAGCTGCGGGCCGGCCGCCGGGTTCTGCCCTGGCGTCGGCGAATCGCCCCCGTCGCGCACATACTGGTACCTCCTCCGCTACACGCCGCCCACGGTCCCCGAGATGACCGGGAAGGACCTGAAGCTCTCGGGCACGCGGCAGGACTTCGACACGAATACCGGGTTGCCGATCGTCCTGATGGACTTCACCGGGAAGGGCCAGGACACCTTCGAGAGGATCACGCGTGACATCGCGATCCGCGGGAAGCTCCTCTTCAACACGGTCGGCGCCGGCCAGGGCGACTACCAGAACTACCTCCAGCACTTCGCGATCGTGCTCGACCGCGAGATCAAGTCGTTCCCGTCGATCGACTTCGAGCAGTACCCGGGCGGCATCTCGGGCTCGAACGGCGCCCAGATCACCGGCGACTTCTCGATCCGCGAGGCGAAGGACCTCGCGCTCGTGCTGCAGACCGGCGCGCTGCCCGTCGAGTTCCGCACGCTCGACCAGACCGCGATCTCCGCGACGCTCGGCCGCGACTCGCTGCAGCAGGCGAAGAAGGCGGCGCTCGTCGGCCTCATCGCGGTCGCCTTGTTCCTGCTGATCTTCTACCGCTTCCTCGGCCTCGTGGCGGTGATGGGCCTCGCGGTCTACGCCGCGTTCCTCTACGCGGCGATCCTCCTCTTCAACGTCACCCTCACGCTGCCGGGCATCGCCGGCCTCGTGCTGACACTGGGGGTGGCCGCCGACGCGAACATCGTCATCTTCGAACGCATCAAGGAAGAGGTGCGCGCCGGGCGCTCCGTGCGCGCGGCGATCCACACCGGCTACACGAAGGGCTTTGCGACGATCGTCGACGCGAACGTCGTCACTGCAATTACCGCGCTGGTGCTGTTCGCGGTGGCCACGGCGAGCGTTCGCGGCTTCGCCCTGATGCTGCTCGTCGGCACCGCGATCTCGATGCTGACCGCGGTGCTCGCGACGCGCGCGTTCCTCGCAGTCATGGCCGGCCTTGACATGCTCGACAGCCCCCGCCTGATGGGCGCCGCGGGCGGCGGCATCCCACGATGGCTGAAGCTCGACTACATCGGCAGGCGGAGACTCTGGTTCGCGATCTCCGGCGCAGTCGTCGTGATCTCCGTCGGCGCGATCGCGGTCAAGGGGCTCAACCTCGGGATCGACTTCAAGGGCGGCACCCAGATCGCGTTCGAGACCCCGCGCCCCGTGCCGCTCGAGCAGGTGCGCGAGCAGGCCTCGAAGATCGGCCAGGCGAACGCGGTCATCCAGGGCCGCGGCTCGTCGAGCGACGGCGCGTACCGGAGCTTCCAGGTGCGCACGGAGTCGCTCTCGACGAACGAGGTGCAGGCGCTCCAGTCCGACCTGACCTCGGCGCTGAACGCGGAGAAGTTCGGGGTGAAGAACGTCTCCGCGAGCTTCGGCCGACAGATCGCGCGCGGCGCGATCCTCGCGATCATCGTCTCGCTGCTCCTGATCGTCGGCTACATCTCGCTCCGCTTCCAGTGGCAGTTCGCGGTGCCGGTGATGGTCGCGCTCGCCCACGACGTCCTGATCACAGTGGGCATCTACGCGCTCCTCGGCCAGGAGGTGACCGTTGCGACGGTCGCCGCTGTGCTGACCGTGCTCGGCTACTCGATGTACGACACGATCATCATCTTCGACCGCATCCGCGAGAACATCACGCTGATGAAACGCGCGTCATTCCGCGTGCTGGGGAACGTCTCGCTGTGGGAGACGATTCCGCGGTCGCTCGCGACGACCTTCATCACGCTCGTCCCGATCGTCTCGCTGCTCCTGTTCGGCGGCGACACCCTGAAGGACTTCGCGTTCGCCCTCCTGATCGGAATCGGTGCCGGGGCATACTCGTCGATCTTCGTCGCCGCGCCGCTGCTCGCGATGTTCAAGGAGCGCGAGCCCGAGTACGCGCGCCGCCGTGACGACGAGGGCGCCGTCGACGTCTCGGTCGGGGGCGCCCTGCTCCAACCGGTCGAGGAGCCCGCCGCGCCGGCGGCGCCCGTCACGGCCGCGGTCGCGAAGCCGGTCGCCCCGGCGCCCGCGGACGTGCCCGTCTCCGCCGCGTCTGCGGCCAAGCGCGAGCGCCGCAGGCAGCGCCGCAGCGGGCGCCCCCACGGCCGCGCGCGCTGAGGCTGCCTACACTTGGGGCGTGAGCGCCCCGCGCACCGAAGGCCCGCGGCCCGTCTCGGAGCTCCTGCTCGCCGGGCTGGGCATGGCGAGCCTCGGCGCCGAGGTCGCAGACGAGCTCGCCGACGACCTCGCGCGCCGGATGGGGATCGAGCGCGACGCGATGCGCGACGCGGTGCGGGACACGTTCGCCGCCTGGCGTGCGGAGGCCGAACGACTCGGCGCCCGACGCGACGAGGTCGTCGACCGCTCGCTCGAGAAGGCGGGGGTCGCTCGGCGCGAGGACGTCGAGGACCTCGAGCTCCGTGTCGCGCAGCTCGAGCATCGCCTCCGCCTACACGAGAGCGCCGCCGCGTCGTAGATGGCGCCCGGCTCGCAGAGGAGCATCTCCCGGGCCACGGAGATCGGCCGCGTCGCGACGCGGCACGGGTTCGGTTACCTCGTCGAGCGCCGCCGCGCGACGGACGGCGAGGTCGACGGCGACCGTGGACGGCGGCTCCGCGAGATGCTCGACGAGCTCGGCCCGACCTTCGTGAAGTTCGGCCAGCTGCTCTCGACCCGTCCCGACGTCGTTCCGCCGGACATCATCGTCGAGCTGCAGAAGCTCCAGGACGACGTCACGCCGTTCCCGATGGAGGACGTGGAGCGCGTCGTGCGGGAGGAGCTCGGCCTCGGGATCGAGCAGGCGTTCCTCTCGTTCGACGAGCAGCCCATCGCCGCCGCGTCGATCGGACAGGTGCACCGGGCGACGCTGCCGAACGACGAGGACGTCGTCGTCAAGGTGCAGCGCCCGTCGGCGCCGCGCCAGATCGAGTCGGACCTCAAGCTGATGGCGTCGGTCGCGCGGCTCGTCCGCGAGCGCGTCCGCCAGCTCGACTTCGTCGACACGGGCGAGCTCGTCGACGAGTTCGGGCGCTCGATCCGGCAGGAGCTCGACTACCAGCAGGAGGCGCGCAACGCCGAGGCCTTCCGGCGGAACTTCGCGGGCAACGAGCAGGTCGCCGTGCCGCGCGTCTGGTGGCGGTACACGACGAACCGCCTGCTCACCCTCGAGCGGCTCGAGGGCACGCACGTCCGCGACCTCGACCTCGCGTCGTGGGACGACGCGGAGCGGCGCGACCTCGCATACCGGCTGACGGACGCGTGGATGACGATGATCTTCCGCCACGCGTTCTTCCACGGCGACCCGCACCCCGCGAACATCCTCCACCTCGACGACGGGCGCCTCGGGCTCGTCGACTTCGGGCTCGCCGGGAGACTCACCGACGCCGACATGTCGCGCCTGACGCGCCTCTTCGTCGACGCGGCCACCGAGAACGTGTCCGCGCTGCCCCGCCGGCTCGCCGACCTCGGCGTCCGCTACCCGCGCGAGCGAGAGGACGAGCTGCGCTCACGCCTCGAGGAGCTGTACTACCGCTACTACGGCGCGCGGCTGTCGGACATCGACCCGATCGAGGCGATCCGCGAGGGGCTCGACCTGATCTACACGATGAACCTGCGCCTGCCGACGCGCTTCGTGATCCTCGACAAGGCGCTCGCGACGCTCGGCTCCGTCGCGGTCGAGGTGTATCCGGACTTCAACGTCTTCGAGGTCGCGAAGCCGTACGCGCGGCGCCTCGTCGCGGAGCGCCTCTCGCCGCGCCGGCTCGCGCTGCGCACGCGCCGCGAGGCGGAGGAGCTCGGCGAGATCGCGCTCGACATGCCGCGGCAGATGCACGCCGTCCTCGGCGAGCTCGCGGACGGCGAGCTCCTCGTGAAGATCTCGAACCCGGGAGTCGACGACCTCGCGCACCACATCGACGTCTCTGTGAACCGCATCGCGGTCGCGCTCGTGATCCTCGGTGGGCTCGTCGGCTCCTCACTGATCGGCGTGCTCGCGAAGAGCGGTCCGCACGTGATGGGCCTGCACCTCCTGTCTGTCGTCGGGTTCGTGCTCTCGGGCGCCTTCGGAGTCTGGCTCCTCTGGGGCGTGTTCAGGAGCGGCAGGCTCTAGCGCCTCGCCACCGGCAACGACTCGACCGCACCGCTGACCGTGAGGCCCGGCTCGGGCCCGCCGGCGACCACCCAGATCCTTCCGCCGAGCGCGACGACACCCAGCCCGTGGCGCGGGGTGGGAAGGTCGGGCAGGCGGATCCAGCGGCGCGCGGTCGGGCGCAGCGACCAGACGGTGCGCTCCGTCCCCTGCGGCGACTCGCCGCCGACCGAGACGATCCGACCCCCGACCGCCGCTGCGCCGGTCCCCCCGCGCGCGGTCGGCAGATCGGGGAGGCGGCTCCAGCGATTCGTGCGCGGGTCGTACGCCTCGACCGTCGCGCGGTTCGTGTCGAGCCCCGCCAGCCGGCCGCCCAGCGCGTACACCTTCCCGCCGAGCGCGGTCGCGGCGAGGTGCTCGCGGGGGGTCGGCCCGCGGACGGCGCGCCAGCGCAGCGTCTTCAGGTCGAGCGCCAGCATCGACGTGGCGAGGCCGTCCCTCGTCCGGCCGCCGACGACCCATACCGTGCCGCCGACGGTCGCCGTGGCCGCGGCTGCCGCACGCTCCTCGGGCGGGGGCGGGAGCGTTCGCCAGCTCGTGCAGTCGAAGAGGAACGCCGCGCGCAGAGGCTGCCGGTCGGCGCCGTAGCCGCCGACGACCACGAGCCGCCCGCGGACCGAGGCGGCGGCGGCGTGGTCGACGGAGACGGGCAGGTCGGCGAGGCGCGTCCAGGCGTCCCGTGCTGGGTCGTATGCGTCGACCCGCCGTGAGTTCGCACCGCTCGCGAGGAACCCGCCGACGACCACGATCCGACCTGAGAGCGGCGCCGCCGCGACCTCGCTTCGCGGCTCGGACAGCGGCGTCCCGCCGATCCAGGCCGCGAGCAGCGACCACGTTACGGCCTGTACCTTGCCGCTCGCGAGCGCTGCGAGGACGCCGATCATGTCGCCGGGCCGAGCCAGCGGAGGAGCTCGGCGTTGACCCTGTCCGGCGCCTCGTTCTGGACGAAGTGCCCCGCGTCCTCGATCCACACCACCGTCGCATGGTTGCCGTCGGCCAGCACCGGCCGCAAGCGCTCCGCCGAGACGAGCTCGCGCCCGAGGAAGCGGTCCTCGACCCCCCAGAGGACGAGCGTCGGGGCGGAGACCGGCGGGACAGGGCGGCGCCGACGGGGTGCGACGGCGCGCCGGAACGAGGCGCGGTACCAGTCGATCGCGGCCTTCGCGCGCCCTGGTCGCGCGAAGGCCTCGCGGTACGCGTCGAGCTCCTCGGCCGGCCAGACGCCACGCCGGTGCGCACCGCCGACGAGTGCCCGTGCGACGACGGCCGCGCGGTTCGCCGCCATCCGCCGCTCGGGCAGGCGGGGCAGCTGGAAGAACAGCACGTACCACGAACGGCGAAGCTGGGCGGGCGAGCGGATGAGCGCGCGCGCGAGCACCTGAGGCGGCGGGCAGTTGAGCACGACGAGTCGCTCGACGGCCGACGGCCGGTGGGCCGCGAGGCTCCACGCGACCGCACCGCCCCAGTCGTGCCCGGCGACGACTGCGCGCTCCCGGCCCAGCGCGGCGACGAGGCCGGCCGCGTCGTCGACGAGCGTCGCCAGGTCGTATGGGCCGCGGAGCTCGGTGTCGCCGTAGCCCCGCAGGTCGGGGGCGACGGCGCGGTACCCGGCCTCGGCGAGCGCCGTGAGCTGGTGCCGCCACGAGCGCCCGAGCTCGGGGAACCCGTGCAGGCAGAGGACGAGCGTCCCGTCGGCAGGCCCGTCGGCGAGCGCGTGGAAGGCGATTCCGTTCGCATTGAGGACGAGCGTCTCGATACGTGGCTCTCCCGGACGGCTGTGGGCGAATCGTCACACAACCGGCCCAATGGACATCTGGCGGGCGGCGCCGCTCGCCTCTACCGTCGCAGGCGTGAGCGCCATGGCCGTCCTCCTCGCGGAGCGTGAGCCCGCGTCGCGGGAGTACATCGAGCAGCAGCTGCGCGACGACGGGTTCACGGTGTTCGGCGCCGGCTGGACCGCGCGGGCGCTCGACATGGCCGAGCGTCTCATGCCGAACGTCGTGATCGCCGGTGAGCCGGAGCTCTGCCGCCGGATCCGCGCGGGCGAGCCGGGGCGGAGGTGGGACCGGAACGTCCCGCTGATCCTGCTCACCGAGCCCGGCGCCGACCCGATCGCCCGCGTGCGCGCGCTCGAGAGCGGCGCCGACGACGTCGTCCCGCGCGACCTCTACCTGGAGCTCCGAGCCCGGGTGAGGGCGCTCCTCCGCCGGGCGACGCTCGGCCAGGCGGAGGTCGTCGAGGCCGGCCCGATCGTCGTCGACCACCGCTCGCGCCAGGTGCGGGTGGGGAACACGGCGGTGCGTCTCTCCGGCCGCGAGTTCGAGCTCGCCGGGAAGCTCGCGAGCGACCCGCTCCGCGTCTTCACGAAGGGCGAGCTGCTCCGTGACGTCTGGGGCATCCGCGCGACGGGCATCCGCACACGCACCGTCGACTCGCACGCCTCCCGCCTGCGGCGCAAGCTCCAGGAGGCGGGCGCCCCCGGCGTCGTCGTGAACGACTGGGGCGTCGGCTATCGACTCCTGCCGTGACGGAGGAGCGCGGGCGCCCTCGCGGCTACGGCTCGGGCGCTCTCAGCGGCGTCACCGGCGTCGAGGCGAGGCCGTAGATGACCAGCAACGCGAGCGTCAGCATCGCCGCGCCGAACCACGGCGCGATGCCGATCGTCAGGAAGCTGTTGATGATGACGAGGATCGCCCAGAGGTAGGCGATCACGCGACCGAACTCCCCGCCCTTGAGGAGCGAGAACGCTGCCCAGATCGCGATCACCGCGATGAGGAGATCCCAGAGCCCCCAGGCCCACATGTTGTCGCCGAAGAAACCGGCGGTGTAGTCGTTGATCTTGTGGCTGTTGGCGAGGTAGCTGATCCCGGAGATGATCCTGAACACGCCAACGGAGAACATCACGACCGCGGCGAGCATGATCCAGCCCGTGCGGCTTGCGTAGGCCTGCATCGACGACATGGTTCGCTCCCTTCGGCGACGAGGTCGCGAATCTAACACTCGGTCTGCGCTTCCACCACCCGGTATCCCATGAACTCAGAGGATCGCGCCCTCGAGCCTCAGCAGGTGCTCCTTGCGCTCGAGGCCGCCGCCGTAGCCGACGAGGCTCCCGGACGCGCCGACGATGCGGTGGCACGGGAGCACGATCGGCAGCGGGTTCCGGTTCATCACCATGCCGACCGCGCGGGCGGCCTTCGGGTTCCCGGCGCGGGTCGCGAGCTCGCCGTACGTCTGCGTGTGGCCGTAGGGCACCTTCGCGAGCTCGCCCAGCACCGAGACGGCGAACGCCGGCTGGCCGCGCAGGTCGACGGGTAGGTCGAAGGCGCGCCGGTTCCCGGCGAAGTACTCGTCGAGCTCGGCATGTGCGTCGGCGACCGAGCGCGGCGCGCGCAGCACGCGCGGCCCGGCCAGCCGGGCGATGTGCTCGAGCGCGGCCTTGGGGTCGCCGCCGCCGTCGAACGAGACGCGGAGCAGGCCCCGGTCGGTGGCCGCGACGAGCAGCGGGCCGACGGGCGTGTCGACGACGTCGTAGCCGGCGTCGAGCAGACGCGCCTCGACGGCGGCGTCGCGGAAGCGGCGGTCGAGATCGGTGGGTACGGTCATGTGATCCTCCTTCGCAGCCGCCTGACGCCCGAGGAGGCGGCCTGCCGGGCCGCGTCCGGGCTCGAGTCGAGCGCGGCGGCGATCTGCTCGTAGTCGAGGTCGTAGCCGTAGCGGAGCACTACCGCGGCACGCTCCTTGGGCGGAAGCGTGTCGGTGAGGAACGCGAGCTCCTCGTATGCGGGGCGGCCGTCGGCGTCGGGCAACTCCGGGAGCTCCTCGGTCGGCTCGCCCGCGCGACGGTGCGCGTCGATCGCGACGCGGGCCGCGATCGTCAGCACCCACGCCCTGAGGTGCTCGCCGTGCCTCAGCCGGTCGTACGCGCGGAGCGCCCGCAGGAACGTCTCCTGGAACGCATCCTCCGCGCGGTCCCGTCCGAGCCGACGGCGCAGCAGACCGAACACCTCGTCCGCGTGCTCGGCGTAGAAGGTCTCGAAGGGCGGGATCGTCGCCACGGCGTCCATCATCGTCTGAAACGCGCGCAGTCCGCCGTCTGTGAGGCGCTCGGAACAGCGCTTCCCATCAGTCAGACTCCGGTCATGCGTGTCGCCGTGATCGGGCACGTCGAATGGATCCGATTCGCGCGCGTCGAGCAGGTCCCGCGGCCGGGCGAGATCGCCCACTCGTTCGAGCAGTGGGAGCAGGCGGGCGGCGCCGGAGCGGTCGCCGCCGTCCAGCTCGCCCTGCTGGCAGACGAGGCGTGGCTGTTCACGGTGCTGGGCGACGACGACCTGGGCCGTCGGGCGCGCGGCGAGCTCGAGAGCCGCGGCGTGGTCGTGCGCGTGGCCACGGACGAGCGGCCCCAGCGCTGGGCCTTCACGCACGTCGACGACGCCGGCGAGCGGACGATCACGACGGTCGGGCCGAAGCTCGCGCCGCGCGGGCACGACGATCGGCTGCCCTGGCACGAGCTCGGGGAGATGGACGCGGTGTTCTTCGTCGCCGGGGACGTCGACGCGCTCGTGCAGGCCCGTCGGGCGCGCGTGCTCACTGCGACCTCGCGGGAGCTGGACGTCCTCCGTCGCGGCGGCGTCGAGCTCGACGCGCTCGTCGGGAGCGGGGAGGACCGCGCGGAGCACTACCGCGGCGACCTCGAGCCGGCGCCGAAGCTCGTCGTCACCACCTCGGGCTCGCTCGGCGGCTGGGCGCGTCCCGGCGGCCCGTTCTCCGCCGCGACCCCGCCCGGCGAGGTCGTCGACACGTACGGCGCGGGGGACAGCTTCGCGGCCGGGCTGACCTATGCGCTCGGGGCCGGCCTGGCCGGCGACGATGCGATCGCGTTCGCCGCGCGCTGCGGCGCCGGTGCGCTGACGGGCAGGGGCGTCGCGCCCCGGCACGTCGCCGTGCGCTGACCCGAGCGCCCGAGCACCTCTCGAACGTATGTCCGCGTCGAGGCGACGCGTGTCGAATCACCACTTGCCAAGTGGGGCATAGTGGCATAAAGTGGGGCACCGTGGAGATCACGACCGCGATCGGCCACGACCCAGCGCGATGTTCATCGGCACCTTCGAGCACACGATCGACGAGAAGAGCCGTCTCACCCTGCCGGCCCGCTTTCGCGACGCGCTCGGCGAGGGCGTCGTGCTCGCGCGCGGGATCGACGGCAACGTCGCCGTTTACCCCCGGGAGACGTGGAAGGTGACGGTCGAGGCGCGCATGTCGGTGCTCGACCCGCTCTCGCGCGAGGCGCGCGAGCTCCGCCGGTTCTTCTTCTCCGGCGCGGGCGAGGCCGACATCGACGGGTCCGGCCGCGTGCTCGTGCCTGCGCCGCTCGTCCGGCACGCCGGGCTGGAGCGCGACGTCGTCGTCGCGGGCAACTACGACCACCTCGAGCTCTGGAACCCAACCGCGTGGGAGAAGCACCTGAACGCCGTCGAAGGGAGCGTCGAGCATGCTGCCGAACGTCTTGCCGCACACGGAAGCTGACCACGTCCCCGTCCTCGCCGACCGCGTGCGCGAGCTGGTCGCGGTGCGCCCGGGAGAGACGGTCGTCGACGCGACCTTCGGCGCCGGCGGGCACGCGCGGCTGCTCGCCGAGGATCTCGAGGGCAGGGGAAAGCTCGTCGCGATCGACCGCGACCCGTCGGCCAAGTCGTACTTCGACCGGTTCCGCGCCCGCGCCGGAGTCGACGTCCGGTTCCTTCGGGGCGACTTCGCGCTCGTGCTCACGCAGCTCGCGGCGAACGGCGTGAAGGCCGACGCGATCCTGCTCGACCTCGGCATCTCGTCGATGCAGATCGACCGGCCCGAGCGAGGCTTCTCGTATGCGACGGATGCACCGCTCGACATGCGCATGGACCCGTCGTCGGAGCCGAGCGCCGCCGCGATCGTCAACACCTGGGACGAGCGCGAGCTCGTCACGATCTTCCGGCGCTACGGGGAGGAGCGGTTCGCCGCGCCGATCGCGCGCGCCATCGTCGGGCGCCGCCAGGAGATGCCGTTCACGCGCACCGGCGAGCTCGTCGACGTCATCAAGCTCGCGATCCCGATCCCGGCGCGTTTCGGCGAGGGGCACCCGGCGAAGCGGGTCTTCCAGGCCCTCCGCATCGCCGTCAACGACGAGCTGGGCGCACTCGAGGCGGCGCTGCCGGCTGCGTTCGCAATGCTGCGCCCCGGCGGTCGGCTCGGAGTGATCAGCTTCCACTCGCTCGAGGACAAGATCGTCAAGAAGTTCATGCGCGACCTCGAGCGCGGTTGCGACTGCCCGCCTGACTTCCCCGTCTGCGTCTGCGGCAAGACTCCGCAGCTTCGCTCGACGTCGCGCAAGGCGATCCGGCCGAGCGTGACCGAGACCGCCGCCAATCCGCGCGCGTCCTCCGCGCGCCTGAGAGTGGGGATCAAGCAGTAGTGGCCGCCTGGGCCGCCGCCAGGGCCGAGGAGACGGCGCCGCGACCGCGCGCACGGCCGCGCGCCGTCAAGCGCGAGCGCCGAGTCACCGGCGGCGTCCTTTCGATCGGCATCGTCGCGGTGCTGCTCGCAGGCGTCGTCGCAACGAACGTCGCCGTCCTGCGCCTGAACATGAAGCTCGACCGGCTCGGGCGCGAGCGCTCGGACCTGCAGGCTCGAAACGCGCAGCTCTCCTCGCAGCTCTCGAGCGCCGCGTCGGCACCGCGGATCCTGAAGCTCGCG
>DASSJV010000063.1:0-15170 GCA_035691005.1 Gaiella sp. | reverse complement strand
TGCGCGGGCGGCCACGAGCCTCCTCGGTCCGTTGCCCCGGCCTGAGCCGGTGCCGCATGATGGTCTCGCGATGACCTACTCGATCATCGGCCGCGACCCAGCGACGGGCGCCACCGGGATCGCCGTCCAGTCGCGGTGGTTCCACGCCGGCCAGGACCTCGCGTGGATCGAGCCGGGCGTCGGGGCCGTGTGCACGCAGGCGCTCACCGACCCGTCGTACGGCCCGCGCGGGCTCGCGCTGATGCGCGAGGGCCGGCGCGCCGCCGACGCGCACGCCGAGGCGACGGCGGCGGACGAAGACCGCGAGATCAGGCAGGTCGCATAC
The DNA here is from genome assembly GCA_035691005.1 of Gaiella sp. Taxonomy (GTDB): domain Bacteria; phylum Actinomycetota; class Thermoleophilia; order Gaiellales; family Gaiellaceae; genus Gaiella. The sequence goes on along the minus strand of DASSJV010000063.1, from coordinate 14,845 downwards.
ATGGACACGGAGGGCAACGTCGCCCAGCACACCGGCGCGGCCTGCGTCGAGGCCGCGGGACAGGTCGTCGGCCGTGACTGCTGCGCCCAGGGGAACATGCTCGTGAGCGACACGTGCTGGCACGCGATGGTCGCCGCCTTCGCCGACACGGCCGGCGACCTGGTCGACCGGCTGCTCGCCGCCCTCGACGCGGCGGAGCGTGAGGGCGGCGACGCCCGCGGGCGCCAGGCCGCGAGGATCCTCGTCCGTCCCGCGCAGGCCACCGGCGTCCAGTGGGAGGACCGGATCGTCGACCTGTACGTGATCGACCACCCGGCGCCGGTCCCCGAGCTGCGGCGCCTCGTCGACGTCCGCCGCGCGTACGACCGCATCGGGACCGCGTTCGACCGCTCGCGCGCCGGCGACCACGCCGCCGCGGCGGACGAGGCCGACCGGGCACAGCGCCTCGCGCCCGACGACGACCAGATCGCGTTCTGGCGCGCGACGATCCTCGGCGCCGCCGGCCGGACGGACGACGCCGCCGAGGCGTGGCTCGCCGCGACCGCCGCCCATCCCGGCTGGCCGGACTACCTGCGCCGCTGCGTCGCGGCCGGTCTTCTGCCCCCGGAGGCGACGGCGCTGCTCGACGTGCGCGCGTAAGCGGCGCCCGCCGCCGCGTCGATACTCACTCGATGCAGCTGATCGAGGAGCGGGTCTGGCTCTCGCCGTCCGACGTGACGGCGTACCTCGCCTGCGAGCACCTCACGTCCCTGTCGCTCCAGGTCGCGCGCGGTGACCTGCCCGAGCCGCCGCCGCCCGGCGACCAGGCGCAGCTCGTCTTCCGCAAGGGGCTCGAGCACGAGGAGGCATACCTCGAGCGGCTCCGCGCGGACGGACTCAGCGTCGCCGCGGTCGAGTTCGACGGCGACTGGGCGAAGGCCCGCGGCGAGACGCTCGAGGCGATGCGCGCCGGCGTCGACGTCGTCTACCAGGCCGCACTCACCGGGAACGGGTGGCGCGGGCTCGCCGACTTCCTCGTCCGCGTCGAGACACCCTCGGCGCTCGGCGCGTGGTCGTACGAGGCGCTCGACACGAAGCTCGCGCGGCACGCGAAGCCCGCGTACGTGCTGCAGCTCTGCTTCTACAGCGAGCGGCTCGCCGAGCTGCAGGGCGCCGAGCCGGAGCGGATCCACGTGCTGCTCGGGAACCAGACGATGGAGTCGTTCCGCCCCCGCGAGTTCGCGGCGTACCAACGGCGGGTCGCCCGGCGGCTCGAGGAGTTCGTCGGCCACCCGCCCGCGACGGAGCCGCTTCCCGTCGACCGCTGCGGGATCTGCGAGTTTCTGCCGCGCTGCGACGCGTACTGGGACGCCGTCGACCACCTCTGCCGGGTGGCGGGGATCCAGCGGCGGCAGATCCAGGGCCTTCGCGGAAGCGGCGTGCCGACGCTCGCGGCGCTCGCGCGCGCAGACGACGGCGCCCGGCCGCCGGGGATGGCGGACGAGACCTTCGCGAAGCTCCGCGGCCAGGCGCGGCTCCAGCTGATCGCGCGCGAGACGCACCGCGACGAGTACGATTTGCTGCCGCTCGAGGCGGAGGCGGGGTTCGCGCTGCTGCCCGACCCGTCGCCCGGCGACCTCTTCTTCGACTTCGAGGGAAACCCGTTCTGGGACCACGACGGGAGCCTCGAGTACCTCTGGGGACAGACCGACGCGGCCGACGAGTTCACCGCCCGCTGGGCGACCGACCACGACGAGGAGCGCGCCGCCTTCGAGTCCTTCGTCGACGAGGTGCACGCGCGGCTCGCGGTGCACCCCGACCTGCACGTCTACCACTACGCGCAGTACGAGATCACCGCGCTGCGCCGGATGATGGGCCGCTACGGGACGCGCGAGGCGGAGCTCGACGATCTCCTGCGCCGGGAGGTGTTCGTCGACCTCTACAAGGTCGTGAAGGGCGGGCTCCGCATCTCGCGGCCGGGGTACGGCCTCAAGGAGGTCGAGCACCTCCTCGGCTTCGAACGCACCGCCGAGATCCGCGAGGGCGGCACCTCGATCGTCGAGTTCGAGCGCTGGATGGTCGAGCGCGACGACGCGATCCTCGCGGAGATCGCGGCGTACAACCGCGAGGACTGCGTCGCGACGCGCGTGCTGCGAGACTGGCTGCTCGAGCGGCGCGCCGAGGCGCTCGAGCGATTCGGGCCGTTCCCTCCGCCGGAGCCGGTGGAGTCGAAGCCGGTCAAGCCCGAGAAGGAGGCGAGACGGGCGCTGCGCGAGGCTCTGCTCGACACCGGCGACCCGCTCATGGAGCTCGCCGGCCAGCTCCTCGACTACCACGATCGCGAGCGGAAGCCGCTCTGGTGGGCGTACTTCGACCGTCTCGACCTGACCGCGGAGGAGCTCGTCGAGGACCCGGAGGCGATCGGCGGCCTCGTGCCGGTCGGCGAGCCGCGGCCCGAGAAGAAGTCGACGGTCTTCGCGTTCACGTACCCGCCCCAGCAGCAGAAGCTCGGCGGCTCCGGCTCGCCCGTCGACCCCGCCACCGGGTGGCGGGCGGGCGACATCGTCCACCACGACCCCGAGGCGCGGGCGCTCGAGCTGAAGCGTGGGCCGAGCCTCGACGACGCGCCGCTCCCGACGGCGCTGATCCCGCGCGACGTCTACCAGACAAAGGCCCAGGAGGAGGCGCTCGAGCGATTCGGGCGGTCGCTGCTCGAGGGCGGCGGCGCGTATCCGGTGCTCGAGTCGATCCTCCGGCGCGACGCCTTCGGACGAGACGTCCAGACGACCGCCCTCGACGAGCTCGCCGAGCTGCTCCTCGCGATCGGTCGCGGCGACCCCGACCTCGCGCCCGCGGGCGGGCCGCCGCCGCGCCACCTCGTGATCCAGGGCCCGCCCGGCTCGGGCAAGACGTGGACGTCGGGACGGCTGATCGCGCGGCTCGTCGCCGAGGGGAAGAGCGTCGGCGTCGCTTCGACGAGCCACCGCGCGATCCACAAGCTCCTCGCCGAGGTCGAGACCGCGGCCGCGGAGCGCGCGCTGTCGTTCCGCGGCGCGAAGAAGGCGAGCCGCGGGAACGCCGAGTCGGAGTTCGAGGGAGCCGTAGTCGAGAACCTCTTCGACAACGCGGACTGCGTCGACCGCGACGTCGTCGGCGGGACGGCGTGGCTCTTCGCCGACGACGTCCACGAGCAGCGCTTCGACTACCTGTTCGTCGACGAGGCCGGCCAGGTCTCGCTGGCCGACGCATGCGCGATGGCGACCTGCGCCAGGACGGCGGTGCTCGTCGGCGACCCGCAGCAGCTCGACCAGGTGCTCCAGGGCTCGCACCCGGGTGGCAGCGAGCGATCCGTGCTGCGCCACCTGATGGGCGACGACGAGACGATCCCGCCCGACCGCGGTGTGTTCCTCGAGCGGACCTTCCGGCTCCATCCGGACGTCTGCGGGTTCGTCTCGGAGGAGTTCTACGAGGGCCGTCTCGTCCCGGCTGCCTCCACCGCCGACCGGACGACACCGCTCGGCACCGGGCTCCGCTGGCTCGCCGTGCCGCACACCGGGAACCGCCAGGAGTCGCGCGAGGAGGCGGAGGCCGTCCGCGACGAGATCGCGCGGCTGGTCGCCGCCGGCCTCGCTGCGCCGGAGATCAAGGTCGTCGCGCCGTTCAACGCGCAGGTCGACCTGCTGCGCACGCTCGTCCCCGCCGGCGTGGAGGTCGGCACCGTCGACAAGTTCCAGGGGCAGGAGGCGCGCGTCGTCCTCTACTCGATGGCATCGTCGAGCGGCGACGACGTGCCGCGCGGCCTCGACTTCCTCCTCTCGCGGAACCGCTTCAACGTCGCGATCTCACGCGCCCAGTGCCTCGCGTACCTCGTCTGCTCGCCCCGGCTGCTCGAGGTCGACTGCCGCACGATCGAGCACATGCGCCTCGCGAACGCGCTCTGCCGCTTCGTCGAGCTCGCGCACCCCGTGTGAGGGATTTGCCCATTTCGGGACAGTGCCGAATGGGCGTTCGAGTGGTAGTGACCCCGGGTCACTCCAGACGAAGGGGGAATCGATGCGAAGCGTGAAGGTGTTCGGCCTAATGCTGGTGCTCGGCACGACGGCCGCCGTCTCGGCATTCTCCGCAGGCGCATCGCCTGCCACGAACGCGAGGCCGGCGCTCCCGCCGGGCGCGGTCCAGCTCGCGGACGGCGTCTACTCGCTCGGCACCCGCACCGTGGACGGCAAGCAGGTGCAGGGGCTCGCGTTCGTCGACCGTGCGCGCTCGGGCGGCGCGGCGAAGAAGCAGGGCGGCTCGTGCTTCACCTACCTCGCGCGTGACACGCGCTGGCTCGGCGCCGAGCCGTGGTCGGTCGACGACTCGAACGCCCCGATCTCCGGGATGGCGAGCCTGCTGGCCAACGACGTCGGGACGTGGGAAAGCGCGGCCGGCGCCGACATCCTCGGCAACGGCTCCGTCGACCGGAGCTACGACGCGAACACGGCGGCCGTCGACAACCGCAACGGCGCGGAGTTCGCGCCGATCGCCGACGCCGGCGTGATAGCGGTGACGTACACGTGGGGTGTCTTCGGCGGGCCGCCGCAGGGCCGCGGGCTCGTCGAGTGGGACATGGTGTTCGACTCGGACAGCTTCGCGTGGTCGACGAGCGGCTCGGCGAACGCGATGGACTTCGAGAACATCGCGACGCACGAGCTGGGGCACGCGCTGGGCCTCGGGCATCCGTCGAGCTCGTGCACCGAGGAGACGATGTACGCGTTCGCCTCGCTCGGCGAGACGAAGAAGCGCGACCTGAACACGGGCGACATCCAGGGGATCAGCGGCCTCTACTGACGGCCGGTTCGCGGGCGGCGGGCGCCTGCCCGCCGCCCGCTCGGCAGGGGACGCCGCCCGGCCTACGATCCGGCGGTGGACCCGTCGCTCCCACGGCCGGCGCACGGTCGGACGTTCACCGCGCGGCGGCGCGTCCGGCTCGCGGACATGGACGAGCGCGGACGCCTGCGTCTCGACGCGGTCGCGCGGTTCCTGCAGGACGTCGCGATCGACGACGTGTCGGAGACCGGCTGGGGCACGCCCGACCACCTGTGGTTCGTCCGGCGGATCCGGATCGAGGTGCGCGAGCCCTTCCTCCGGGACCGCGACGTCGAGCTCGTCACGTGGTGCAGCGGTCTCGCCGCGATCGCGGCCGGACGCCGCTGGTCGGTCACCGGTGACGCGGGTGGCCGACTCGAGGTGGACAGCGTCTGGATCCACCTCGGCTCCGACCAGCGGCCGGCGCGGATCGAGGGCTTCGACGTCTACGCGGAGGCGGCGGGCGGCCGGTCGGTCTCGACCCGGCTCGAGCTTCCTGCGCCGGCCGCGGGCGCGCCGGTCGCGTGGTCGCTGCGGGCGAGCGACGTCGACCTGCACGGGCACGTCAACAACGCGGTCCACTGGCAGGCGGTGGAGGGCCTCCTGCGCGAGGGGCCGGTCGACCGCTACGGGCCACTCGTCGCCGAGCTCGACTACCGCGACCCCGTCGACGTCACGGACACGGTGGAGCTCGTGACCGAGACGCGCGGCGCGGCGCTCTCGATCGGGTTCCGCGTCGGTGACGCGACACGGGCTGTCGCGCGGGTCGCGCCCGTGCATCCACCGCGTCCGCGATGATCGGGCCAGGATGGACGGCCTCCGCACGGAGCAGCACGAGCTCCTGAGGCGCCACCGGGAGGCGGCGCTCGACCTGCTCCTCGTCGTCGCCTCCGGGTACACAGGCTCGACCCCGCTGTGCGACCTGCCCGAGGGCCGCGCGCTCCTCCAGGAGCCAGCCGAGCGGCTCGTCCCGATCGCCGTCTCCGCGGCCGCGGCGGCGGTCGAGCGGCGGCGCTTCCAGCAGGACGCGGCCGACAGCGACCGGAGCTACGCCTTCGACTCCGCGGACTCGTTCCCGATCGAGGTGCTGCATGCGCTGGCCCGCCGTCGGCTGCCGTTCGCCGCGGAGGACGTCGAGCTCCTGCTCGACCTCGGCTCGACGACGATGCGGCCCGACCGGGTCCTCGGGCGCTCCTTCGAGGCGATGGCCTTCGGGACGTCGGCCGCCCGCACGCTCCTCGAGCACGAACCGGGAGCGCCCGCCGTGCTCGCCGCGCTCGGACGCGCGGGTGCGGCGCTCGACATGCTCGGGCTGGACGACTCAGGCGGCGTGCTGCGCGCCAGGATCCGGGCACTCGTCGCGGCGCACGCGCCCGGCGGGCTGCTCGACCTCTCGGTGCTCGACGAGCGGGACGGCTGGTCCGAGGCGGCGGCGAGCGTCTTTCGGCGGCACGCCCAGGCGTGGGACGACGCGCAGCAGCTCGTCGCGCTCCTCGCCCGGGCGCACGGCTCCCGGCCGACGGCAGCCTGGCGACGGCGTTCTGCGGAGCTGGCCGGAGCCTACGAGGACTACGGAGACCTCGTACGCGGGCTGCTCGACCCGCTGCTGCGGATCGAGCTCGTCCCGTCGGGCGTGCCGTGGCCGCCGGTCTGGCTCGTGGCCCCCGGGAACGAGGCGTTCGTCCGGGGCGCCGCGTGGGCGGCGGTCGACGTCCGCGAGGCGTGGGTCGTCGGGGTGCGCGGCCGCGTCGCATTGCGCGGCGCAGCCCCGTCGCCGTATCCGAAGGTCACCACGGCGCTCTGTCACGCGGCGGCGAGCGGGGCCGTCGAGGCGCTCGCGGAGCTGGGCGGCCCGGCGGCCCGCGCGGAGCTCCGCACGCTGCTCGCGGAGGTGCGCCGCCGCGACCTCGCGAAGCGCATCGCCGCCGCGCTGGGCGAGCCGCCCGATGCGATCGAGGCGCGTGACCAGCGCCTGCGCCGACAGAAGCGGCGGCTCGTGCAGCTCAGCGCCGACCCCGAGCCGAGAAGGCGCCAGCGTGCCGCCTCGGCGTACGTCCGGCGCGACCTCGCGCCGATGCTCCGCGCGGCCGGCTTCGACGACTCCGCCGGGCGGACCTTCTGGCGCGCCCTCGACGACCGGGTCGAGGTCCTCCACTGCAGGGCCCGCACGAGCGGCCTGACGCTCGAGCTCGGCATCTGGTTTCGCTTCGTCCCGCGCGCGTATCCCGTGCCCGAGCACGAGGGCCGGCCCCGGCCGGGCGAGGGACACTGCGACCTGCGGGGGCGGGTCGAGGTACGCAGCGACGGTCTCGAGGCGGCGGGGCGTGAGTCGGCGCTCTGGTTCGCGCGCTGGCGCCCGCTCGACGCCGTGCTCGCGCTGCTGCAGGGCGACGCGCAGACGGAGGACGTGTTCGGCTGGGGCGCTCGGGGCTCGCCCCGGCACCGCGTGCTCACGGGGTACCTCGCCCGCGAGGTCGGTGACCGCGAGCTCGCGCGCGGCCAGCTCTCGCTCGCGGCCGCGTACTACCGCGGCGAGCTCGAGTCGCACGGCGCCGACCCCGACCGAACCCCGGAGTGGGAGGCGTGGGTGGAGCTGCTCGAGGAGGACGCGGCGCGGGCCTGAACCGGCGGCTCAGCTCTCGCAGCCGACGCCGTCCCCGCCGCCGTCGAAGTGGTGCGGGTCGGGTGGGCGCACCGCGAAGCGGCGGTAGGGGATGTCCTTGCAGTCGAGGTCGGGCGGGGGCGGCGGGATGCAGACGGTCGGGTAGGACGGGTCACAGGCGCCCCCGACCGCGGTGCGCGGCGTCGTCGCGCCCGTTCCGGAGCCGGGACCAGTCGTCGCCGGGCCGAACGGGTCCCAGATCGCGTGCGGGCACGCGCCCCACAGGCCGCGCCGTGCGTGGCGCGCCGACCGGGCCGCGACGAGCAGCGCGCTTGCGTAGCGCCCGCGATCGCCGTCGAAGAACCAGACCGTCGCCGACCCGTCTTGCACGAGCGCGAGGTTCACGTTGCTGCCGCCGCGGTGGACGTAGCGCAGGAGCCGCCCGTAGCGGTCGACCCGGTCGAGCGCCGGGTCGGTCTCGAGCGTCACGACCGAGCCGGCCGGGAGCATGCGCCGGAGGTCGCGGCCCGCCGCCCGCGAGTAGCACTCGCTCGTCCCCGGCTCGGGCGTGTCGATCTGGAGGAGCCGGACGTGCGCCCCGTTCGCGAGGACGATGGTGTCGCCGTCGATCACGCGCGCCACGCGGGCGACGGCGGTCGGGTGCGCGTCGGCCGAGCCCGCGAGCAGGGCGAGCACGACGACGAGCATCAGTCCCGCGCGGGCGGCCATTTGTCACATCATCGTCGGCCGGGCGAGCCGTGTCTCTTACGGACGCGTCGAGGCAGCGCCCCGGCGGCGCGGGCGGAGCGCGGCGAAGGGGTCGGTGATCGCGAGCTGCGCGTCGCGGAAGCGGAAGACCTCGGCGGGGCGGCCGCCGGCGCGGCCCGGCGCCCGGCGGTCGCCGGTCGGCTCGATCACCGCCCGGCGCTCGAGCACGCGGCGGAGGTTCGTCGCTGAGACGTCGTGCCCGAGCGCCGCGACGTAGACCTCGCGGAGCTCCGCGAGGGTGAACGTCGGCGGGGCGAGCGCGAACCCGGCGTTCGAGTACGAGAGCTTCCCGCGCAGCCGCTCGCGCCCGGCGAGCACGATCGCGCCGTGGTCGAACGCGATCGGCGGCAGCGCGTCGACGGGGTGCCAGCGCGTGTCGGCGGGGACGTGCGGGTCGAGGCCGAGCTGGACGAGCCCGAGATAGGCCGTCGCGAGCTCCCAGCCCCGCGGGTCGCGCGCCGGCTCGCTGTACGTGGCGAGCTGCTCGAGGTGCGAGATCTCGCGTACGTCGACCTTCGCGGCGAGGTGGCGGCGGATCGAGTCCTCGAGCGTCTCGCCGGGGGCGAGGACGCCTCCCGGCAACGCCCAGGTGCCGCGAAACGGCTCTCGCGCCCGTTCCCAGAGCAGCACCTGGAGGCGTCCGTCGCGGACCTGGAAGACGACGGCGAGGCTGCCGTGGCGCGGTCTGGTAGACTCGCCGACAGGTTTACGACTCATAGTCAAAAACTAGCAACAGGAGAGACGCTCCATGACGAGACGCGCATCCCGAGCAACCGCGCTGGCGTTTGTCGCGGTTCTCGCGGCGCTCGCGGCGGGTTGCGGCGGCAGCGACGAGAACGCGGGCGGGACGACGCCCACGGAGACGACGCCCGCCAAGACGGTCAAGGTGGGGCTCGTCGCCGACGCCGGCGAGCTGAACGACAACGGCTTCAACGAGCTCGCGTACAAGGGGCTCAAGCGGGCCGAACGCGAGCTCGGGATCCAGGGGCGGGTCGTCGAGGCGAACTCTGCCGCCGACTACGTCCCGAACATGACGACCCTTGCGCGGCAGGGCTACGACCTGATCATCGGCGTCGGCTTCGCCCAGGGCGACGCGATCGCCGCGGCCGCGAAGCGGTTCCCGGACACGAGCTTCGCGATCGTCGACGTCGACCAGGCGTCGCTCAAGGGCAAGCCGACCAACGTCCAGGGGCTGCTGTTCAGGGAGGAGCAGGTCGGCTACCTCGTCGGCTACCTTGCCGCGCTCGAGGCGAAGCGGGCGGGCGCGAAGTCGGTGAGCGCCGTCGGCGGCTTCAAGGAGCCGCCGGTCGACCGCTTCATCGCCGGGTACAGGGCGGGCGCCCAGGCGGCCGTACCGGGAACCAAGGTGCGCTGGGACTACTCCCAGGACTGGGAGGACCAGGCGAAGTGCAAGGAGCTCGCGCTGAACCAGATCGCTGCCGGCTCGAAGGTCGTGTTCCAGGTGGCCGGCGGCTGCGGCCTCGGTGCGCTCTCGGCCGCGAAGGACGACGGGGTGTGGGGGATCGGGGTGGACGGCGACCAGTCGTTCCTCGGCCCGCACGTGCTGACGAGCGCGCTCAAGGGCGTCGACAGCGCGGTCTTCCTCACGATCGAGGCGCTCCAGAAGGGCACCTTCCAGGGCGGCAAGAACGTCGTCTTCGGGATCGACCAGGACGGCGTCGGCCTCGGCACGCTGAGCCCGAAGGCGAACAAGCAGGACGTCGCGGCGACCGAGAAGGTCGAGCGGAAGCTCGCCGACGGCGAGATCAGCGGGATCCCGACGACCCTCAACTGAGGCAGCGGGCAGCGCGCCCCCGGGGCGCGCCGCCCGCCCTGCTCAGGCGGTGCGCACCGAGTAGATCGGCGGCAGGTGGTCGCCGACCTGCGCCCAGGACGCGCCCGCATCCTGGGAGCCGAAGACCTCGCCCGACGTCGAGCCGAAGTAGAGCTCGAGTGCCTCGCCTTGGCCCTTGGTGTCGAATGCCTCGCGCAGGATCGTGAGGTACGCGTCTCGTTCGGGGAGCCCGTCGCCGCGCGGCCGCCACGAGTCGCCGGCGTCGCGCGTCTCCCACACCTGCACCGTGCCGCCGGGGGTCGTCCGGTCCTCCGCCCCGATCAACGGGATCACGTAGGCGCTGTCGGGGTCGGCGGGGTCGACGGCGATCGGGAAACCGAAATCGGACGGCAGGCCCTTGTCGGTGCCGACGTCGACCCACGTCGCCCCGGCGTCGTCCGAGCGGTAGATCCCGTCGTGGAACTGCATGAACAGCCGCTCGGGCCGTTCCGGTGCCCGGCGGACGTTGTGGACGCAGTGCTGCGGCTTCTCGGCTGTGGCCGCCCGCGCCTCCTCCGGGAGGTAACGGAGCACGATGCCCTCGTTCGAGTGGCGCCACGACGCGCCGCCGTCGTCGGTGAGCCAGACGCCGACGGCGGAGATCGCGACGAGCAGCTTCGACGGGTCGCCGGGCCACGTGACGATCGTGTGGAGGCACAGGCCGCCTGCCCCTGGGTGCCAGTCGGGCCTCGTCGGATGATCCCACAGGCCCCGGTTCAGCGACCAGGTGAGCCCGCTGTCCCGGCTCTCGAAGAGCGGGCCCGGGTCGCCGCCCGCGTAGAGGACGCCGTCCTCCTCGCCCGGGACGATCACCCACAGCCGCTCCAGGGCGCCCTTGTACGCGTCGGCCGGGTCGCCGCTGAACTCCGCTGCCGGGTCGACCTCGTCGTCGCCGGGCAACACGGTGCCCTTCGCCTGCTCCCATTCGCCGGTGGGGTCGTCCGTGATCCAGATCCGCGGGCCGTAGAACCACGACGTCACGGACGCGAGATAGCGGCCGGTGCGCGCGTCGCGCATCGCGTACTCGACGCTCTGGCCCGCGAACGCGCGGGCCGTGACCTCGAAGCCGCTCGAGGCGTCGCCCTCGAGCCGAAAGAGCCCCTTCTTCGTGCCGACCAGCAACTCGGTCATCTACTCAGCCTCCCGTGATGGCGGGGAGCACGTGGACCCGGTCGTCAGGTGCGACCGGCGTCCGCTCCTCCCCGTGGATGCCGTTGACGAACACGTTGACGTGCTCGCGGATGCGTCCCCGCTCGTCGAGCACCCAGCCGCTGATCGGCGGATGCTCCCGCTCGAGGGCGACGAGCACCTCGCCCACGGTCGCGCCGGCGATCGCGTGCAGCCGCCCGCCGCACAGCTCGGAGAGCGGAGCGCGGAGCATCACCTGCGCCATCGGGCCATCCTAGGACGCATCTCGACGAGGTAGACGTACGGCTGGCACGAGAATCATCGGTCGCCGGGAGATCGGCGGCCGGCGGGCGTCACGCCGGATCGAGCTCGAGCACGCCGTGGGGCGAGCCGTAGTCGGCGAGCAGCTCGAGGAACGGCGCGGCGGGGAACGCCTCGGGGCCGTGGACGCCGGTGCCGGACCATGCGCCCGAGGCGAGCAGCTCGAGCGCGACGACGGGGTTGAGCGCGGTCTGCCAGACGACGGCCTGCGCGCCGTACTCGCGCATCGACCACTCGTTTTCGACCACGTGGTACAGGTAGGTCCGCCGCGGGCGGCCGTCGCGACCGGTGCCCGTCACGAGCGTGCCCGCGCAGGTCTTCCCCGTCATCCGCTCGCCGAGCGTCGCGGGGTCGGGGAGGCTCGCCGCGACCACGTCGCGCGGCGCGACCTCGACGCCCTTAACGCGGATCGGCTCCTTCCGGTCCAGCCCGAGCGTGTGCAGCGTCTTCAGCACGTCGATGAACTCGTCGCCGAGCCCGTACTTGAACGTCACGCGACGGCAGTCGACGTAGCGCGGGACGAGGAGCACCTCCTCGTGCTCGACGTTGACGCACTCGGTCGGCCCGATCCCCTCGGGGAAGTCGAACACCTCGGGCTCGGAGAACGGCGCAGTGGTGAACCAACCGCGGTCGCGCTCCCACACCACGGGCGGGTTGAGGCATTCCTCGATCGTCGTCCAGATCGAGAACGTCGGCGCGAAGTCGTAGCCCTCGACGACGAGGCTCGCGCCGTCGCGGACGCCGACCTCGTCGATCGCGGCGAAGAGCTCGTCGGCGGCGTGACGGGCGAAGACGTCGGAGAGGCCCGGCTCGACGCCGATTCCCACGAGCGCGAGCCGGCCCTGCTCCTCCCAGGCCGCGGCGCGCTCGAACTGGTAGTCGCCGAGCTTCACGCCGGTCAGCTCGTACGGCCGCTCGGGGTGCGGCTCGGAGAGCGTCATCGCCATGTCGAGGTACGTCACGCCGGCGTCGAGGCACGCGTCGAAGACCGGCTCGTTGAAGCGCGGGTCGACGGCGTTGAGGACGGCGTCCGCCTGCGTCGCGCGGACGAGCTCGACCACCGCCTCCCGGCTCGACGCGTCGATCCCGTGCGCCGAGAAGCGCCCGTCGTCGACCGCGGCGACGACCGCCTCCGCGCGGGCGACGTCGTAGTCGGAGACCGCGCAGTGCTCGAAGAACGTGCGGCGCCGCGCGATCCCGGCGAACCCCGACCCGACTCCCCCGCTGCCGACGACGAGGATCCGCATGCGTCAGGCGACCCGACGGCCCACGGCGAGGGCGTCGCGGAGGGTGCTCGGCTCGATCGCCCCGAGCACCTCGTCGGGCTCGACCGCGAGCGCGTCGAGGGTCTTGGAGAAGAAGCACGGGTAGACGCCCGGCCGGTGGGCGAAGAGCCGCGTGAAGTTCGGCACGTACCCGCGCTGCGCGAGGTCGGTGTCGAACAGCTCCCGTGTCACGTCGTCCCGAGGCTCGGCGACGAGCTCGACGAATGCCATTGCGCTCCTCCTGACGGCCGAAGGTGTCGGGGAGTTCTAGACGATCGGAGCGCGGCGAGGGGGGTGCTAGTGTCGCGCTCGAGTCGAGATCGCGGAGGAGACCATGAGCGTCACAGTCGCGCAGCGAAAGATGTTCGTCGACGGGGAGTTCGTCGACGCGTTGTCGGGCGAGACGATGGAGGTGCTGAATCCGGCGACCGGCGAGGTGATCGCCGAGGTGCCGCGGGCCGGCGAGGAGGACGTCGACCGCGCCGTCGCGGCGGCCGAGACCGCCTGGGAGAGCTGGCGGGAGAAGACGCCCAAGGACCGGATGGAGCTCCTGCTGAAGCTCGCCGACGTGATCGACGAGAATGCCGAGGAGCTCGCGCGACTCGAGTCCCAGAACGTCGGCAAGCCCTGGTGGGTCGCCGTCGACGAGCCCGGGATGATGTCCGACAACCTCCGCTTCTTCGCGGGCGCGGCGCGCAATCTCGAGGGGAAGGCCGCCGCCGAGTACGTCGAGGGGTACACCTCGATGATCCGCCGCGAGCCGCTCGGCGTCGTGGCCGGGATCGCGCCCTGGAACTACCCGCTCTTCATGGTGATCTGGAAGATGGGCCCCGCGCTCGCCGCCGGCAACGTGCAGATCATCAAGCCGGCCGAGCAGACGCCGCTGACGACGCTCCGCTTCGTCGAGCTCGCGCAGGAGGTCCTGCCGAAGGGCGTGCTGCAGGTCGTGACGGGCGACGGCGTGCCTGCCGGCGACCGCCTCGTGCGGCATCCGGCCGTCCGGCTCGTCTCCCTGACCGGCGACACCGCGACGGGGAAGCTGATCGCGAAGAACGCCGCGGACACGGTGAAGCGCGTCCACCTCGAGCTCGGCGGGAAGGCGCCCATGGTCGTGCTCGACGACGCCGACCCGGCGACGGTCGGCGAGGCGATCAAGATCGGCGGGTACTTCAACTCCGGGCAGGACTGCACCGCCTCCTCGCGGATCCTCGTCTCCGAGCGGATCTGGGACGACGTGCTCTCGTCGACCGTCACCGCGGTCGAGGGGATGAGCGTCGGCGACCCGGGCGCCGACGACGAGGTGGGGATGGGCCCGGTCATCTCGGCGGAGCAGCAGGACCGCGTGCTCGGGTTCGTCGAGCGCGCGATCGCGGCGAAGGCGACCGTCGTCACGGGCGGCGACGCGGTCGGCGACCGCGGCTTCTTCGTCGCGCCGACCGTCGTCACCGACGTCGCGCAGGACAGCGAGATCGTCCAGAACGAGGTGTTCGGGCCCGTCGTCACGATGCAGCGGTTCGCCTCGGACGAGGAGGCGGTCGCGATGGCGAACGACGTGCGCTACGGGCTCGCCGCGTCCGTGTTCTCGGAGAACGTCGGCCGCGCGATGAAGGTCGCGGGTCGGCTCGACTTCGGCACGGTCTGGGTCAACGAGCACCTCTTCCCGCTCACCGCGGAGATGCCGCACGGCGGCTTCAAGGAGTCGGGCTACGGGAAGGACATGTCGCTCTACTCGATGGAGGAGTACACGCGGATCAAGCACGTCTGCGTCAAGCTCGCCTGACGCGTTCCGGTGGCCTCGGCGGCGGCCGTTGACGGAATGCGTGGCGCGTGGTAGGAACACCCTCGCATTGCGCAGCCGTACCCAGCCGCGACGCGTGCCGAAGGGGCAGGCCACCGGCCCGGCCCGAGGGCCGGTGTCCCGCGCGCTCGAGCTCGACACGGTCGACCGCGGGATCATCGAGGCGCTCCAGTCGAACGGGCGCGAGTCGTTCCGCCGGATCGCCGCGTCGGTCGGGGTCTCCGAGGCGACCGTCCGCGCCCGCTACGGGCGGCTCTGCGACGAGGGGATTCTCCAGGTCACCGGGGTCACGAACCCGCTGG
>DASSJV010000062.1:0-3493 GCA_035691005.1 Gaiella sp. | reverse complement strand
TGGCTCGTGGTGCACCTCTTCTACCTCATCGGGTTCCAGAACCGGCTCCTCGTGATCCTGCGCTGGACGATCAGCTTCCTGACTCGGGGGCGCGGAGCACGCCTCATCCTCGAGCGCACCGGGGCCGAGGCGCTCGACGTGCCCGGTGAGACGATCGAGGCGCGCGCCCCGACGGACGACAATCCGCGCGATACCGAGCGCCCCGAGAGGCGGCCGCGCGCGTCGACCACCGCCGGCTCGTCCTGACCTGAGAGTCCCCGCTGGACGGCTACGCTGGACGCCTCGGAGAGGTGTCCGAGCGGCCGAAGGAGCGCGACTGGAAATCGCGTACGTGGTGAAAGCTGCGTCGCGGGTTCAAATCCCGCCCTCTCCGTCGTCGCGAAGGGGCCCCGAGGGGCCCCTTCGAATCGCCGGAAGCCTTCCCCTGCGACGGCCCGGCGGCCACGACTCCGAACGGAATCCTTACGAGGCGCCTGCGACCGAGGACACATACGCGGCGACGTCCTGGATCTGCTGCTCGGACAACTGGCCCGAGAAGGAGGGCATCACACCCTTGCCGTGCGTGACGCGGTCGACGACGAGGGACGCCGGCGGCTTCGCCTCGTCGAGGTTCGGCCCGACCGTGCCCGTCGCGCCGGCGTCGGCAAGCGTGTGGCACGACGTGCACCCGGCCGTCTCGAAGACCTGCTTGCCCGCGGTCGCGTCGCCGGTCGGCTCCGCCGGCGTGGTCGGGGTGGTCGGCGTCGTCTCGCCGCCGCCCCCATCGCCGGGCGGCTGGACCTCAGCGGCGTGCTCCTCGTCGGCCTCCTGCGTCTGCGCCGCCCACACGACGGTCGTCATCTGCGCGAGGAAGAGGACGGCCGAGACGACGATGTACGCGTCGAGCCGCCGGGGGAAGCCGGGGCTCCGCTTCGGGACGAAGATCGCCGTGACGATCGCCCACGCGATGAACGTGATCGCGACGATCAGAGTGACGGTCTTGCCCAGGCTGGTGAGCGCCGCGACGAGCATCGCGAGGACGCTACCACGCACGTTCCGGCCACTTCGCGGGGAGCGTTCGACCGCCAAACTGAATAGGGTTTGAAGAGCGTGACTCCTGACGAGCGGCTCGAACGGTACGCGCGCCTGGCGGTGGAGATAGCGGTCAACCTCCAGCCCGGTCAGTTCCTGCGCGTCTCCGCCGAGCCCGAGCACCTGCCTCTCGTCCGGGCCATCGGCCGGGTCGCCTACGAGCGTGGCGCGCGCTACGTCGAGGCCCAGTTCCGGGACATGCACCTGCGCAAGGCGCGGATCCAGCACGCGCCCGAGGAGTCCCTCGACTGGAGCCCACCGTGGACGCTCGCAATGGTCGACCACATGATCGAGACCCGCGGTGCGACGATCGCGATCACGGGCGAATCGGAGCCCGAGCTCCTGGCGGACGCCGACCAGCGGCGCGCGCAGCGGACGCGCGCGAGACTCGCCTCCGAGCGCCTTCTCGATGCGGAGAACCGCCGGCTGATCCAGTGGACGATCGTCGGCTACCCGAACGAAGGCTGGGCGGAGGCGGTGTTCGGCGAGCCGGACGTCGAGCGGCTGTGGGACGCGGTTGCGACGGCGACGCGACTGGTCGAGCCCGACCCCGTGGCCGCCTGGCGCGAGCACCTCGAGCGGCTACGGCTGCGGACGGCGCTCCTCGACGAGCGGCGGTTCGACGGGATCCGCTTCCGCGGGCCGGGCACGGACCTCTTCGTCGGCCTGTGCGACCGGCATCGCTGGCTGACCGCCGCGGAGGTCAGCGTCGAGGGCGTGCCTCATGTCGTGAACGTCCCGACCGAGGAGGTCTACACCACGCCGGACCGGCGCCGCACCGAGGGCACCGTGCGCTCGACGTTCCCGCTGGCGCTCGGCGGCACGATCGTCCGGGGGCTGGAGGTCCGCTTCGAGGCGGGCAAGGTCGCCGAGGTGCGCGCCGAGAGCGGCGCGGAGGCCGTCCGCGAGGAGATGGCGATCGACGAGGGCGCCTCGGACCTCGGCGAGGTGGCGCTCGTCGACCGCGAGTCGTGCGTCCGCAAGACGGGGATCGTCTTCCTGGACACACTGTTCGACGAGAATGCGGCGTGCCACGTCGCCTGGGGCCAGGGCATCCCCACCGCCCTCGACGGCGGCGAGGAAATGACGCCGGAGGAGCTCGAACGCTGCGGCTACAACGACTCGATCGTTCACACCGACTTCATGGTCGGCGGGCCCGGCGTCTCCGCGATCGGCGTCGAAGTGGGCGGCGCCGAGGTGCCGATCATCGAGGACGACGTCTGGGTGCTGTCCTAGGCGCGACCCACGCGGCTAGCGCCGGACGGGCGCCATCACGCGCAGCTCGGGCCCGCCGTCCGATCCGCGCTCGAGCGGGAAGTACACGAGGTGGGTGCGCGGATCGACCGCGACCGTATGCGCCTCGTCGGCGAGCATCGCCTGACCGAGCTTTCGCAGACCGCGACCTTGCTCGGCGAACACCGCCACCTCCCCGCTCTCCGCCGCGACGTACAGCCTGCGGAGACGGGAGTCGAAGGCGAGCACGTCGGGGCTCGCGCCCACCGATTGGACGGGGCCCGGCCGGCCGGAACCCGCGTCTTAGATCGAGCGTGACGAGGCGTGCGTTACCGTCGCAGGCGACGAACGCGAGGCGCCGCGGCGCGTCGACGTAGAGACCGTGGGGGTGGTCGAAGCCGGGAAGCGCAACGCGTCGGACGATGCGATGCGAGCGCGGGTCGATCACCGCGACGTCGTCGCGGGTCTGCACGTCGACCAGGACGCGCCTCGAGCCGCTGTCGTACTTCACATTGCCGGCCTCGCCGCCGAGGTCGACCGTCCCGATGCGCGCCCCGCGTCGGTCGAAGACCGCCTCGATGCCGCCGCTCTCGTCGGACACGAAGACCTGCCGCTCGACCGGGTCGTAGGCGAGCCCGTCGGGGTACTCGCCCGCGTCCGCGCGGCGCAGCACGCGGCCCGAGCGGGCATCGATCGTCAGCAGCTCGTGATCGTCCGTCGCCGACGCGTAGACCCGCCGGGCCTGCGGGACGGCGATCACGCCGTGCACGCCCGGCGCGTCGATCGTCCGCACCACCCGGCGGCGCCGGGTGTCGAAGGCGAGGAGCTCACCGGCGTCCATGTGGGCGATCCAGAGCCGGCCGTTCGTCGGGTCGAGGCTCGTGTAGTCGAAGCGGTTGCTCGGGCCCGGAAGGGCGACGTTCGCGACTGTCCGCAGCGGCAGGTCGCCCTTCGCGGCGGTTCCGGCCGCGACCGCCGTGGTCGCGGCGACGAGCGCGAGCACGACGAGTCCTGCTCGAGCAATGCGACGCCTGCTCCCGGCACCAACGTCCATTCCTCGTTTGTACCCCGCCGGCGGCGGGGTCGGTCGCGGCTCACCTCGAGCGGTCGATGCCTCCCAGCCAGCGGTCGGGGCGGTTCGGCGGCATCAGGCTGACGAGGATCAGGATCACCACCGTCGAGCCGAAGT
>DASSJV010000061.1:0-11814 GCA_035691005.1 Gaiella sp. | reverse complement strand
CCCGACATCACGCGCGCCCGCCAGCTGCTCGGCTGGGAGCCGGAGATCGGACTCGAGGAAGGGCTCCGCCGCACGCTGGCGTCCCTCGAGGGAGACCCTGCGCGTGCGTAGCCTCGCCGCGGCGCTCGTCGCGTCCGCCGTGGGCCTCGCTCTCCTTCTCGCTCCAACCGCCTCGGCGTCGACATCGCTGCGGATCGGGATCTTCGACGACGGGATGGTGCTGTACGGCGAGCCCGACGCGGTCTTCGCGCAGCTCGCGAAGACCGAGACCCAGCTCATCCGCGTCAACCTGTGGTGGTCGGGCCCGTCGCTCCGCGTCGCGACGGAGCGACCGAAGCGCCCCGCCGACCCGAACGACCCGGCGTACAACTGGGACACCTACGACCGCACCGTCCGCTTCGCGGCCGTCAACGGGATGGAGCCGGTCTTCTCGATCATCGGCACGCCGCCGTGGGCGAACGCGGCGAAGGGATGGAACGTCGTGCCGGCGAACCCGCGCGATCTGCGGCAGTTCGCGGCGGCTGCGCAGAAGCGCTACAGCGGGACGTTCGTCAACGCGGACGGTGTCACGCTGCCGCGTGTGAGCCTCTGGGTCGCCTGGAACGAGCCGAACAACCCCGTGTTCCTCAAGCCGCAGTATCGCCGGGCTGGGACGGGCTGGGCCATCCAGTCCGGCCGCGACTACGCGAAGATCTGCAACGCCGTCGTGCAGGGCGTCAAGTCGGTGCAGCGCAGCTCGAAGGTCGCCTGCGGGGCGACGGGACCGCGCGGCAACAACAACCCGAACTCGAGCCGCCCGTCGGTCTCGCCGCTGCCATTCCTCCGCGCGATGAAGGCGGGCGGCGCGAAGGGGTTCGACGCGTACGCCCACCACCCGTACTACGGCTCACCGGCCGAGACCCCCTCGACCAAGCCGCCGCCCGGCAAGCGCGGGCAGCCCGCGACCGCGATCACGCTCGGGAACTTCCACCTGCTCGTGCAGGAGGTCGACCGGCTCTACGGCACGCGGATGCGGCTGTGGATCACGGAGTACGGCTACCAGACGAACCCGCCCGACAGGATCTTCGGCGTCACGTACCGCAAGCAGGCGACGTACCTCACCCAGGCGGCCGCCTTGGCGCGTCGGAACCCCCGGGTGGACATGTTCCTCTGGTTCCTCCTCACTGACGAGGAGCGCCTCGGCGGATGGCAGTCGGGCCTGACGACGGTGACCGGCAAGCGCAAGGCGAGCTTCCGAGCCTTCCAGCGCGCGGTCGAACAGTACGGCACGTAGCGCCCGGCAGTCAGACTGCGTCCATGGCGAAGGGCTACGCGGAAGGGCCGGCGGCCGAGGAGGCCGAGCGGCGGCGCGAGGAGCTCGCGGAGGGCGGCGTCCAGCGACCGCGGGCGACCCGTCTCGCCGTCGAGGGCTCGTCGCCCGACGACCCCGAGCGGCACTTCCTCGGCTGGGTGGGGGAGGTCGACCCCGACGAGCTCTTCGCCTCCGGCGCAGCGTGGGGAATCCGGGTCGTCCGCCGGCCCGTCTGAGTCCAACGATCCGTCCAGGTGGCGAGCGGCGCTACCCTGCAGTCAGTGGCGACGAAGAGGGTCGAGCAGCTCGATCGCGTGATCATCCGTTTCGCGGGCGACTCCGGCGACGGGATGCAGCTCACCGGGGATCGCTTTACGAGCGAGACCGCGACGCTCGGCAACGACCTCGCGACGTTCCCGGACTTCCCGGCGGAGATCCGCGCGCCCGCCGGCTCGCTGCCCGGCGTCTCGGGGTTCCAGGTCCACTTCGCCGACCACGACATCCTCACGGCCGGCGACCGGCCGGACGTCCTGGTCGCGATGAACCCCGCCGCCCTGAAGACGAACCTCGGCGACCTGCCGAAGGGCGCGACGATCATCGTCAACACCGACGCATTCGGCGACCGCACGCTGCAGAAGGCGGGCTACGCGACGAGCCCGCTCGACGACGGCTCGCTCGGCGACTACCACGTCCACGAGGTCGCGCTCACCTCGATGACGGTCGGCGCGCTCAAGGGGATCGAGGGGATCACGCCCCGCGAGGCCGAGCGGTCGAAGAACTTCTTCGCACTCGGGCTGATGTCGTGGCTCTACCACCGCCCGGTCGAGGGGACGATCACCTTCATCGAGCGGAAGTTCGCGAAGCGGCCGGAGATCGTCGAGGCGAACACGAAGGCGTTCCGTGCGGGCTGGAACTACGGCGAGACGTCGGAGGACTTCGCGGTCTCCTACGAGGTCGCGCCCGCGCCCCTCGCGCCCGGCACCTACCGGCAGATCACGGGCAACACCGCGCTCGCCTACGGGCTCATCGCGGCGTCGCGTCTCTCGGGTCTGCCGCTCTTCCTCGGCGCGTACCCGATCACGCCCGCGTCGTCGATCCTCGAGGAGCTCGCGGGGCGGAAGGACTTCGGCGTCGTCACGTTCCAGGCCGAGGACGAGATCGCGGCGGTCGGGGCGGCGGTCGGCGCTGCGTTCGGCGGCGCGCTGGGCGTCACGGCGTCGGCAGGCCCAGGGGTGGTGCTGAAGGCGGAGACCGTGGGCCTCGCGATCGCGCTCGAGCTGCCGCTCGTGATCCTCGACATCCAGCGCGCCGGCCCGTCGACCGGTATGCCGACGAAGCCCGAGCAGGCCGACCTGCTGATGGTGCTCTTCGGCCGGAACGGCGAGAGCCCGGTGCCGGTCGTCGCCGCGTCGAGCCCGTCGCAGTGCTTCGACGCCGCGATCGAGGCGGTGCGGATCGCTCTCAAGTACCGCACGCCCGTCTACCTGCTCTCCGACGCGTACCTCGCGAACGGGTCGGAGCCGTGGCTGATCCCGCAGGTCGACGCGCTGCCCGACATCTCCGTCCCCTTCGCCGAGGCGGGCGACGAGCCGTTCGAGGCCTTCAGGCGCGATCCGGAGACCCTCGCGCGGCCCTGGGCGATCCCGGGTACACCCGGCCTCGAGCACCGGATCGGCGGCCTCGAGAAGGCCGACGTGACCGGCGCGATCTCCTACGACCCCGACAACCACGACCACATGGTCAGGCTGCGCGCGCAGAAGGTCGCAGGCATCGCCGCAGACGTCCCGGAGCTCCAGCTCGACGATCCCGACGGCGACGCCGAGCTGCTCGTGGTGGGCTGGGGCTCGACCTACGGCCCGATCGCGGCCGCCACCCGTCGCGTGCGCAAGCGCGGCCTCAAGGTCGCGCGTGCCCACCTGCACCATCTCAACCCGTTCCCGAGCAACACCGGCGACGTGCTGCGCCGCTATCCGAAGGTGCTCGTGCCCGAGATGAACCTCGGGCAGCTCGCGATGCTCCTCCGCGCCGAGTTCCTCGTCGACGCGGTCTCGTACACGCGCGTCCGTGGGCGGCCGCTCTCGGCGGCCGAGCTCGAGGACGCGATCTCGGCGATTTTGGAGGAAGCATGACCGGCGGCAACGGCAACGGCAACGGCCTCGTCCAGCTCACGGCGAAGGACTTCAAGTCCGACCAGGAGGTCCGCTGGTGCCCCGGCTGCGGCGACTACGCGATCCTCGCGGGCGTACAGTCGTTCCTGCCCGAGCTCGGCGTCCCGCGCGAGAACCTCGTCTTCGTCTCCGGCATCGGCTGCGCCGCGCGGTTCCCGTACTACATGGAGACCTACGGGATGCACTCGATCCACGGGCGCGCGCCGGCGATCGCGACGGGGCTCGCGACGGCCCGGCCGGATCTCTCCGTCTGGGTCGTGACCGGCGACGGGGACGCGCTCTCGATCGGCGGCAACCACCTGATCCACGCGCTCCGACGGAACGTGGACATCACGATCCTCCTCTTCAACAACCGCATCTACGGGCTGACGAAGGGCCAGTACTCCCCGACCTCGGAGCTCGGGAAGGTGACGAAGTCGACGCCGCTCGGCTCCGTCGACCAGCCGTTCAACCCCCTCTCCATTGCGATCGGCGCCGAGGCGACCTTCGTCGCCCGCGCGATCGACACCGACAAGCAGGGCTCCGCCGAGGTGCTCCGGGCCGCCGCCCAGCACCGCGGGGCGGCGTTCGTGGAGATCCTCCAGAACTGCAACATCTACAACGACGGGGCCTTCGACGTCGTCCGCGACGAGAAGGAGAACCGCCTCTACCTCCGCGCCGGCGAGGAGGTGCGCTGGGGCGAGAAGGGCGTGCGGATGCGCTCCGACGGGACCCTCGAGATCGTCGACGCATCCGCGGGCGGCCTGCTGCGCCACGACCCGCTGCGCGACGACCCGGGTCTCGCGTTCGCGCTCGCCCGGCTGACTTGGGAGTCGGCGGGCGCCGTCCCGCTCGGCGTGTTCCGGTCCGTCAGTCGCCCGGTCTACGAGGACCTCGTGCACGAGCAGGTGCGAAGCTCCGTCGAGCAGCGCGGGGACGGCGACCTCGCCGCCCTGTTGCACGGCTCCGACACCTGGACGCTCGGCTGAGCGACTAGCGGGCCCGCGCGCCCGCAGGCTCGGCCGCCACGGAGGCGCGTCGCCTCCGGAGGTTCGTCGGCGTGACAAACACCGAGACCACCGCCGCGACCGCGGCGGCGACGGCCGAGAGCACGAAGGCGGTGGCGTACGCGCTCTCGGCCGGCACCGCCGTTCCCGCGAGGGTGTCCGCCGAGAGGATCGCGGCCCCGATCTGCGCGCCGATCACCGCGCCGACCGTTCGCATCACCGTGTTGAGCCCGGTCGCGATCCCCGTCTCGGTCGGCGCGACCGCCTCCGTGATCAGCGCCGCCATCGCGGCGAACGCGAACCCGACGCCGGCGCTGAGCGCGGCCATCGCGGCGACGATCTGCCACGGCTCGTCGTGGAACGCGGCGAGGGCGCCCGCGGCGAGCATGATCAGCGTCATCCCGATCGCGAGCGGCCACTTCGAGCCCACACGACGGCCGAGCAGCCCGGCGATGGGGCCCGCGAACAGCATCAGGATCGACCCGGGCAGGAGGTAGAGCCCGGTCGTCGTGGCGCTCGCGCCGAACCCGTAGCCGAGCCGCTCCGCGACCGAGGACGGAAGCCCACCCGGCGACTCGACGAAGCGCGGCACGAGGATGTACGCGCCGAACATCGCAAAGCCCGCGATCAGCGCCGTCGTGTTCGTCAGGAGCACCGGCCGCTCGGCGAGGACACGCATGTCGATGAGCGGCTCGTCGACCCTGAGCTCGAACACGACCCACGTCACGCCCAGGACGGCCGCGAGCCCGAAGAGCCCGAGCACCGCCGGCGACGTCCAGCCCCAGTTCTCGCCCTCTGACAGCCCGAGCAGGAGCGAGAGGAGCATCGCCGAGAAGAGGACGGCTCCGGGGACGTCGATGCGGGACGTCGAGCGAACCGGGGACTCCGGGACGAACCGGTGGACGAGGACCATCGCGACCGCGACCGCCGCGGCGCCGACGACGAAGATCCACCGCCAGCTGGCGTTGTCGACGATCACGCCCGACAGGACGAGCCCGAGCCCGCCGCCGACACCGAAGACCGCGGAAAGAAGGCCGATCCCGACCTTCACGCGCTCGGGCGGGAACTCGTCGCGGATGATCCCGAAGCTGAGTGGGAACACGGCGCCGCCCGCGCCGGAGACGACCCGCGCCGCGATCAGCGTCCAGATGTCGGGTGCGAGCGCGCAGCCGACGCACCCGACGAAGAACGTCCCGAGCGACGCGACGAGCAGGCGCTCCTTCCCGAACCGGTCGCCGAGCTTGCCGAGGATCGGGGTGCACACCGCGGCCGACAGGAGAAAGCCCGTGAGCACCCACGTGACCCACGTCGTCGACGCGTCCAGCTCGCGCTGGAGCTCCGGGAGCGCGGGCACGACCATCGTCTGCTGGAGCGCGTACGCGGTCGTGGCGAGCGTGAGGATCCCGAGCGTGAGCCCGTAGTGCTGCCGTGCTCCGCTCACCTACCCACCCTACTTGCCTGCGAGCGTCCATTCGGCTCCCGCCGAACGGACGCCGCAAACTCCGTTGGCTCGGCTTCGCCGTGCCAAGGGCACATCCCTGAAGCGGGCTGCCGGCTTCGCCGGCGCCGGAAGCCGAATCGACCCAAGCCGGTAACCGGGACGAATACGGCATCGCACGTCCGGGATGCCGCGGCGGCGGCGGGTTCACGTCCGTGCGATGCCGGGTCCACACCGTAGTCGATGAGCGCGTCCTGTGCGCGACCTGCTCCCCCCGTCGGGGGACTCACCCCTCGGTCGAGGCAGGCGCAACCATGGTCGGAGAGAGCCGCCGCGCGGCCCACGCGACCGCCGCGAGGCCCGAGAGGCCGGCCACGGCAAAGGCGAGCTCGGTCCCGCCGACCTGGGCGAGCCACCCGGCGACGAGTCCCCCGATCGGCGCGAGGCCGGCGAAGGCGAAGAGGTAGAGGCTGACGACCCGGCCGCGCAGGTGGTCGGGCGAGGCGAGCTGCACGAGCGCGTTCGCGCTCGCCGTGAAGAGCGAGAAGGACAGCCCGAGCGCGAACAGCAGGACGAGCGCGATCGCTGCGGTGTGCACGGGTGCGAGGGCCAGCATCGCGAGACTGAACCCGATCGCCCCGCCGATGAACGTCCGCGGGCTTGCGCTGCGGAGCGTCGCCGTCGCCAGCGCCCCTACCAGCGCCCCGAGGCCGAAGCTCGCCGACAGCACGCCGAACATCCACGCGCTGACGTCGAGCGTCTGCGACGCGAGGAGCGGCACGAGCACGTTGAAGTTGAAACCGACGGTCGAGACGATCGTCACGACGACGAGCACGGTCGTCGCGATCGGCGAGCGCGACGACCAGGCGAGCCCTTCGCGGATTCCGGCGAGGACCCGTGTGTCGGGGTTCTTCACCACCGGGGTGAGCTCGTCGACGCGCATCTCCCTGAGCGCGACGAGCACCGCGAGGAAGCTGACGGCGTTGACCACGAAGCAGAATCCGACGCCGGCGACCGCGATCGTCACCCCGGCGAGCGCCGGTCCGACCACGCGCGAGGCGTTGAACAGGCCGGAGTTGAGCGCAACGGCGTTCGGCAGCTCGCTCGGGCCGACCATCTGGAACGTCAGCGTCTGACGGCCCGGCGAGTCGAAGACCAGGATCAGCCCGCCGAGCGCGGCGAGCGCGTAGACGACAGGCAGCGTGGCCAGGCCGGTGAGCGTCACCGCGGCGAGCACGACCGACACGAGCATCGCGGACGCCTGGGTCGTGATCAGCAGGCGCCGGGTGTCGAGGCGGTCGACGAAGACACCCGCGACGAGGCTGAGCAGGAAAAAGGGGAGAAAGCGGCAGAACGCAAGGGCGCCGACCGCGAGCGGCGAGCTCGAGAGCTCGATCACGACCCACGCCAGCGCGATGTTCTGCATCCAGGTCCCCGCGACCGAGATGAGCTGGCCTGTGAAGAACAGCCGGTAGTTGCGATGGCGGCGCAGCGAGCGGAACGTTCGTCCGCGCAGCGCGATCGCGACGGTGCTCACTGCGTGGGCTCCAGCAGCGCCCTGAGGGCGGGAAGCGCGGCCTCGAGCCGCTCGCGGTCCTCGTCGGAAAGCCGGTCGAGCCTGTTCGCGAGCCACGTCGTCCGCCGCGCGCGGACGCGTCGGAGCGTCGCCCGCCCCTCCGGCGTGAGCTCGAGGCCGACACGTCGCCGGTCGTCGGTCGAGCGAACGCGGCGGATCAGGCCGAGCGTCTCGAGCCGGTCGACGTGGGCGGAGAGCGAGGGGGCCGAGATGCCCTCCTCCTGTGCGAGCTCGCGGAGGGAAAGCCCGGGGCGCGTCCGCACGAGCCAGAGCAGCGTTGCCTGGTGCGATGTGACGCCCAGCTGCTCGGTCTCCCGGCGAAGGTATCGCCCGAGGCGGAGCATCGCAGGTCTCAGCTCCTCGGCGATCTCTTGTGTAGAAAGCGTAGCCTCACGAATCATTCGTGAAGCTAAGTATATCAGCGTGGGGGAACCTCATGGTCCCCACGAGCCCCCTCGTTCCGGGTTGCGACTCGCCCTCGCGTACCTGGCCTCCCGGCCGGCGAAGCCGGCCTCCGGCCGCCGACCGCGGTCCCGCCGCCGACGAAGAAGCGCCGGGTTCCCGCTACTTCGTCTCGGCCTCGAGCTTGTAGCCCACGCCGTAGCGGGTCTGGAGGAAGGTGTGGTGCGACGCGCGGGCGTCGATCTTCTCGCGGAGCTTCCGGACGAACACGTCCACCGTGCGGTCGCGGTGCGTAGCGCGGCGGCCCCAGACGCGCTGGAGGAGCTCGTCGCGGGTGAGCACCCGTCCTTCTTCGAGCGCGAGGGCGTAGATCAGCCGGAACTCGGTCGGGGTGAGCTCGGCGCTCGCTCCGTCGACGTACGCCTGCACGTTCCGCGGGTCGAGGCGGAGCTCCTCGATCACGAGCTCCTCCCCGCGGCGCGGCTCCTGCGCCCTCGTCCCGCGCCGCGCGACCGCGCCGACGCGTGCGACGAGCTCCTTCATCGAGAACGGTTTCACGAGGTAGTCGTCCGCGCCGATCTCGAGCGCGTGGATGCGGTCGTGCTCCGTGCCGCGCGCGGACACGACGACGATCGGCGTGCCGATCCCCTCTCCCCGCGCCTCCTCGATCACCTTCCAGCCGTCCACCCCGGGGAGCATCAGGTCGAGCACGCAGACGTCGGGGCGCTCGAAGCGGAGCCGGGCGAGCCCCGTCTCGCCGTTCGCGACGCCGACCGCGTCGAAGCCGGCGGCCTCGAGGTGACGCGCCATGCCGCGCGCGATCACGTCGTCGTCCTCGATGATCAGGATCTTCGCCATCCGACGGAAGTGTCGCGGCCGGACGGCCTGCGCCCGGCCGACGAATGGTGAACGGATGGTAACGATCTGGTGAACGCGGGTGCCCGGGCCCCACACCGGGCACCCGGTTCGTCCTTACTCGGCCTCCGCGTCCCGGTCGGCCTCGGCGGCCTCGTCGTCCCCCGAGGGTGTGACGACGACGCCGATCACCTCGCAGCCGCGGATCGTCGTCGTCGAACGCTCCGACCGCCGCACCTTCGCGGTGTCGTGGCCCGGACCGCACAGGAGCGTGTCCGGGGTGTTGTCCGCGGCGAGGGCGTGGAGCGTGTCGTCGCCCGGCCCGCCGCGGACGGTGTCGGCGCCGCCGCCTGCCCACAGACGGTCGTCGCCGTATCCGCCCGTGACCGTGTCGTCGCCGGTCCCGCCGTGGAGCTCGTCGCCGCCGGGGCCGCCGTGCGCGGTGTCGTTGCCCGAGCCCGCCCAGACCACGTCGTCGGCGTGGCCGCCGCCGATCCGGTCGTTGCCGACGCCGCCGAACAGGATGTCGCTGTCCTGGTCGCCCCACACGGTGTCGTCGCCCTTCCCGGCGCGCACGAGGTCGTTGCCCGCGCGCGCGGCGACGTGGTCGTTGCCGTCGAACGCCCGGATCACGTCGGCGTTCGGCGTCCCGCGCAGCCGGTCGTCGCCCGGCGTCCCGTCGACGCTCGCGGCGAGCGCGCTCGCCGCAAGCGCGAGCGAGCCGATCGCCGCCGCCAGCCCGAGTGCCCTGGTCCTCATCTCGTCTCCCTTCCTCGGCTGCACCCGTCGTTGCGGGCGTCGCCGCTATTCACCGTCTCCGGGGTGAACTGCCCGTGTGTCGGGCGCAAGCCGTGCGTCAGCCGTCTGTTAGAACGACGTGAAGATGGACGGCGACGCGGTCCGGGGACGCACGCTTCTCGAGGAGAGCCGGGAGGCGGTCGTCGTCCTCGACGACTCGGACCGGGTGATCGGCGCGAGCCGCCGCGCCCGCCAGTCGATCGACGGCCTGCGTGAGGGTGAGCGAATCCCGAACGGGCTGCTCTCCGGCGACGCGGGGATCATCCCGCTCGTCGTGCCCTACGACGTGGGCGGCCGCCGCGAGCGGCTCGTCTACCTCAGCCGAAGCGGCGACCTCACGGCGTACGAGGAGCTCCGCGCGGGGTTCACCGCCGCGGTCTCCCACGAGCTGCGGACCCCGCTCGCGCGGCTCCTGGCGCTGCTCGAGACGGCCGCGCTCCCCGGTGAGGACGTCGCGGAGCTCGTCGAGCAGGCGCGCGTCGAGGTCGAGCAGATCCGCGAGCTGATCGACGAGGTGCTGTTCCTCTCGGAGCTCGAGTCCGGGACGCGGGTCGTCTCGCTCGGAGCGGTCCCGGTGCGACCGGAGCTCGAGGCCGTCGCGGCCGAGCTCGACGAGCGCGCGAGACGGGCCGGGGTCGCGCTCGTCGTCGAGGGCGACCCGGAGATCAGGGTCGCGATCCGGCCGCGCATGCTGCGCGTGCTCGCCCAGAACCTCGCGGAGAACTCGATCCGCTACGCCGGTCCCGGTGCGACCTTCACGCTCGCGGTGGAGCGCGCGGGCGACGAGGTGGTGGTGCGCGGCACCGACGACGGCGTCGGGGTCGACGAGGCGCAGCTCGCCCGCCTCTTCGAGCGATTCTTCCGCGCCGACCGCGCCCGCGCCTCGCGCGGGACGGGGCTCGGGCTCGCGATCGTCAAGCACGTCGTCGGGCAGGCGGGAGGCACGGTGGAGGCGGCGGGCGGCCTCGGCGCGGGCCTCGAGATCCGCTGCAGCATCCCGGCGCCGCGCTGAGCGTTCACCACTTCCTCACCGGACGTTCACCAGCGGGAACCCCCTGGAGTCGAGCGCGCGGGCGACACTCGCCGCGGAGTGGCCGTGACCGCACCCGAGCTCGACAACCTGCGCCTCGCGCAGCTCGCACCGGCTGAGGCCGGCGACGAGCGCGGGCGGGAGATCGTCTTCGCCGTCGAGGGGCTCGAGGTGTCGTACGGCGGCGCGGCGGCGCTCAGGGACGTGACGCTCGACATCCGGCGGAACTACGTGACGGCGTTCATCGGTCCCTCCGGCTGCGGCAAGAGCACGCTGATCCGGTGCTTCAACCGGATGAACGACCTCATCCCGGCCGCCGTGGTGTCGGGCAAGGTCCACTACCACGGGCGCGACCTCTACGGGCCGAGCGTCGACCCGGTCGAGGTGCGCCGGCGGATCGGGATGGTCTTCCAGAAGCCGAACCCGTTCCCGAAGTCGATCTACGACAACATCGCGTTCGGCCCGCGCGTGCTCGGTCTGAAGGCGGGGCTCGACGAGCGGGTCGAGGGGGCGCTCACGCGCGCCGCGCTCTGGGACGAGGTGAAGGACCGCCTCAAGCACAACGCCCTCGGGCTCTCCGGCGGTCAGCAGCAGCGCCTGTGCATCGCGCGCGCGCTCGCCGTCGAGCCGGACGTGATCCTCATGGACGAGCCCGCGTCGGCGCTCGACCCGGTGTCGACGTCGCGCATCGAGGACCTCGTCCACGAGCTCAAGCGCGACTACACGATCGTGATCGTCACGCACAACATGCAGCAGGCGGCGCGCGTGGCGGACATGACCGCCTTCTTCAGCGTCTCGGTCGACGAGAACGGGGCGCGCCGGCACGGGACGCTCGTCGAGTACGACCGCACGGCGAAGCTGTTCACGAACCCGTCCGACCAGCGCACCGAGGACTACGTGACGGGACGGTTCGGTTGATCGCGTCCCCTCAGGCAATGCCCTCCAGGTCCCCCGCGTGCGATGAGCGGCGCCATGCGTCGTCCTCAGTCGCCCCGATCCCTTCAGGTATCGAGGCTCCCTGCGTCCTAGCCTGGCTTGCTCCTAGCACGCGAGGAACGTGGCCGCATCACCTGAGGGGACGCTGATGGCCCGCGTCCAGTTCCAGTCCCGCCTCGACGCTCTCGAAGCGAGCCTGCAGGAGCAGGGCGAGGTCGTGCTCCGCTCGGTGCGCGGCGCGATGGACGCCCTGGAGCGGCGCGACATCGAGCTCTGCGACGAGGTGATCCGCTTCGACGACGAGATCGACACGCGCTACCACCGCATCGAGAAG
>DASSJV010000060.1:0-16811 GCA_035691005.1 Gaiella sp. | reverse complement strand
TCCCCGTCATCCGGTTCGGAGGATGAGGCCGGTGCGGCGGGCACCTAGGTTCGCGTGATGGTTGACAGCGCGCGTGGCACCCCCGTCTTGGTCACGCTGGCGTCTGGCCAGTTCCTGATGACGCTCGACACCTCGGTGATGAACGTCTCCATCGCCACCGTCGCCAAGGATGTCAACACGACCGTGACCGGCATCCAGGGAGCGATCACCGCCTACACGCTGGTGATGGCGGCGCTGATGATCACCGGCGCCAAGGTCGGCGCGATGATCGGCCGCAAGCGCGCGTTCGCGATCGGCTGCGTCATCTACGGCTGCGGCTCGTTCACGACGTCGATCGCGCCGAACCTTCCCGTGCTGCTCTTCGGCTGGTCCTTCCTCGAGGGCGTCGGCGCGGCGCTGATCCTCCCCGCGATCGTCGCGCTCGTCGCGGGCAACTTCCCGCCCGAGCGGCGGCCGGCCGCATACGGCCTCGTCGCGGCCGCCGGGGCGATCGCGGTCGCGGTCGGCCCGCTCGTCGGCGGCTTCTGCACGACGTACTTCTCGTGGCGCTGGGTGTTCGCGGGCGAGGTCGTCCTCGTGATCGCGATCCTCCTGCTGACGCGGCGGATCGCGGACGCCCCGGTCGAGGAGCGCCCTCGCTTCGACTTCGTCGGCGCGGTGCTTTCCGCCACAGGCCTCGCCCTGCTCGTGTTCGGCGTTCTGCGCTCGGCCGAATGGGGTTGGATCCAGCCCAAGCCCGGCGGGCCAGAATGGGCCGGGCTGTCGCCCACCGTGTGGCTGATCCTCGCCGGGCTGTTCGTGATCTGGCTCTTCTTCCGCTGGCAAGCGCGGGTCGAGGCGCACGGTGGCGAGCCGCTCGTGCGCCCGGCCATGCTTCGCAACAAGCAGCTCAACGGCGGGCTGATGATGTTCTTCTTCCAGTACCTCGCCCAGGCGGGCCTGTTCTTCGTCGTGCCGCTGTATCTGTCGGTCTGTCTCGGCCTGTCCGCGCTGGCCACCGGCGCGCGTCTGCTGCCACTCTCGGTGACGCTGCTCGCCGCCGCAATCGGCGTGCCCAGGCTGTTCCCGACCGTCTCCCCGCGGCTCGTCGTCCGCTGCGGTCTCTTCTCGCTCCTCGTCGGCACGATCGTTCTCCTCGCCACGCTCGACACGGACTCGGGGCCGGAGATCGTGTTCGTGCCGATGCTCCTGATCGGCCTCGGGATCGGCGCTCTCGCGTCGCAGCTCGGAGCAGTCACCGTCTCGGCGGTGCCGGACGACCAGAGCCCGGAGGTCGGGGGAGTCCAGAACACCATGACGAACCTCGGCGCTTCGATGGGCACCGCTTTGGCCGGCTCCGTGATGATCGCCGCCTTGACCTCGTCGTTCCTCGTGAACGTCCAGCAGAGCTCAGCGATCCCGCAACGTGTGAAGTCCCAGGCGCAGGTCGAGCTGGCGGGCGGCGTGCCGTTCATCTCCGACGCCGATCTCGAGGCGGCGCTCGACGAGGCGCGCGTCGACCGCAGGACGACGAACGCCACGCTCGACGCCTATGCCGGGGCGCGGCTCGACGGGCTCCGGTCAGCCCTCGCGATCCTCGCCCTCCTCGTCCTCGTGGCGCTGTTCGCCGCCCAGCGGATCCCGTCGGAGCAGCCGGGCGCAACCCAAAGGAGCGACTGATGTGCCGCTGGCTCGCATACTCCGGTACCCCGATCCGGCTCGAGGAGCTCCTCGTGAAGCGCGAGCGGTCGCTGATCGACCAGAGTCTCCACTCCCGACTCGGGGCGACGACGACGAACGGGGACGGGTTCGGCGTCGGCTGGTACGACGACACAGGGACGCCGCGGGTGTACCGCAGCACCCATCCGGCCTGGAACGACCGCAACCTGCGCGAGCTCGCTGCGGGTGTCTCCTCACCGCTCTTCTTCGCGCACATCCGCGCGTCGACCGGGACGGCGATCCAAGAGACGAACACGCATCCCTTCCGCCACGGGCAGTGGCTGTGGATGCACAACGGATTGATCCGCGAGTTCGCCACGGTCAAGCGCGAGCTCGTGCTCGCGGTCGACGACGCGTTCTACCCGGCGATCGAGGGCACGACGGACTCGGAGACGATGTTCTACCTCGCGCTGACGTTCGGGCTCCGTGACGACCCGATCGCGGCGGTCCAACGGATGGTCGGCCTCGTCGAGGAGACCGGCAGGCGCCACGGTGTAGAGAACCCGATCCAGATGACCGTCGCGACGACCGACGGCACCGCGATCTGGGCGTTTCGCTACTCGAGCGAGGGCGACTCGAGGTCGCTCTGGTTCAGCACGCGGATGGACGCGCTCAAGGAGCTCTATCCGGAGAGCGCCGAGCTTGCGTCGTTGTCCGACGAGACGCGCGTCGTCGTGTCCGAGCCGCTCGGCGACCTGCCCGGCGCGTGGAACGAGGCGCCCGAGTCGCACGTCGGCATCGTCCAGCCGGGCGTCGACGAGCTGCGCCCGTTCGCCCCGACCCCGGCCGCCTGAGAACGGCTAGGGGCGCGACGCCGGCAGCTGCCGGCGGCACCACGCCCAGACGGGGCGCAAGAGCGGATCCGTGACGCGGCTGACGAGCACGACAAGGCGCGCGAGCCACGGGCTGCCGAGCGTCGTGACGAGCGTCGCGGCGCCGAAGCCGACGAGCGCGCCGGCGAGCACGTCGCTCGGATAGTGCATCCCGAGCGCGATCCGCGAGAGCCCGATCGCCGTCGCCGCGACGAGGAACAGCGCGCCGGCCCGCCGCGAGAAGGCGAGCACGGCGAACGCGATCGCGAACGCGGCGGCCGCGTGGTCGCTCGGGAACGACGGGTCGGTCGTGCGCGCGGCGAGCACGTGCGTCAGGTCGGGATGGTCGGTGAAGGGTCGGGGCCTCGCCCAGAGATGCGAGACGACCTGGTTCACGGCGAGCGCCACCGCGGCGGCGGTGAGGGCAGACGCCGACGCGAGCTTCCACCGTGGGTTGCCGTAGGGCCGGGCCAGCAGCCACAGCGCGACGGTCGCCAGGGCGTACAGGGGGACGAGCGCGTCGGAGAGCGCCGTGACGGGATCCTCGAGCCAGTCGCGCGTCGCGACGCCCGCGTTCACGGCGTGGAAGATCGCCCAGTCCATGCTGCTCACGATAGGCGGGACCAGTGTTGCGGGCGAGTTATGCGGATGCGCCTCGCCTCACGCGGACGGGGACGGTGCGGTTAGGTCCGGAAGCATGCCTCTGCAGAACCGCGTCACCCCGCTCGGAGACCTCCTCGCCGATCCGGCCCGTGGGCTCGTATACGGCAATCGCGGGTGCCTGCACGACGCCTCCGGTCGGATCGTGCGGCGCTACCAGGTGCGCCGCTGGATCGCGTGCCGCCTCGAGTTCGAGAACCGCCGCCGCCATCCGCTGATGCGCCCCGGCCGCTTCACGGAGCTGTTCTTCCTCGACGAGGCGACCGCGCTCGCCGCGGGCCACCGTCCGTGCGCCGAGTGTCGCCGGGAGGACTACGTGCGGTTCGCCGCGCTCTGGCGGGAGCTGCACGACGAGGCGGGCGCGGACGCGATCGACCTGCGGCTGCACTCCGAGCGGATCGATCGCGCAGGTCGCCGGCGCTTCCACGAGCTTCCGTTCGCGTCGCTGCCCGACGGCGCGTTCGTCCTCCGCGACGGCGAGCCGTATCTCGTCGCGGGCCGGTTTCTGCGGCGGTGGACGCCGCGAGGCTACACCGCGGAGGTTGCACGCCCGACCCGGGGAGCGGCGACCGTGGTCACGCCGCCGTCGCTCGTCGAGCACCTGCGCGGCGCGCGCGAGTCGGAGGTGCCGCTGCTCCACCCGTCCGCGTCCTAGCCGGGCTTCTCGATGCCGACGGCCCTGCGCAGCTCCCGCATGTCGCTCTGGAGCTTGGCGTTCTCGGGCGCGATCCCCTCCATCAGGTCGGCGAGCCCGTCGGCGAGAGCGTCGAGCTTCGCGTTCATGGCGAGCTCGTTCCGCCGCTGCGAGTTCTGGAGCAGGGCCACGAGGAGGAAGGTGACGATCGTCGTGGCGGTGTTGATCACGAGCTGCCACGTATCGATGTCCCCGAAGACGAAGTAGCTCGGCAGCCACACGACGACCAGCAGGACACAGGCGAGGAAGAAGACCGCCTCGCTGACGAAGTCCGATGCGTGCGCCGCGAACCGGTCGAACGTCCCGGACGTGCGCAGGTCCTCGTTCTCGGCCACGTTCGACCGATTCACTGAACGGCTGCACAGTCCTGCGCCGCGCCGCCTCTGGTACCAATCCGCCCGTGGCGGCGGAGCGGAGCACCGGCTTCACGGTCTGGCTGACCGGCCTCTCCGGGGCCGGCAAGACGACGATCGGCCACGCGCTCGCCGTCGAGCTCGAGCGGCGCGGCGCGCACGTCGAGGTGCTCGACGGGGACGTCGTCCGCACCCACCTCTCGAAGGGCCTCGGGTTCTCGCACGAGGACCGCGACACGAACATCGAGCGGATCGGCTGGGTCGCCTCGCGGCTCACGCGCCACGGCGCAGCCGTCGTCGTCGCCGCGATCTCCCCGTACGACGGGACGCGCAAGCGCGTGCGGGCGCTCGTCGAGGAGCAGGGCCCGTTCGTCGAGGTCTGGGTCAAGGCCCCGCTCGAGGAGTGCGCGCGGCGCGACGTGAAAGGCCTCTACGCGAAGGCGCTCGCCGGCGAGATCCAGCACTTCACCGGCGTCGACGACCCGTACGAGGATCCAGACGACGCCGAGGTCGTCGCCGACACCGTCGCGCTCACGCCCGACGAGTCGGTCGCGCTCGTGCTCGCCGAGCTCGAGCGGATCGGCGTCGTCGCAACGGCAGCCACGAGCGCCGCGAGCTAGCCTCCCGCGTAGCCGAGCGCGGCGAGCGCCTCCCCTGCCTCCCGCTCGACGTCCGCCAGCTCGTCGGCCGAGAGGTCACGCCGCCAGCGACCCGCCGAGCGGTCGTGCACGCGCGCGAACCGCTCTGCGACCTTCTCGTGGTCGACACCGAGCGCCTCGGCGACCGCCAGGGCCGCGGCGGCCGGGTCCGACGCGAGCTGCTCGTAGCGCACCTCGACGGTGCGTTCCGGCAAGGCGCCCGCGGCGGTCACGTAGCGACGCCACGCCCACGCGGCGCGGGTCGCGTCCGACACCTCCGTGAACTCGTCGCGACGCTCGGGCTCGACCCAGAAGCGCGGGTGGGAGCCGTACGCGAGCCGCGCGTCGTCCTCTCCGGTGCGCGCGGCGTTGAGCCAGCCGCGCTCGAGGAGCGACGTGACGACGTCGCGTCCGTCCCGGATCACGTGGACGGCGGTCGCGCTCGGGTACGCCTGCAGCGCCGCGGCGAGCACGAAGCTCGTCTCCGGCGTCTGCTCGACGCCGCGCAGCCCGCCCGCCAGCCCGAGCCGGCGGACGCGCTCGAGGATCGTCCGGAGCCGCCCCGCTGCCTCGTCGACCGGGCTCTCCATCAGCGAGGGGATCGCCGCCTTCCACGGCTGCACCTCGTCGAGGTCGACGAAGCCGGGGAGCGAGCCGAGCAGGCTGGCGGTGATCGTGGTGCCCGAGCGCGGGGAGCCGACCACGAACACGAGCCGTTCCTCGTGACCCGGCCGACGGCCGCGGCGCGCGACCCGCAGCGCGCTTCGGCCGTAGAGCACGGCAGCCCCGATCCGACGTGCGCGCATCCGGGGGAGACTAGCCCGCGTACGTCGCGGCGAGCTCGTCGATCCGGGCGGCGCTCTCCTCGAGCGCCGCCCGGGGCAGGCGGCCGGCGCGGGCGGCCGCGAGGAGCTGGTCGTACACCGCCGCGGTCGAGCGCTCGCTCCCGACGAAGAGCAGGAGATCGACGCCGTTGCGGGCGGCCCGCAGCGCCGCCTGGCCGAGCGTCACGTGGTGCGTCGTCGCCAGCGGCTCGAGGGCGTCGGT
Source organism: Gaiella sp. (assembly GCA_035691005.1). Taxonomy (GTDB): domain Bacteria; phylum Actinomycetota; class Thermoleophilia; order Gaiellales; family Gaiellaceae; genus Gaiella. Next base: position 10,909 of record DASSJV010000060.1, on the reverse strand, counting down.
GATCGTCACGCCGGTGAAGCCGAGGGCGCCGAGCGCCGCGAGGACGCGCGGCGACCACGGCGCGACCTGGCCGCCGTACGCGGTGTAGGCAGCGTTCGAGAGCATCACGAGCGGCACGACACCCGCCGGGATCGCGCGGCGGTAGGGCACGAGCCCCGGTGCGAGCGCCTCCTCGGTCGCCGAGATCCGGACGGCCGTGTCGTCGGTGGAGGTCGTCGCGAGCCCGAGCCCCGGGAAATGCTTGAGGGTGGGCGCGACGCCGCCGTCGAGCAGGCCCTGCGCGAACGCCGTCACGTCCTTCGCGGCGCGCTGCGGGATCGTCGAGAAGCCCCTGTCGCTCGCCGCGACGAACGATCCAGGCACGCCCGGGACGTCGGCGACCGGCGCCAGGTCGACGTCGACGCCGAGCCGCTCGAGCGCGGCGGCGGTGCTGCGCCCCGTGCGCCGGATCGCGCCCTCCGTGCGCGTGCCCAACTCCTCCGCCGATGCCGCCGGCGGCGCCCAGCGGAAGCGTCGGACCAGCCCGCCTTCCTGGTCGGTCATGATCAGGAGGCGCCTGCCTCCCTGCGTCGCGGCGGCGCGCAGTCGTGCCGTGAGCGAGCGCACCTGGGACGCGCTGCGGACGTTCGCCCCCATCAGGATCACGCCGCCGACCCGTCCGCGGCGGATCCGGTCGAGAAGCGCTGCGGAGGGCGTCGTGCCGTCCATCCCGACGACGAGGCGCATCCCGACCAGGGTCTCGAGGGGGACCGGCTGGGCGGCGGGCGCGCCGGCGGCGCAGGTCAGCGCGCAGACGGCGATCGCAGCGCCGCCGAGGAGCCTCGCGCTCGCGGGCGCGCTCAGACCTCGTCTTCCTCGACACGCACCGAGAAGGGCAGCCGCCAGTCGTCGTCGGCCTCGTCGTCGATCGTCAGCCGCCACTCGTACCGCCCCGGCTCGAGGGGCAGCGGCCCCGAGTTGATCGCGACGGGGAAGTCGAGCGGCGTGCCGGGCTTCAGACCCGCCGGGCGCCCCACCTCGAACGGGACGTCGTCGAAGAACACGACCTGCTGCTGTCCCTCCTCGGTCTCCATCTCGACGGGCTGGCCGTCGGCGTCGAGGAGCTCGAGTCGCATCACGTGCCGCTGGTTCGCCTGGTCCCACGGCACGCGGATGAGGATCGCGATGCCGAACGGCACGGGCTCGGGGCCGGTGAGCGACCAGCCGCCTCCGACGACGGTGAGCTTCCCGTCGCTCACCTGCGCGAAGTCGGCGAGGAGCATCGTCACGCGCATCTCGCCGAGTCTCGCACAGCCCGGCTTCGACGGGACGCCGGAGCCGGGCTAGACGAGGACGGACTCGCGCGCGGACGTCTCGGCCGCCGCGACGAGCGCGTCCGCCACACGGGCAAGCTCGGCGCGGAGCTCGAGGTCGGGATCGGCCAGGCGCCGGTCGGCCTTCGCGACGGGGAGCTCGACGTCCAGCACCCGCGCACCGAGGATGCCCAGCACCTTCTTCAGCTCGCGCTGCGCCCAGACGCCGCCGAACGAGCTCGTGCTCGCACCGATCACGGCGACGGGCTTCCCGCGGGCCGGGTTCTCGCCGAGGGGCCGGGAGACCCAGTCGAAGGCATTCTTCAGCTGGCCCGGGATCGACCCGTTGAACTCCGGCGTCGCGACGAGGATCGCGTCCGCCTCGGCGACGGCGACCTTGAGCCGCACGACCTCGTCGGGCGCGAGGTCGGCGAAATCCTGGTCGAACGGCGGGATCGAGGCGAGCTCGTCGTAGAGCTCGAGCTCGACGTCCTCGGGCAGCTCCTCCGCGGCGAGGCGGAGGAGCTGCGTGTTGAGAGAGCCGGAGCGAAGGCTGCCGGAGACACCCAGGAGCCGCACCGTTATCGAGCTCCGTCGGCGACGAGCAGGAGCGAGGCGGTGAGGTCGACCTCGTCCGCGAGCATCGACCCTCCGTCGGGGAGCGGTGCGTTCCAGTTCAGGCCGAGCTGGGTGCGGTCGACGGTGCCGCGCAGCGTCAGGCCGCGCTTCGCGGTCCCGTAGGGGTCGACGACAGGCTCGGAGAGCGTGCCGGTGAGGACGACGGGCGCGCTGTGGTCCTTGACGGTGAGAAGTCCGTCGACCGTCACGGTTCCGTCGCTTTCGACGGTCAGCGGGCCGCCCTCGAAGGCGAGCTCGGGATGGTTCGCGATGTCGAAGAAATCGGGCGACGCGAGATGCTCGGCGAGCTGCTCGTTGTCGACGTCGACGCTCGTCGCCTGCGCGGTGCCGCGGATGCCCTGTTCGTCCAGCGTCGCGGCGAAGTCGCGGAACGCGCCCTCGAAGGGGGCGATTCCCATGTACAGGACGCGGAACCCGATCGTGGAATGCGTCGGGTCGCTCGCCCAGGTGCCCGTCACGGTCGTCTCGCGATCAGCGGTAGTGCTCAATTCGATTCCCTCCTCTATTTGCTCAGACAAATTTTGTCAAAGCAACTAACGAGGCCGGACGCGTGCGCATTCCCGGCGGGAGCCGCCGACGCAGACCGATCGAAAGGAGGAGAGCGATCGGGGCGGCGCCGCAGTCCCGCCCCGACCGTCCCCCGCTGATTCTGCACCTATTCGTAGTCAAAGGGCAAGAGGGGTCCCGTTTCGCCTCTCAGCGCGTCTGCGGGAATCCGAGGTCGACCTTGCTCGTCGCCGGATCGGGCCAGCGCGAGGTGACGACCTTGCCGCGCGTGTAGAAGTGGATCGACTCCGGCCCGTACGCGTGCGAGTCCCCGAACAGCGACGCCTTCCAGCCGCCGAAGGAGTAGTACGCGACCGGGACTGGGATCGGCACGTTGATCCCGACCATGCCCGCGTTGACGTCGAACTGGAACCGCCGCGCGGCGCCGCCGTCGCGGGTGAACAGCGCGACGCCGTTTCCATATGGGTTGTCGTTGACGAGCGAGACGGCCTCGTCGTACGACTTCGCGCGGACGACCGAGAGGACCGGGCCGAAGATCTCGTCCTTGTACGCGTCCATCTCGGGCGTGACGTCGTCGAGGAGCGAGACGCCGAGGAAGAAGCCGTCGCCGTCGGGGGCCGTCTCGCGGCCGTCGGCGACGACCGTCGCGCCCTGGCCCGCCCCGGACTCGATGTACGAGGCAACCTTGTCGCGGTGCTCGCGCGTCACGAGCGGGCCCATCTCCGAGCCCGGCTCCATCCCGTCTCCGACCTTCACCTTCGGCAGGCGCTCCTTGATCGCCTCGACGAGCGGGTCGGCGACGTCGCCGACCGCGACGAGCACCGAGACGGCCATGCAGCGCTCGCCGGCCGAGCCGTAGCCTGCGGAGACCGCCGCGTCGGCGGCCATCTCGACGTCGGCGTCGGGCAGCACGATCATGTGGTTCTTCGCGCCGCCGAGCGCCTGCACGCGCTTCCCGTGCTTCGTGCCCGTCTCGTAGATGTACCGGGCGATCGGCGTCGAGCCGACGAACGAGACCGCGCCGATCCCCGGGTGCTCGAGGATCGCGTCGACCGCGACCTTGTCGCCGTGCACGACGTTGAAGACGCCGTCCGGCAGACCGGCCTCCTTGAGCAGCTCGGCCGTGAGCAACGAGGCCGACGGGTCCTTCTCCGACGGCTTGAGGATGAAGCAGTTCCCGCACGCGACCGCGGGCGCCCACATCCACATCGGGACCATCGCCGGGAAGTTGAACGGCGTGATTCCGGCGACGACCCCGACCGGCTGGCGGATCGAGTAGACGTCGACCCCGGTCGAGGCCTGCTCGGAGAACTCGCCCTTGAGCAACGTCGGGATCCCGCAGGCGAACTCGATCACCTCGAGCCCGCGGGCGACCTCCCCCATCGCGTCCGTTACGACCTTGCCGTGCTCCGCGGTGAGGAGCTTCGCCAGGTCCTCGCGATGCGCGTGGAACAGCTCGCGGATCGCGAAGAACAGCTCCGCGCGCTTCGCGATCGACGTCGACCGCCACCCGGGGAGGGCGCGCTGGGCGCTCTGCACCGCGGCATCGACCTCCTCGACCGACGCGAGATCCACCGCGCCCGTCTGCACACCGTGCGCCGGGTTGTAGACCGGGCCGCTCCGGCCGGACGTCCCGTCGACGCGTGCCCCATCGATCCAGTGCGGGATCCTCGTGATCGTCCCGTCGCGCCCTGTCGTCGGCGCCTCGGCAAGCTCCGTCATCGCTCGTGCCTCCTCGAAAAGTGGTCCTCCGAGGGTATCGCGGGGGTGGCTGCTGCGGGCGGGCGCTACAGCTGGACGTCGCTGGTGTCGCAGTCGCTGGCCTTGCCAGCGTCGAACCCCGTGCGGAACCACTGCACGCGCAAGGCCGACGACCCATGCGTCCACTGCTCGCGACTGCGCGCGCCGAGGCGGTCGTCGCCGACGGCGGCCGCTGCCTTGAGGCCCTCCTCCGTGTCGCCCGGGTCGAGCAGCCCTCGGTCGTACGTCGACCGCGCCCAGACCCCGGCGAAGCAGTCGGCCTGCAGTTCGAGCTGAACCGAGTAGAGGTTCGCGTTGCCCGGGTCGTTCTGCTGCTTGCGCCGCACCTGCTCCTCGATCCCGAGCTCGCTCTGGATGTGGTGCCCGATCTCGTGCGCGATCACGTACGCGGCGGCGAAGTCCCCGGGCGCGCCGAAGCGCCGCGACAGCTCCTGGAAGAACGAGAGGTCGAGGTAGACCTTGTGGTCGGCGGGACAGTAGAACGGCCCGGTCTGCGACGACGCCGGCCCGCAGCCCGACACGGTTCCCGACGTGAACGTGACGACCGGCGCCCGGGTGTACGTCTTCCCGGCCTGCTGGAACACCTGCGTCCACATGTCCTGCGCGTCGTCCGAGACGAACTTCGCGAACTCGAACGCCTGGTCCTTGCCAGTGACCGAGTCGCCGCCGCCTGCCTGCGCACCGGAGGGCGCCTGCGGCACGGTCTCGTCGACGCCGCCCGGGTCGAGCGGGCCGCTGCCGCCGCCGCCGGTCAGGTTGCCGCCGAAGACGAGGAGGAGGACGACGATCAGGATGATCCCTCCGATCCCGCCGCCGGCCTTCCCCATCGGGATCGGGAACGGAAGCCCGCCGCCCCCGAGCGGGCTGCCTGCCTGCCCGCGGCGATCCTCCATGTCCCCCTGCCCGGGAACCCGCTTCCAACGCACGAGCGGAGCCTACCCCGCTCGGTGCGATTCCACCCAGCGCGCCTCGTCTAGGCGGTGAGGCCGGCCTCGGCGAGCGGCCGCCGGGCCCAGGCGAGCTCGTCGGCGTACCAGCCCTGGAGCGGCTGCAGCGTGACGCCGCCGCTCGAGGAGTGGACGAACCAGCCGTTCCCGACGTAGATCCCCGAGTGGCCGATCTCCGACGGCTTCGACTGCGTCCCGTGTCCACCGAAGAAGAGGACGTCGCCCGGCTGCACGAGCGAGGGCGCGATGCGCTTGGCCTTCCCGACCTCGCCGCTCATCGCGTACGTCGTGCGTCCCCTGAGCACGTCCGCGAGCGACGGTGCGCCCTCGTACGACTGGAGCTTGAAGACCCGCCAGACGAATCCGGAGCAGTCGAACCCGCCGGGCACCGCGAGCTGGTTGTTCGGCGCGCCGGTGCTCCAGATCGTCTGCGGCTTCTCGGACGTCCCCGCGAAGACGTACGGGTAGCCGACGAAGCGGAGCGCGCGCGAGAGGACGAGCCGCTGCCACTCGCCGAGCGCCGGGACGGAGAACGTCGCAGCGACCTGGCGCACCGCATCGATCCGCGGGGGGTCGAGCAGGCGGAGCTTCGCCAGCGAGTACGCGGCCTCGGCGCGCGAGGCCGGCTGCTTGGGCGAGCGCTCCAGGTCTTCCTGGCCGGCGGGATGGTTGATCCGCAGCCCGAGCAGGCGGGCGATCGTCTCGGTGCCGAGCATGTCGGTCGGCTCGAGCCCGCCCGCCTGCGCGGCGAGGCGGATCTGCCGTGCGGACGGAAGGAGGCCGACCGCGGCGACGAGCTGCGCGTCGAGCTCGCGCATCGTCACGACGCGGGATGGATCGGTCGGCGTCGCATGCGGCTTGCCGAGCGCGACGAGCGCGTCGTGGAGCTCGGCGCGGGTCAGCGGGTCGTCGGGCCTGAACGACGCGACGTCGGGGCCCATCAGCCCGGCGACGACGACGGAGGCGATCTGCGGCGCGGCCCAGTTGGCGCCCGGCCGCACGGTCGCGACGACGGGCAGCGCGACGGCCGCCGGGGGCGCAGGCGTGTCCGCAGGGTCGGCCGCGAGCGCCGGCGTCGAGAACGCCGTTGCCGCAGAGAAGACGCCGCAGAGCAGGGTGAGACGCAGGCGACCCACGGTCTCCGTATCGGTCGGTTTCGACAGGCGCTTGAACGCTCCTGCGTGATGCGAACGAAACCCGAACATTCGTCGGGCCCGGTTACGCTGGCCGCGTGACGCGGGAGACGATCCGCGACTGGGTGCGCTCGCTCGAGCGCGCCGACCCGACGGAGCAGTGGACCATCCTCTGCTTCTTCGCCGGCCGCGGCGTGGCGATCGACGACGACGAGCGCAACGCCGCGATCCGCCGCGCGGAGCTGCTCCTTGCCGCCGGCGGCGACCCGCACCGCCCGCTCGACCCGTTCGGCCGGGCGGCGACGGCCCTCGCCGACGACCTCGACACGCCGGAGCGCCGAGCGAAGCTGCGCGTCGGGCTCGCGTCGCTGCGCGACGAGGTGGCGGGCCTGCGCGGAGCGCGCGAGGCGCTGCAGCTCCTCCTTACCGACGACGACCTCGCCTGGCAGACGTTCGCGACGGCGCTCCTCGCGGAGGCGCTCGCCGAGGAGTGACTCAGGAGCCGAGCCGCGCGATCAGCTTGAGCGGCCAGCGCGCGACGCCGCGCGCCTCCGCCGGGTGTGCGACGTCGCCGCACAGCAGCCGGGCCACGACGTTGAAGACACCCGGCGCGCGCGTCGCCGCGAAGACCATCCTCGGGTATCGGTCGAACGCGCGCTTCGTCGTCCACGACGCCGCGGCGTGGCGGTCGAGGGCGGCGGCGAGGGCTGTCGTGTAGCCCTCGAGGTCCCCGGTCAGGACGGCGTCCGCGGCAAGGCGGGCGGAGACGAACGCCTCGTATATCCCGTCGCCCGAGAGTGGGTCGACGAGCCCGGCGGCGTCACCGACGAGGAGGACGCGCCCCTTTCCGGCCAGCGTCCCGAGCCGCCTCATCGGGAGTCGGTGCCCCTTGATGTCGGTCAGGGCGTCGAGGTCGAGCCCATGCGCGCGGGCAAGCCGGCCGAGATGCTCTCGGAGCCGCGGCCCCTCGCTCCCCCACCCGCCCACGCCGAGGTTCGCGTGGTCGCCCTTCGGGAAGACCCAGCCGTAGCCGCCCGGCACGACCACGAGCTCGACGACCGCTGTGCGCTCGTAGTCGCCGGCCAGGGCATCGAGCGGCACGTTCCCCTCGAGCGCGACGCCGCGGACGATCTCCTCGTTCACACCGATGGCGCGCGCGACGACCCCGTTCGCCCCGTCGGCCCCGACCAGAACGTCCGCATGCACGAGCTCGCCGCCGACGCGTGCCGAGACGCGGTCGTCGGTCAGCTCCGTCACTTCCACCCCCGCCCCGTCCCTGAACTCCGTACCGGCCTCGGCGGCACGCTCTGCGAGGAACGCGTCGAGCTTCCGCCGCTGGGTCATGCGGATGAGGGGCTTGTCGTGAGTGCGCACGAAGCTCGAGCCGTAGCGGAGGCGGAGCTCGAAGCGGTCGACGTCGCGCTCGACCACCGGCGACGGATCGACCGGGATCCGCTTCAGCGCGCGACCGGTCAGGCCCCCGCCGCAGGGCTTGTCGCGGGGGAAGCGCGCCTTGTCGGCGAGCAGCACGCGGGCGCCCCCGCGGGCTAGATGGATCGCCGTGGACGAGCCGGCCGGCCCAGCCCCGACGACGAGAACGTCGACCTTCACATCGCCGAGTGTAAGCGCGATGCCCGGCTACAATCCCCGTTCCTCGCAGGGGTTCCCGAGTGGCCAAAGGGGGCGGGCTGTAAACCCGCTGGCTCAGCCTTCAGAGGTTCGAATCCTCTCCCCTGCACTCGCCCTTGCTCGCGAGCGGGATTCCGCAGGAGCGTAATCCCGCCGCTTGATCCCCGCCCTTCGGGCGGCGCACATCCCTAAAGGCGTCCGCTGTCGCGGCCGCAACTGCCTCTCCGAGGGATCCTTCCTCGCGAGCGGGATTCCGCAGGAGCGGAATCCCGGCGCTTCGTACACTCGGATGCGTGCCGCCCGTGAGACTGCGCAGCGCTGGGACGCTTTGTCTGGCCGCGCTCGTCGTCGGGTGCGGTGGCGGGAGCGACACCCGCGTGTCGCTCGAGGATGCCGATCCTGCCGGCGGCTACTGGGCCATCCAGGCGGAATGCCCGGGAGGGCGCCTCCAGGTCGAGTTCGATCCGGGCGAGCGGCTCTCGGTGGCGGGTCTCGGCCACGCCTCGAGCGAGGAGATCGCCGTCGAGTGCGGCGAGCCCGAGCGGGTCGCAGTCTCGGACGAAGAGCTTCGCCGTCGCACGGCCACGCCAACGGGTGCAGACCTTGCCGCGCCGACCTCCGAGCCGACGCGGCTCTCCTGCGTCGCCGACGGTCCTCTGTCGGTCGAGGCACACCCGGTGTGGGCGCAGCACGACATCGTCGGCGGCGCCCTCCGCGTCGAGCGCAGCGGTCACACGATCGTCGACGGTGCGATTCTGACCGAGCAGCCCGTGTCTCTTCCCTCGGAGCTGCGGTGGTGGCGGGCGCTCTGCACTCCGGAGTAGTCGCGCTCGCGATGCTCCCGGTGTCCGTCGCGTCGCGAAGGCAGTGAGGGCGGCGCAAAGGCCGCCCTCACCAGTTCTACTCCTCAGGCCGTGGCGCCGACCGCGGCGGGCATGATGCCCAGCTGGGTCAGAACGTCGACCTGGTCGAAGTACAGGCGCACGTCGGCGATCTTGCCGTCCTCCACCTTCATGATCTGGACGCCGCGACCGCTCAGGTGCCGGTGCGTCGCCGGGATCTCGCCGCCGGGACCGCGGAGCGTGTCCTCGTGCGTGCCCTCGAAGGTGAACTCCTGCACCGCCCAGCCGTCGCCCACGATCGTGTTGCGGACGTCCATCCGCGCATCCGGGAACGCGTGGATCCACGCCATCGCGTACTCGGTCGTGGCGTCGGGGCCCGTGAGGGTCACGTCGCCGGGTCCCTCGAACGTGACGTCGTCCCGATCGAGACGGCGCAACCGCGCCTCGTCGTGCGCATTGAAAGCGTCGACGAAGTCCTCGGCTACGTGTCGAGCCTCGCCCATCCGTCGCTCCTTTCGTCGCACTCTCCCCCGCGCTTCGACGGTACTCCCCTCCGGCTGCCGCGACAAGGGATGTGAGCTCCTGCGCCGCTAGCGCCGGGTGTCCCCCAGGAGCGTGCGGTCGAAAAACCCGACGACGCGTCGTTCGTACTCGCGCGGCCTTGCGTCGAGCCCGCCGACGTGCCCGGCCCCGGGAACCTCCCACAGCTCCTTCGGCGAGTGGGCAACCGCGTAGAAGGTCTCGTTGGCGGGCTTCTCGGCCGGCTGGCCACGCTGCCCATAGACGAAAAGCGCAGCGCCCGAGATCCTCGGCACGAGGCTCTTCAGGTCCTCCGGCGGCGGGCTGTTCGAGAAGAGGGCCGTCGCGGCGGTTGCGACGCCGTTGCCGAGGACGTCCTGCCAGGTCGTGCCCGGGTTCGCGACGACGTCGCGGACGGAGCGGGCGCTCGCGCCCTCGGACACGATCGCCTTCAGGGCCGTCGACCTTGCCGCGGCCGCGATCATCATCTCGCCGCCGACCGAGAGGCCGATCCCGCCGATCCGTTGCGGATCAACGTCGGGGCGTCCCTGCAGGAACGCGACGGCCGCGAGGATGTCCCGATCGCCTTCCCAGCCGAAGAGGTTCGGGTCGCCCTCGCTCTCCCCTTCTCCGCGGCGGTCGACGAGCAGCACGCCGTAGCCGTGCCGGACGAGGAACCTTGCGCGCCCCTGCGCGCTCGGCTGCCGTCCGGGAAAGGAGATGACTGCCGCGCCGTTCCGCGAGGGCACATACCACCCGTTCAGCCGGAGCCCGTCGCTCGTGGTGAGCGTCACGTCCTCGACCGGCGTTCCGAGGTCGGCCTGCGGGACGTCTCCGTGGCTGGCATGCGTGGCGATGTACCCGATTGCGACCGGGAAGAGGACGACGCTCGTCACGAGCGCGGCGGCCACGACGAGCAGGGCCCGCCGGCTGTAGCGCCACCACACCCGGTCGTCACGCCGGCGAGAGCGCCAGAGCGTCACACCGGCGACACCCAGCAGCACGAGCCCGGCGACGAGTGAGAGCAGTCCGGTGTAGTCGTCCCCGGAGGGCCCGACTTCGCGGGCGTAGTGCAAGGCCTCCGTCCCGGCGAGAACGCCGAACACGCCGGCGAGCAGCGCGGTGACCGCACGTGCTCCGGCGCGGAGCCGGCCGTAGAGGGCTCCCGCTGCGACGAGCAGGGAGAGGGGGACGAGGCCGCTGACGAGATGGTCGGCGGCGGACGTCCCGGGATTCGGCTGCAGGAAGTTGTCGTCGACGACGTGGAGGGCGACGACGCCGATCGCGAGCCGCGCGAGGCCGACCTCGGTTCGCAACCGGGTCGAGGCTCGCGCTGCGAGACCTCGGTCGGTGTGGGAGATGCGTTGCATGAGCTCGTGACTCCTCTCGTGGCAGCGCCGCCTGCCGCGGATCATGGCGACAAACGGCGCCGGGGCCGTGCATGGAGTCGGTCAGGCGGCCTGCCCGAGCGGGCTCGACGTCCGCCGGAAGCGATCCCGCCGACTCGCGCTCCGGGGCTTTAGCGCGAGCGCGCCGACGCCCGCGCGGTTCGCCCGATCCGCTCCAGTCGGGCGCTACACTCGCCCCTCCAGCCCTCTTAGCTCAGCTGGTAGAGCACCTCCATGGTAAGGAGGGGGTCG
>DASSJV010000059.1:0-7795 GCA_035691005.1 Gaiella sp. | reverse complement strand
CGCGCGCGCGAGGAGGGACGTCGTCGCGAGCGCGGTGAGCGGCGTGCGCTCCGAAGGCTTCCAGACGACGGGGTCGCCGCAGACGAGCGCGAGCGCGGCGTTCCAGCTCCAGACCGCGACCGGGAAGTTGAAGGCGCTGATGACGCCGACCGGGCCGAGCGGATGCCACGTCTCGGTGCGGCGGTGCCCCGGGCGCTCGGAGGCGATCGTGCGGCCGTAGAGCTGCCGTGAGAGCCCGACCGCGAAGTCGCAGATGTCGATCATCTCCTGGACCTCGCCGAGGCCCTCCTGGGCGATCTTCCCGACCTCGAGCGTGACGAGCGCGCCGAGCGCCTCCTTCTCGCGCCGGAGCTCCTCCCCGAGGAGGCGAACGAGCTCGCCGCGAGCCGGCGCGGGCGTCTCGCGCCACGACTCGAACGCGGCGACAGCGCGTGCGACCGCTGCATCCGCGCCTGCGGCGTCGGTGCGCGCGACGCGGGCGATCTCCTCGCCCGTGATCGGCGTGCGCACGGCGAGGTCCCCGTCGGAGACCGTCGACGGATCGACCCCGAGCCGCTCGAGCAGCTCGGACGCCTGGGCGGCCGCGGTCAGCGTCGTCGCCATCGGCTCCAGTCTAGGCGCCGCGACTCAGACGGTCGCGAGATGCGGGACGAGCCGGTCGGACTCGTCGAACCGGGCGTTCCACTGCGCGTACGTGTCCTCGACCTCGGCGATGTCATGGCCGCGATCGGCGATCCGCACCGGCTGCGCCGCCTCGGGGGTGACGCGGTACTGGTACCAGGTGATGTCCCACGCGAACGTGAGCACGGTCTCGGCGTTGACGCCGGGGAGCGGCACGATCGAGACGCGCGGCTCGCCCAGGCTCCGTGCGACGCCCGCGACCGTCCGCCGGAACGTCGACTGGTTGAAGAGGTCGGCGGCCTCCACGAGCGTGAGCTCGTCGTCCGACAGGCGCCGCATCACGGGCTCTGCGACGACCGGCTCGGTGGCCTCCTCGCGCGCGCCGAGCAGCGTCTGCCAGAGCGTCTTCTGCCGGCGCCTGCGGGTGTGCTGCTGGAGCGCGGGCGACACCGCATGTCCCTCGCGGACCCAGCCGTGGTCCAGCGCGACCTCGCTGCAGAGCGGGCAGACGTCGACGAACTCCTCGCCGTCCGGCGAGAAGCGGAGCGTGTGCTCGCCCATCAGGAGCGTCCGCTCGCAGACCGCACAGGTCCGCGTGACGTTGGCCTTCGTGACCCTCATGGAACGGCCATCATAACCGTGGCCGCCTCTTTCCACAGGCTGTGGACAACGCGGGCAACGCGAGGCTAGGCGTTTGCCTCCTCGCGGGCCCTGCGGGTCTCGTCGACGATCTTCTGCGCGACGTGCGACGGGACCTGGTCGTAGCGGAGGAGGTGCATCGCGTAGTCGCCGCGCCCGCCTGTCATCGACGTGAGCGACTGCGAGTACGTGAGGATCTCCGCCATCGGGACCTCGGCGCGGATCGTCGTCATCCCGCCCGCCGGCTCCATCCCGTTGAGACGTCCACGGCGCGAGTTGAGGTCGCCGTTGACCGCACCGACGGCCTCGTCCGGGACGGTCACCTCGAGCTCCATGATCGGCTCGAGGAGCACCGGGTCGGCCTTCGCATAGGCCTCCTTGAAGGCCATCGAGCCGGCGATCTTGAACGCCATCTCCGACGAGTCGACGTTGTGGTACTGCCCGTCGACGAGCTGGACGCGGACGCCCTGGATGGGCGCCCCCGCGAGCTCTCCGTGCTGCATCGCCTCCTGGATCCCCTTGTCGACCGCGGGCCGGAAGCTCTGCGGGATCACGCCGCCGACGATCTTGTCGACGAACTCGTAGCCCTCGTGCCCCTCGATCGGCTCGAGCACGATCTCGCAGTCGCCGAACTGGCCCCGTCCACCCGTCTGCTTCTTGTAGCGGTGACGGGCACGCGCCTCCTTGCGGATCGTCTCGAGGTACGGCACGCGTGGCTGGTGCAGCTCGACGTCGACGCCGAAGCGGCGCTTCGCGCGCTCGAGCGCGACCTCGACGTGCATCTGGCTCATCCCCGCGAGGATCTCCTCGCCCGTCTGCGGGTCGCGGCGCAGCCGGAGCGTGGGGTCCTCTTCCGCGAGCCGACGGATCGCCGTCGCGACCTTCTCCTCCTCGCCCTTGATCTTCGGCGTCACCGCGAAGCTCATCACGGGCTCGGGGAAGCCGAAGGCGGGCGGCTCGACCGCGACCTCGACGTCCGTCAAGAGGTCACCCGTCTGCACGTCCTTCAGCTTGGCGACCGCACCGAGGTCGCCCTCGCCGAACTCGCGCGCCGGTGTATTGGACTTGCCCTGGAGCTCGAGGAGCGAGCCCATCCGCTCCTTCGCGTGCTCGCGATGGTCGATCAGCGTCGTCTCCGTCGTGACCCGCCCTTTCAGGACGCGGAAGAGGTTGATCTTCCCGGCGAACGGATCGGCGATCGTCTTGAAGACGAACGCCGCGGTCGAGGCGCCGTCGACCGCGAACGGAGGCTCTGCCCGCGCCGGCGAGGGCACGCCCTCGACGAGCAGGTCGAGCAGCGCGTGGGTGCCGAGGTTCTTGGTCGCGACGGAGCAGCCGACCGGAAAGAGCTCGCCGCGCGTGACGCCGAGCTTGAGCGCCGCGGCCACCTCGTGCGGGTCGAGCTCCTCGCCCTCGAGGTAGCGCTCCATCAGGCCCTCGTCGATCTGGACGACCTCGTCGAGGAGCTTCTCGCGGTACTCCTGCGCGAGCTCCGTCATCGAGTCGGGGATCGGCACCGGGTCGGACTCCTTCTCCCCGCCCGGCGACATGTAGGCGCACATGTGGAGCACGTCGACGATCCCCTCGAGCTCGTGCTCGGCGCCGATCGGGATGTGCACGGCGACGCACTTCGAGGAGAACTGCTCCTGGATCTGCCCCAGGGTGCGGAAGAAGTCGGCGCGCTCGCGGTCGAGCATGTTGACGACCAGCAGCCGTGCGAGGCCGAGATCCTCCGCAAGCTTCTTCACGCGCGCCGTCCCGACCTCGAAGCCCATCACGCCCGAGACGACGACGAGCGCCCCCTCGACGACCCGAAGCGCGCACCGTGCCTCACCCTGGAACGACGGGTCGCCGGGACAGTCGACGAGGTTGAGCTTCCGCTCCTGCCAGCTCGTGTGCGTGAGCGACAGCGAGATCGAGAGCTGGCGCTTCTGCTCGTCCTCGTCGGAGTCGGAGACGGTCGTGCCGGCCTCGATCGAGCCGAGCCTGTTGACCTCGCCGGTCTGGTAGAGCAGCGCCTCGACGAGGGACGTCTTGCCAGTCCCGCGATGCCCGACCACGGCGACGTTGCGGATCTTCCCGGGCTCGATCGGTGCCATGTGCGCGCGTTCCTCCTGGGTCCGTGGGTGCGGCGTAATCGTAGTCCGCGCGCCGCGCCCGTTCCGTACGGTGGTGCGGCCGGCGCCGCGTTTGGAGGAGCCCCTTGACATTCTCCGAACGAGACGGGACTAGCGTTGCGAGGCGCCTGCCTGCCGTAGGGGCGGGGGTACACCGTGGAGAGAGCCGTGTCGACCGTCGCCCATCGATATCGCCTGCTCGAACAGCTCGGACGCGGCGGGATGGGCGTCGTCTGGCGTGCGCGCGACGAGCGGCTCGGCCGCGACGTCGCGCTCAAGGTCCTGCACAGCTGGGTCGCGGACGACCCCGACCTGCGCAAGCGGTTCGACCGCGAGGCGTCGGCCCTCGCGCGGCTCGAGCACCCCAACGTCGTGCGCCTCTACGACGTCCTCGAGGACGAGGGCCGGACCGTGCTCGTGCTGGAGCTCGTCGAGGGCGACGGGCTGCACGCCCTCGCCGCCGGCCGACGGCTCGGCTGGGACGAGGTGCGCCGCTACTGCGCGCCGGTCGCCGCGGGGCTCGCCCACGCGCACGCACGCGGTGTCGTGCACCGCGACCTGACGCCCTCGAACGTGCTCGTCGAGCGAAACACCGGTCGCGTCGTCGTCACGGACTTCGGGCTTGCCCGCCTCGTCCGCAGCTCGACGAGCCTCCCGGTGTCGGGGGTGCTCGCGGGGACGCCCGAGTACTGGGCTCCAGAGCAGGCCGCCGGCGAGCCGACCGGGCCCGCCACCGACCTCTACGCGCTCGGCTGCATCCTCTTCCAGCTCCTTTCCGGCCGTCTTCCGTTCGCCGGCGAGGACAGGCTTGCCACCGGACTCCGCCGCGCGCACGAGCCGGCACCGCCGCTCGCGTCGGTCTCCCCGGAGGTTCCGCAGGACGCCGCCACGATTGTCGACCGGCTGCTCACGCGCGACCCGGACGCGCGAGGCACCGCCGCCGACGCCGCCCTCGCGCTCGGTGCCCGCGACACCGCGCTCCCTCGCAACGCCTCGCGGAGGAAGACGTCCGCGGCGGCGCCGTTGTCGACACTGATCACGCGCGTCTTCCGCGAGACCGCCGCTCCCGTCCCGACCCTCGTCACCCGCGTGCTCCACGAGCCGGCGACGGTCGTCGCGCGCGTGCGCTCGCACCGCTCGGTTCACCGCGGCCGCCTCGCCGCCGCGGCGGTCGCCGCGGTCGTCCTCGTGGCGCTCGTCGGCGGCAGCGTCTACGCGATCGCGGGCGGCGACCCGGCCGGCGTGAGCGCGCCCGACGCGGTCGGCTCCCGCGTCGAGCAGGCGCGCGCCGAGGTCGTCCGCCGCGCCCGGGAAGCAGACGTCCCGGTCCCCAAGGTGAAGGTCGTGCAGCGCGCGTACTCTGAGACGGCGCCGAACGGCGTCATCGTCGCCCAGGACCCGCCCGAGGGCGAGCGGATCCCGGAGCGCGGCGCACTGCTCGTCTCCGTCAGCCGCGGCAGCGCCTACACCGACATGCCCTCGGTCGCCGGTCTCGCGAGCCGCGACGCGCAGGCGCTCCTCGAGCGCACGGGGTTCGTGACGACGAAGCGCTACGCGCCGTCCACCGACATCGCAGCGTGGCACGCCGTCGAGACCGACCCGGCCGTCGGCACGCGCGTCAGGCGGCCTGCCCACGTGCAGCTGACGATTTCGACCGGACCGCCCCGCCGCCCCGTGCCGATCCTGGACGGCCTGGACGGCGCCGAGGCGCGCAAGGCGCTCGAGGATGCCGGTTTCACGGTGCAGCTCGAGCGGAAGGGGAAGACGGACGTCGAGCCGGGGACCGTCCTCGCCGTGTCGCCGAAGCCGGGCACCCGAGCGCAGCTCGGATCGACCGTGATGCTCAGCGTCGCACGCGCTCCGCACTGGACACCGACCGAGCGGGTCGAGGGGACGGAGGACGCCGCGCCGTCGGCGATCTCGGTCCCGGCCGGCGCGCGGCTCGTGCTCACGACGGTCGACACCTCGCCGCTCGGGCTCTTCGGCGGAGACGTCGACGTCCGGCTCGGAGGCGACGTGGAGGGCGAGAGCCGGGTGAACGCCGGAGAGACGCTCGTGCTCGCCGACGTCGCAGTGAACGCGCGGACGATCGAGGTCGCGCTCGACGTGCACGGCTCAGTGCACTGGGCGCTCGCGGTCGAAGAGCCCCGCTAGGCGGGGGTGCGGCTCGCGCCCGACAGCCGAGCCTTGAGCCGGAGCACGGCCTTCGTGTGCAGCTGGGAAACGCGCGACTCGGTGACGCCGAGCACCTCGCCGATCTCCCGCAGGGTCAGCTCCTCGTAGTAGTAGAGCGTCACGACGAGCTTCTCGCGTTCCGGGAGCCGGGCGATCGCCTCGCCGAGCGCCTCGTTGAGCTCGGACTGCTCGAGCGAGAACTCGGGGTCATCGCCGGCGACGTCCTCGATCGTGTCGATCAACGCGACCTGGTCGCCGCCGCCCTGCGGCGTCCAGAGCTCGTCGAGCGCGGCCATCGAGGAGCGCGAGATCTCGAACAGGCTGCGGTCGAGCTCCTCGCCCGTGATGCCCACCTTGGCCGCGATCTCCTCGTCGGTCGGCGCGCGCATCAGCGTGCGCTCGAGGTCGGCGATCGCCCGCTCGATCTCACGGGCGCGCGAGCGGACCGACCGCGGCACCCAGTCGAGCGAGCGGAGCTCGTCGATGATCGCACCCTTGATCCGGACGATCGCATAGGTCTCGAACTTGATCTCGCGGTCCGGGTCGTACCGCTCGATCGCGCTGATCAGGCCCAGCAGACCGTAGGAGACGAGATCCTGCTCGTCGACGTGCGACGGCAGGCTCGCGCCGAGGCGGCCGGCGACGAACTTCACGAGCGGCGCGTACGTGAGGATCAGGCGGTCGCGGAGCGCGCGGTCATGCGTGCGCCGGAACTCCTGCCACAGGGCCTGCGTATCCCTCTCGAACGTGTCCGAGCTGCGCGCCGCCACGACAAGAGAATACGCCGCGCGGTGGCGGTCTCATGCCTCCGTCAGGGCCACACGCGGCGCGCGAGATCGCCCATCCACAGCGAGAGCGCGCCCGCGGCGAACGCCACCACCCAGGCCCGGCCGCCGGAGAGCGCCGACCACACCGCGACGAGCCCGAGCGAGACCGCGATCACCGTGAAGAGCACACCCAGCGCCCGTCGCTGCACCGCGGGAGCGTACTGCGCGCCGCGAGGAGCTCGTCCGGACGCCGGTACAATCGCTCCCGCAGCCCAGGGGCGTGGCGCAATTGGTAGCGCACCGGTCTCCAAAACCGGGGGTTGCAGGTTCGAGTCCTGCCGCCCCTGCTGAGATCGCGCCCTACTCGGCCGCTCCCGTTGCCCGAACTCTTGCCCAGTCGTGAGCCGATTCCGACAGTTGATCCGGGCCGTGAAGATCCTCGCCCGGGACGGCCGGATCCCGAGACCGTTGCGTGGGCTTGCCGCGTTCGGTCTTCTGCCCATCCCAGGACCGCTCGATGAGCTCGCCCTACTCATCGTCGGGCTCTTGCTCTCAATCTTCTATCGCGCGCAGTTGCACGAGGCTTGGAGCCAAGCGGCGGCCGGCTGACGAACGAAGCACGTGGGCGCACACTCGGGCCGCTGCGCGCTCGGCCTCCTCGGCGAACTCGACACCCGCCAGATCGAGGGCCGAGCAAGCGCCGCCATTCACCATCGGGCCGGGGAAGCGTGGGACACCGCAAGCGGCGTCCGTCGGGCCCTGACCCCCCTTCGGCCCGACGGCCGCCTTGCGGTAGCTGCGCGGGCGGACGCAGGTTTGAAGCCCGTACACCGGGATAGAACAGTCGACACATAGCCCGATGTCGCGCACGACGCGGGCCATAAGCGCCCGCCGGGGCTCCCGCACTGTGCTCCTCCTGGTGCGTCCGGCGGGCGCCTTTCCCCGTTTCGGGATCGACCAGCGGGGAATCCCACAAGCCTCCGAGTAGTCGCCCGCCGGGACCGGGGAATGCGCTGGGGCGCGTGGCCGGCGGGCGACCCGGATCGGAGCAGGCTCCTCTGGTCGGAGGCGTCACCGCAGCGCGATCCGTCGGCCGGGTTTCTTGCACTCACCAGTCCACCGCTCGACATCGGCACGGTTTTACCGCCGATACCGGCCGAGCTCCACACACGGCATCGCGCCCGAACGGGTTGACTCACGAACCCACGACACCGGCACCCCAAGCCATTCAGCGACTTCGCGTGCGTCCAACAGCCGGTCGGTCACACGACCCCCCTCATCTAAAACGCGACGCGTGCCGAAGTACCACTTGCGCCCCGGGGTGCGCCACCCTCGGGGGAGGGGGTAGGCGGACAACACCCCGGGGCAAGACCCTGCCTTCCTTCGCAACGAGTCCAGTCCTGCACTTGCCGGTTGAATCAGGACACGTGTTCGCGTGCCCTCGAAGGGTGCAGCTCGCCGGCATTCCCGTCCGAG
>DASSJV010000058.1:0-2500 GCA_035691005.1 Gaiella sp. | reverse complement strand
CAGGCGTTCACGACCGCGCGGCGCAGGTACGCCTCGAACGCCTCGGGCTGCCGGAGGTGCCGGAAGCGGCCCACCGAGCGAAGGAAGGCGTCCTGCGCGATGTCCTGGGCCAGGTCGGCGTCGCCCGTGATCAGGGCGGCGACCCGGACGGCGCCCGGGATGTGCCGCACGTAGAGATCCTCGATGTCGGTCCGATCCCCCACGATGGGGCGGACGATACCGGTGTCCTGGCTCATCACTCCCCAGACGCGTGAGCCCCCGGTCTCATAGCGGCAGCCTGTTGGTACCATGCCCGGCCGAGACCCCAAACGCCTCGAAGGATCCGACCATGGCCGAAATCAAGCTCGTCGCCGAACCCAGGGAAGGCACCGGCAAGGGCGTCGCCCGCAAGCTGCGGGCCGCCGGCCGCGTGCCCGGGGTGCTGTACGGGCACGGGATGGACTCGACCGCCGTGTCGGTGGACGCGAGGGACCTGTTCCACGTCCTGCACACCGGGGCCGGGACGAACGTCCTCGTCGACCTGGTCGTCGACGGCACCGAGCACCTGATCATCCCGCGCGACGTGCAACGCGATCACATCCACGGGCGCTTCATCCACGTCGACTTCCTCGCCGTTCGCCGTGACGAGAAGCTCCATCTCTCGATCCCCGTCCGCATCGTCGGTGAGTCCGTCGGCGTGAAGGCGGGCGGGGTCGTCGAGCACCACCTGTGGGAGCTCGAGGTCGAGTCCCTCCCCGGCGACGTGCCCGAGGCGATCGACGCCGACATCACGTCCCTCGAGATCGGGATGTCGCTGCGCGTGAGCGACCTCGTCGCACCCAAGGGCGCGACGATCCTGACCAACCCCGAGGAGTCGGTGGTCGCCGTACAGCAGCCTCAGATGGCCGTCGAGCTCGAGGAGGAGGAGGCCGCCGCCGAGGCCGAAGCCGCCGAGGGCGAGGCCGCCGAGGGTGCCGAGGGCGAGGCCGCCGAGGGCGAGGGCGGCGAAGGGGCCGAAGGCTCCGACGAGCGGTCCGAGGGCTAGACGCCCTCGCCGCCATGACCTGGCTCGTCGCGGGGCTCGGCAACCCCGGCGAGCCGTACGCGAAGACCCGTCACAACCTCGGCTACCGGGTCGTCGACGAGCTCGCCTCGCGCGAGGGCGAACGGTTCCGCAAGGCCCGCTTCGTCGGCGCCGACGTCGCCGAGATCCGCGTCGGGACCGAGCGCGTCGTGCTCGCGAAGTCCCGCGCGTTCATGAACGAGAGCGGTCCGGCCATCGGCTCGCTCGCGCGCAAGCACGACGTCGAACCCGACCACGTGATCGCGGTGCACGACGAGATCGATCTGCCCTTCGGGGCGCTCCGAGTGAAGTCCGGCGGCTCGACGGCCGGCCACAACGGCCTGCGCTCGCTGCAGCAGGCGCTCCGAACGCCCGACTTCTTCCGCGTGCGCCTCGGGGTCGGCCGTCCAACCGGTCGCACGCAGGCGGCGGACTGGGTGCTCGACACCTTCGCCAAGCGCGAGGAGCCCGAGGTGGCCATCCTCGTCGACGACGCGGCGGACGCGGTCCGCTCGCTGATCGCCGACGGGCTGCTCACGACGCAGGACCGTTACAATCGCTCCGCCCCGCGCGGACCGTAGCGGGACTCGAAAACGATCGCGTGGCAAGGCCTCGTTCGCCGAACGAGGCCTGTTCGTGCTGTCCGGTGACGATGGCAAGGACGACGGAGGAGGTCGGGGTGAGCCTGGATCAGGCGCTCGACGCGTTGATCGGCTCGGAGGCGTTCGAACGCCTCCTGCTCGATCGCGCCCGCCCGGTCGTCGCCCGCGCGGAGGCCGGCGAGGACGCGCTGGTGGCGGCGCTCGCCCGGGCGCTCGGCGCGCCGGTGCTGCTCGTCGCGCCCGGGCCGCGGGAGGCGGAACGGCTCGCCGGCGGGGCGCGAGCGTGGCTCGGGGACGACGGGGCGGCGCTCCTGCCCTCGTGGGAGGCGCTCCCGTACGAGGGGATCAGCCCCTCGCCGGAGGTCTCGGCGCGCCGCGCGGACGCCGTGCGCCGGCTGCGGGCGGCCAAGGGCGCCTTCGTCCTGGTCGCCCCCGCGCTCGCCGCGATGCAGGGCCTCGTCCCGACCCTCGGCGAGGTCCCGCCGGTCGAGCTGGTCAAGGGGATCGAGCTCCCGCCGGACGCTCTCGCCGAGCGGCTCGTCGCGCTCGGGTACGCCCGCACGGACGTGGTCGAGCACCGCGGCGAGTTCGCCGTCCGCGGCGGGGTGCTCGACGTGTTCCCCGGGACCGCGCGACGTCCCGTGCGCCTCGAGTACTGGGGCGACGAGATCGAGTCGCTCCGCGAGTTCGTCCCGTCGTCGCAGCTTTCGACCGGGCCCGTCGTCCGCGTCGAGGTGTCGCCCGTGCGCGAGCTCGTCCCCGACGACGCGCTGGCCGAACGCGCGCGAACGCGAGCGCCCCGCTACCTCGACCGGTTCCGCGACGGGCTGGAGCGGATCGCGGAGGGCCTGCACGC
>DASSJV010000057.1:0-27689 GCA_035691005.1 Gaiella sp. | reverse complement strand
GTGCCCGACCGAGTGGTGACGAACGACGACCTCGCGCAGTACGTCGACACGTCGGACGAGTGGATCCAGGAGCGGACGGGAATCAAGGAACGAAGGATGGTGAGCGACGGCGAGGCCCTCACCGACATCGCGCTCCCCGCGGCGCGGGCCGCGCTGGCGGACGCGGGCGTCGACGGGTCCGAGATCGACCTCCTCATCTGCGCGACGGTGACGCCCGACATGATGTTCCCGACGTCGTCCGCGCTGATGGCGGACGCGCTCGACGCGCCGCAGGCCGCGGCCTACGACCTCCTCGCGGGGTGCACCGGCTTCATGTACGCGCTCGCGCAGGCGTACGGGATGCTCGCCTCCGGCCTCTCGCGCCGCGCGCTCGTGATCGGCGGAGACGTGCTCTCGAGCATCCTCGACTGGCACGACCGCTCGACCCTCGTGCTGTTCGGCGACGGCGCGGGGGCGGTGGTGATGGAGCCGGTCGCCCGGGGCGGGTTCCTCGGGTTCGAGCTCGGCGCGGACGGCGCCGGAGGCGTCCACCTGCAGCTTCCGGGGAGCGGCTCCCGCGTCTTCG
This sequence comes from Gaiella sp., assembly GCA_035691005.1. Lineage (GTDB taxonomy): Bacteria > Actinomycetota > Thermoleophilia > Gaiellales > Gaiellaceae > Gaiella. Next base: position 27,124 of record DASSJV010000057.1, on the reverse strand, counting down.
ACGAGCCCGAGTCGATGCTCAAGATGAACGGTCGCGAGGTCTACAAGTTCGCGACGCGGGTGATGGTCTCGTCCGCGACGGCCGTCCTGAACGAGTGTGGAAAGACGATCGACGAGGTGGACGTGTATGTCCCGCACCAGGCAAACAAGCGGATCATCGACCACGCAGTCGCTAAGCTCGGCGTCCCCCATGAGCGAACGGTCGTGAACGTGGACAGGTACGGCAACACGTCGTCGGGCTCGATCCCGCTGGCACTCGCGGACGCGCGCGCCGACGGGCGCCTGCGCGACGGCGCGCTCGTGCTGATGACCGGGATGGGCGCCGGCCTCACGTGGGGCTCCGCCCTGCTCGAGTGGAGCGCCGACTCCGCCGGCGAGGCCGCCTAGGACCTCGGCAGGCGACGGAGAACGGATACGGCGATGAGCGCGGCGAACCGTACGGGCCGTTCGAGGCCCTTCAGTGAAGGAGGAGGGGCATGAAGGTTGCGTTCTGCTTCCCGGGGCAGGGCTCCCTCGAGGCCGGCATGGGACGGGAGATCGCCGAGGCCGTCCCCGAGGCGATGGACGTCTATCGGATCGGCTCCGAGGCGACGGGGATGGACCTGGCTCACCTGTGCTTCGAGTCACCGCTCGAGGAGCTCGTCGAGACCGAGGTGCAGCAGCCGACGCTCGTCGCGACCAGCCTCGCGATCCTCGCGGCCGTCCGCAAGGAAGGGCTCGAGCCGGACGTCGTCGTCGGCCACTCCGTCGGCGAGTACGCCGCGCTGGCCTCCGTCGGCGCGATGAGCACGGGCGAGACGATCGCCCTCGTGCGCGAGCGTGGGCTCGCGATGGCCGAGGCGGCGAAGCAGCGGCCCGGTGCGATGGCGGCGATCCTCGGCCTCGAGGACCAGCTCGTGGAGACCCTCTGCCGGAAGATCCTCATGGTCTGGCCGGCGAACTACAACTGCCCGGGGCAGATCGTGATCTCGGGCGAGAACGAGGCGGTCGAGGAGTGCTGTGCCGAGGCCGAGAGCCTCGGCGCACGACGAGCGATCCGGCTGAAGGTGTCGGGCGCGTTCCACAGCCCGCTCGTGGCGCGGGCGGCCGACCGGCTCAAGCCCGCGGTCGACCGGATCCGCTTCTCCGACCCGATCGCGCCGTTCATGTCGACCGTGACGGCGAAGGTCGAGCCCGCGCAGCGGCTCGCGGCACTGCTCGTCAACCAGCTCACGGAGCCGGTGCGGTTCACGCAGGCCGCCGGCGAGCTGATCAAGGACGGCGTCACGACGTTCGTCGAGATCGGCCCGGGCAACGTCCTCTCCGGCCTCGTCAAGCGGATCGACCGGGGCGTGCGCACGATCTCGGTGAACGACCTCGCGAGCCTCGAGAAGGCGAAGGAAGCCCTCGGCTCCCGATGAGCGAGGGCAGCTTCGCCTCGCTCGACGGCAAGGTCGCGCTCGTCACCGGCGGGTCGCGCGGCATCGGCAGGGCGATCGCGTTCGAGCTCGGGCGAGCCGGCGCCAAGGTCGTCCTCTCGTATCGCACCGGGCGCGAGGAGGCGGAAGAGGTCGCAAGCGAGATCGGCGGCCGGGCCGTCGAGGCGGACGTGTCCGACGCGGCGTCGGCGAAAGCGCTCGTCGAGGAGGCGGGCGACCTCGACGTCCTCGTCAACAACGCGGGCGTGACACGGGACGGGGTGCTCGCGCGGATGAGCGACGACGACTGGCGCGAGGTGATCGACACGAACCTCTCGTCGGTCTTCTACACGTGCCGCGCGGCCGCAAGGCCGATGATGAAGAAGCGCGGCGGCTCGATCGTGAACATCTCGTCGATCGTCGGAGTGCACGGCAACTTCGGGCAGACGAACTACGCGGCGTCGAAGGCCGGGATCATCGGCTTCACGAAGTCGCTCGCGCGCGAGCTCGGCAGCCGCAACGTCCGCGCGAACGTCGTCGCACCGGGCTATGTGCGCTCGCGGCTCACCGACGTGCTCCCGGAGGAGGCGACGAGGGCGATGCTCGATGCGACGCCGCTCGGCCGGCTCGGAGACGCCGAGGACGTCGCCGGTGCCGTCCGCTTCCTCTGCGCCGACGAGGCGCGTTTCGTCACGGGGGCCGTGCTCCTCGTCGACGGCGGGCTCGGGATGTAGCCTGGCCGGCGTGAGCGAGAACGGATCCGGGCCGAACAGCCGCCGCCGCGTCGTCGTGACGGGCCTCGGCATGGTCAGCCCGCTCGGCAACACGGTGGAGGACTCTTGGGCCGCGCTGATCGCGGGGGCGTCGGGTGCGGGGCAGATCACGCAGTTCGACACCACCGGGTTCCCGGTCGACTTCGCCTGCGAGGTGAAGGATCTCGAAGTTACCGACTACGTCGACTACAAGGCCTCGCGCCGGATGGACCGCTTCACCCACCTGGCGCTCGCCGCCGCGCGCCAGGCGGAGACCGACTCCGGGATCGACATCGCGAGCGAGCCCGACCGCGTCGGCGCCGCCGTCGCGACGGGGATCGGCGGGTTGAAGTCGTTCGAATCGTGCATCCAGGTGCTCGACGACCGCGGCCCCGACCGCGTCAACCCGTTCTCGATCGTCCAGATCATCCCGAACCTCGCCGCCGGCTGGGTCTCGATGGAGCTCGGCACCAAGGGCCCCCTCCTCTCCGAGTGCACGGCGTGCGCCGCCTCCAACATGGCGCTCGGCGACGGCCTCGACGCGATCCGGCTCGGGCGCGCGGACGTGATGATCTGCGGCGGCACCGAGGCGCCGGTGTCGCGCGTCGGCATCGCCGGGTTCGGCGCCATGCGCGCGATCTCGCGGCGAAACGGCGACCCGCGGGCCGCCTCGCGTCCGTTCGACGCCGAGCGCGACGGGTTCGTGATGGGCGAGGCCGCCGCGATGGTCGTCCTCGAGGACCTCGAGCACGCACGCGCCCGCGGGGCGAAGATCTACGCGGAGCTGCTCGGCTACGGCGTCTCCTCCGACGCGACACACGTCTCCGATCCCGACCCGACCGGGCAGAGCCCCGCGCGGGCGCTCGAGATGGCCTTTGCCGACGCGGCGATCTCGCCGGGCGAGGTCGGCTACATCAACGCGCACGGGACTTCCACGCCGGTGGGGGACAGCGCCGAGACGCGCGTGATCAAGCTCGCGCTCGGCGAGGAGAAGGCGTACCGCACCCCGGTTTCCTCGACGAAGGGCGCGACGGGCCACTGCCTCGGCGCGGCGGGGGCGGTCGAGGCCTCGTTCACGATCCTCGCGCTCCAGCGCGGCGTGCTGCCGCCGACGATCAACCAGGAGGTCGCCGACCCGGAGTGCGACCTCGACTACGTCCCGAACGAGGCGCGCGAGGAGCAGGTCGAGATCGGCGTCTCGAACTCGTTCGGTTTCGGCGGCCACAACGCCTGCGTCGTCTTTCGACGGTGGAACGACTAAGCGCGCAAAGCCCGTTACCGTAGCCACCGCCGGTGCGCATGCCGTTGCGACCGGAGGCCGGCTTTGCCGGCCGGAGGTCAGGAACGGTCGGCGGGCAACAGCGGAGAAGGAGGAGGCTCCGTGGGGGAACCATGGGTTCCCCCACGTTAGAGGCGCAACTCCAGCAGGAGCGTGTCGCGCCAGGCGCCGTCGAGCCGCGCGATCCGCTCGCGCCGCCCGACCACGCGGAACCCCGCGGCCTCGTGGAGCGCGAGGCTCGCCTCGTTGGCGTCGATGATCGACGTCTGGATCGTCCAGATCCCGTGGTGCGGAGCCTCCGCGACGAGCGCGTCGAGGAGTGCCCGGCCGACCCCGCTCCGGCGCACCCCCTGGTCGACGTAGACGGAGTGCTCGACGACACCGCGGTACGCGGGCCGGCGTGACACACGCGAGACGGCAACCCAGCCGACCACGGCGGCGCCGCGGTCGGCGACGAGTCGCGGGGCGGGGAGATGCACCGCGTCCCAGGTGTTCCAGGATGGCACCTCCGTCTCGAACGTGGCGACGCCGCTGGCGAGGCCCTCGGCGTAGATCCGCGCGATGTCCGGCCAGTCGGTCGTCACGAGCGGTCGGATGTCCATCCGTCAACAGTACGGCCGTCCGCACCCATCCGCGCGGCACCAGCGCCTACCGTGCGCCGCGTGATCGTGAGCCACCCGACACCGGACCGCCTCGGCGAGGCGCTCGCGCTGCTCCAGGCCTCGGACGAGGCGATCTGGGGCGCGTCCGACTGGACCGAGAGCGACCTGCGCGAGGACTGGGAGCGGATCGACCTCGCGCGCGACGCGTGGCTCGTCGAGCTGGACGGGCGGCTGGCCGGCGTCGCGCAGCTCCTCGACCGAAGGGGCGCACGCTTCATCGGCGACGCCTACGTCCATCCGGAGCTGATCGGGCGTGGCGTCGGCGCGCGCGTGCTCGAGCTGCTCGAGACCCGCTCGCGCGAGTTCGAGGGTGAGTGGCCGGACGACGGGCGCGTCGTGCTCCAGGCGGCGCATCTCGTCGGGGACGACCGTGCGCCGGGGCTCTTCCGGGCACGGGGCTTCACGTACGCGCGCAGCTTCTTCCGCATGGTCGTGGACATTCGCGAGCCGCATCCCGCGCCGGAGTGGCCCGAGGGGATGGAGCTCCGCCCGTTCGACGTGGAGCGCGACGGGCGTGCCGTGCACGCAGCGGTCGAGGAGGCGTTCGCGCACGAGTGGGGCCACGTCACGCAGCCGTACGAGGCGTGGCGCGAGCGCGCGTACGTGATCCCGCGCATCGACCCGTCGCTCGTTCCCGTCGTCTGGGACGGTGACGAGGTCGCGGCGTTCTCGCTCAACTACCCGAAGCGGAACGGCGACTGGGGCTGGATCGGCACGCTGGGCGTCCGCGAGGGCTGGCGCCGCCGCGGCCTCGGGCTCGCGCTGCTCCGCGAGTCGTTCGCCCGCTTTCGCGAGACGGGGGAGACCACGATGGCGCTCGGCGTGGACGCCCACAACCCCACCGGCGCGACGCGCCTCTACGAGCGCGCGGGCATGGGCGTCCTGTGGCAGGCAGACGTCTGGGAGAAGGAGCTTCGCCCGGCGCCGTCCGAGGCCGAGCGAGGGTCCGCGACAATCGCGGGGTGAGCGCCCTCCGTGCCCGCTGCCCGAGCTGCCGCACGCTGACCGCCGTCGCGTTCGACGACGGCTACGAGTGTCACAGCTGCGGCGCGACGTACGCCGCGGGGCTCGTCCGGGTGCCGCGCGCCTGGGGCGCGGGCGGGGAGGCGATGGCCGAGGGCGCCGCGCTCGCGCTGCCGTACCCCGAGGCGCTCGTCGTCGACCGTGAGACGCTGGAGGAGCAGTCGGCCGCGCTCGCGACCGGGCTTCCCGTGCGCCCGCTCGTGGTCGGTGGGTGCTGCTGCGCACACGTCGGCGCGATCCGCGGGCTGGCCGCGCGCCACGAGAGGCTCGCGGTCGTGTGGCTCGACGCGCACGGCGACCTGAACACGCCCGAGACGTCGCCGAGCGGGAACGCCTGGGGGATGCCGCTCCGGATGGCGATCGACGAGGGCAGCGTCCGCCCGGCCGACGTCGCGCTCGTCGGCGCGCGGAACCTCGACCCGCCCGAGGTGGAGTACCTCGCCGCCCAGGGGATCGACGACGACGTGGCGCGCGCGCTCGACGGCACCGACGCGGCGTACGTCGCGCTCGACGTCGACGTGCTCGAGCCGGGCGCGGTTCCCTCCTTCATGCCCGAGCCGGGCGGTCCGTCCGTCGCGGAGGTCGCGTCGCTGCTGCGGGACGTCGCCGGCCGGACGCGGATCGCGGGGCTCGGCCTGACGGGCCTCGGTGCGGGTATCCGGCCCGAGGACGTCGCCCCGTTCGTCGCCGCGGCGGGCCTCTGAGCCGACAGGTTCTAAGATGCCGGGGTGTCGTCCGGCCAGATCGACGTCTCGATCGAGCACAAGCACGCAGACCCCGACCGCCGCGACGGCGCCGGGCACCCGAACACGTGCCCGAGCTGCGGCTCGCACTACCGCGACGACGAGCTCGCCGAGCATCTCCGTGTCTGCCCGCAGTGCGGGCACCACTTCCCCGTCCGCGCCCGGGACCGGGTCGGGCAGCTCGCGGACGCGGGGACGTTCGAGGAGGAGGACGGCGACCTCCGCTCGGCCGACCCGCTCGACTTCTTCGACCTGAAGCCCTACACCGAGCGGCTCGCGGAGGCCGAGCTCGGGACGGGGCTGGGCGACGCGATCCTCACCGGGCGCGCGGCGATCGACGGCCATCCGTGCCGCCTCGCGGCAATGGACTTCTCGTTCCTCGGAGGCTCGATGGGGAGCGTCGTCGGCGAGCGGTTCGCGCGCGCGTGCGAGCGTGCGGCGGAGGATCACGGGGCCGTCGTCTCGATCTCCGCCTCCGGGGGCGCACGCATGCAGGAGGGGATCCTCGCGCTCATGCAGCTGCCGAAGACCGTGGCCGCCGTCGAGGAGCTCCACGAGTCCGGTGGTGCGCTTCTCTCCGTCCTCGCGCATCCGACGACGGGCGGCGTGACCGCGAGCTTCGCAAGCCTCGGGGACGTGATCCTCGCCGAGCCGGGCGCGCTGGTGTCGTTCGCGGGGCCGCGCGTGGTCGCGCAGACGACGCGCGAGAAGCTGCCGGACGACTTCGGGCTCGCCGAGTCGAACCTCCGCTTCGGCCACGTCGACGCGGTGGTCCCGCGGGCGGAGCTCAGACCGACGCTGGCGCGGCTCCTGCGCCTCTTCGGGGCGCAGTCGTGAGCCAGGAAGCCGAGCTCGGGCTCCGGGACCGGCTCGCGCGGCTGTCGGGGGTGAAGCTGCTGCGGGGGACGAAGCTCTCGGCTGAGCTCGAGCGGCTCGAACGTCAGATCGCGCGCCTCCGCGAGGACACGACGGACGAGGAGATCTGGCGCTCGGTCGAGCTCGCGCGGGACAAGAACCGGCCGTACACCCTCGACTACGTCGAGCGGATCCTCGACGACTGGTTCGAGCTCCACGGCGACCGGGGTCGGATGGACGACGGCGCGATCGTCGCCGGGCTCGGCTCGCTCGAAGGGCGCACGATCGCGCTCGTCGGCCACCAGAAGGGCCGCGACCTGAAGGAGAACGTCGCCCGGAACTTCGGGATGGCCTACCCGGAGGGCTACCGCAAGGCGACGCGGACCATGCAGCTCGCCGACCGGCACGGCTTCCCGCTCGTCACGCTCGTCGACACCCCCGGCGCGTACCCGGGGATCCTCGCCGAGCAGCACGGGCAGGGCGGCGCGATCGCGCGCTCGCAGGCGCTGATGCTGCGGCTCGGGATCCCCACCGTCGCGGTCGTGATCGGCGAAGGCGGCTCCGGCGGCGCGATCGCGATCGCGGTCGCCGACCGCGTGCTGATGCAGGAGAACGCGATCTACTCCGTGATCTCGCCCGAGGGGTGCGCCTCGATCCTCTGGCGCGACGCCTCCCAGGCGCCGAAGGCCGCCTCCGCGTTCAAGCCCGACGCCGCGCACTGCCTCGAGCTGCGCGTGATCGACGGGATCGTGCCCGAGCCGGAAGGCGGTGCGCAGCTCGACCACGACGCCGCCGCCGCCCTCCTGCGCGAAGCGCTCGTCGCGCACCTCGACGAGATCGCCGACGTGCCGGCCGACGAGCTCAGACGGAGCCGCCGCGCGAAGTTCCGCTCGATGGGCGTGCTCGCGCACGTCTGAGCCTCGGAGCGGCTCTCCACACTTTCCACAGGCTTATCCCCGGCTCCCGGATCCGCATTTTGCAGGAGTTTGGTCTCGGTGGCGCAGATCGTGTTAAGGAGCGGTGAGCACACGACCGCGCGGCCGCTGGCGCGAAACGGGGATCATGGGGCCATGGCGAAGCTCGGCGAGTACCGGCGCAAGCGCGATCCGTCACGAACCCCCGAGCCCTTCGGCGGCGGCGGGCGGGGCAAGAAGGCGCCGATCTTCGTCATCCAGCGCCACGACGCCCGGCGGCTCCACTACGACCTGCGGCTCGAGCGGGACGGCGCGCTCGCCAGCTGGGCGGTGCCGAAGGGGCTGCCGGTGCGCGCCGGCGAACGCCATCTCGCGGTCCACGTCGAGGATCACCCGCTCGACTACGCGACGTTCGCGGGTGAGATCCCGAAAGGCCAGTACGGCGCGGGCAGCGTCGAGATCTGGGATCACGGGACGTACGAGCTGCTCGAGGAGAAACGTGACGGCGGCCTCACGTTCCGTCTCGACGGGACGCGCGCACAGGGCGTGTGGACGCTCGTCCCCGCCCATCTCGACGGGAAGGAGCAGAACTGGCTGCTCCTGCGCAAGGACGCGCCGAAGGCATCCGACGACGCCTTCCGGCCGCAGCTCGCGACGCTCACCGAGCGGCTCCCGCACGGTGCCGAATGGCTCTTCGAGCCGAAGTGGGACGGGTACCGCGCGATCGTCACGGTGGACGGCGGCGAGGCGCGGCTGACGAGCCGGAACGGCAAGGACCTGACCGAGCGGTTCCGTGAGGTCGCGCGCAACGTCGGGAAGGCGGTCCGCACGCCGTCGGCCGTCCTCGACGGCGAGGTGTGCGCGCTCGACGAAGACGGCAGCACACGCTTCGAGGCGCTCCAGCGCGGCTCGGGCCCGCTCGTCCTGATGGCCTTCGACCTCCTTGAGGTTGACGGGGAGCCGGTTCTCGAGCGGCCGCTCCGGGAGCGGCGCGTGCTCCTCGAGGAGCTGCTCGACCCCGACGTGCACGGCGTCCGCCTGTCGCCTGCCTTCGAGGACGGCGACGCGCTGCTCGCCGCCGCGCGGGCGCAGGGCCTCGAGGGGGTCGTCGCCAAGCGTGCCGACGGGCCGTATCGCCCCGGCCGGCGGACGCCGGAGTGGCAGAAGCTGAAGCTCCGCGCGGAGGAGGACTTCCCGATCGTCGGCTACACGCGCGGCGAGGGCCGCCGCGCGAAGCTCGGCGCGCTCGTCCTCGGCCGCCTCGAGGCGGACGGCCTCCACTGGGCCGGCAACGTCGGGTCGGGCCTCCGCGACGACGACGTGGAGCGGTTGCGCGCGCTGCTCGAGCCGCTCGAGCGCGCGACGTCGCCGCTCGTCGAGACCCCGCGCATGCCGCGCGTTCGCGCCCGCGACGTGACCTGGGTCGAGCCCGCGCTCGCCGCGGAGGTCACGTTCGCGGAGAAGACGCGCGAGGGCCGGCTGCGCGCGCCCGTGTTCCTCGGCGTCCGCGACGATGTCCCCGTGGAGCGCCCGCCGATCGAGCCGGAGATCCGTCGTGGCCGGCGCACGCTGCGCCTCTCGAACCTCGACAAGCCCTTCTGGCCCGAGGAGGGGATCACGAAGGGCGAGCTGCTCGCGTACTACCGCGACGTCGCCGAGGTGCTCGTTCCCCACCTGCGCAGGAGGCCGTTCACGATGAAGCGCTACCCCGACGGCTGGCAGGGCAAGAGCTTCTTCCAGAAGCAGGCGCCGTCGCACATGCCCGAGTGGATCGACCGCGCGCCGTTCCCCGCTTCGACGAGGGAGGGCGAGAAGCGCGTCATCGACTACGCGCTGATCGACGACGAGCTCGCGCTGCTCTGGGCCGTGAACATGGGCTGCATCGACATGCACGCCTGGGCCTCGCGCGCCGACAAGCCGGACCGGCCCGACTGGGTCATGTTCGACCTCGACCCGTCGGAGGGCTCGGGCTTCCAGGAGGTCGTCGAGGTCGCGGGGCTCGTGCGCCAGGCGCTCGACGTGCTCGAGCTCGAGTCGGTGCCGAAGACGAGTGGCTCGCGCGGCATCCACGTGCTCGTGCCGATCACCCGTCGCCACGACTTCGCCGAAGTGCGCGAGTTCGCGGGCATCGTCGCGGGAGCTCTCGCCCGCGCCCATCCGGGGCTCGTCACCACCGAGTGGACGAAGGCAAAGCGAAAGGGCGTTCTCGTCGACGCGAACCAGAACGGGCCGGGCAAGACGACCGCCTCGGTCTACTCGGTGCGGCCGCGGGCAGGTGCCCCGGTGTCGACGCCCCTGCGCTGGGACGAGGTGAAGGAGGGGCTCGACGCCGCGGCGTTCACGATGGACGTCGTGCTCGAGCGCGTCGCACGCGAGGGCGATCTCTTCGCGCGCGTGCTCGAGGGAGGTCAGTCCCTCGGCGCGGCGCTCCGCGCCCTGCGCTGACGGCGGCCAAACCGCTCGACCGCCTTCGCCGTACTACTCCCACGACTCACGAGGAGGGGCACCACGCACGGGCGGCTCTCTGTGACAGGCAGACGGGACCTCGGGGGAGACCCTGCCGCGGACGATCCGGCCAAGTCGCCGCCGCCCGCCCGGACAGCGGCTCACGGGCGGGGCGGCGCACAGCCCTACGCGAACGCGTAGAAGGCTGCGCCGGGGCCGACCCGTCCGGTCCCGGCGCTTTTCTTCCCGCATGACGGAGCGGCGCCTCCAGGTCGCGGTGATCGGCAGCGGCCCACACGAAGCGGCGGCGGTCGAGGTCGGCCGGCTGCTCGCCGAGCGCGGGTGCGTCGTCGTGACCGGCGGGCTCGGCGAGGTGATGGCCTGGGCGCTGCGCGGCGCGCGAGAGGCGGGCGGGACGACGCTTGCGATCCTCCCCGGCGAGTCGCACGCGGCCGCGACCGAGTGGGCCGACCACGTCGTCGTCACCGGGATCGGCCACGCGCGGAACCTCGCGGTCGCCGCTTCGGGGGACGCGGTGATCGCGGTCGGCGGCAGCTGGGGGACCCTTGCGGAGATCGGGTTCGCGATGCGCCTCGGGCGCCCGGTCGTCGTGCTCGAGGGCGGTCCCGCCGTCGAGGGCGTGCCGCGGGCGGCGACACCTGCCGATGCCGTCGAGCTCGCGCTCGCCGCGATCGTGTCCCCGTAGCGCCGCCACGCGATGATCGTTCGCCGCCTGAGGTCGACCGACGCGGGACAGCTCGCGGCCCTCCTCGTGGACAACCGTGAGTTCCTGGCACCGTTCGAGCCCGTTCGCGACGAACGTTTCTTCACGGCCGACGGGCAGCAAGAGCGAATTGCGCAGGAGACTGCGCACGTGTTCGCAATCCTCGCCGGCGATCGCATGGTCGGCACGGTGACGATCTCGAACATCGTCTACGGCCCCTTCCAGAGCGCGAATCTCGGGTACTGGGTGGCGGAACGGGTCAGGGGACACGGCCTCGCGACGCGGGCGGTCGCCGAGGTCGTCGACATCGCGTTCGGCGAGCTCGGACTGCACCGACTCGAGGCGGCGACGCTCGTCGACAACCGACGCTCGCAGCGAGTCCTCGAGAAAAACCGCTTCGACCGGATCGGGCTCGCTCGTCGCTACCTCGAGATCGCCGGAGCGTGGCGCGATCATCTGCTCTTTCAGCGCACGGTGGATTGACGTCCGTGCGCGCAGCCCCGCCCGCGTGTGTGCACGACCCGCGCTAGCCCGTCATCCGACCGAGCAGCGTCAGCGCAGCGCCCTTGTCGAGCAGCTCGTTGAGGTTCCCGCACTTCGGGCTCTGGACGCACGACGGGCAGCCCCCCCGGCACGGGCACCGCTCGAGCAGACGCGCCGTGTCGCCGGCCCACTCGGCGAAGCAGTCGAAGCCGCGCTCGGTGATCCCCACGCCCCTGGCGTGGCCTTCGTAGACGAAGATCGTCGGGAGCCCGGTCTGCTCGTGGACGTTCGTCGAGAGGCCGCCGATGTCCCAGCGGTCGCACATCGCGAAGAGCGGCAGGAGCGAGATCAGCGCGTGCTCCGTCGCGTGGAGCGCCGAGACGAGGGTCGGCATCGTGTCGATCCCCTCGAGCAGCCACTCCCCGGGGCAGAACCACACGCCCTCCGTCTCGAAGAACGTCTCCGGCAGGTCGAGCGGCGTCGTGTCGATCACGCTCCCGTCGGCGATCGCCTTGCGCTGGAAGCCGATCACCTGCTCGGTCACCGCGATCCGCCCGTGGAAGAGCTCCACACCGGCGACGCGCCGCGAGCGGAGGGCCTCGGCGATCTCCGTGCGAGTCTCCCTGCGCGCCTGCGTGTACCAGTCGACGGTGACCGGCCGGACGAGCGCCGTGCGGGCCTCGAGGTCGAGCGCCGTGACCCCGTACTGGTCGCCGAGGTGGAGGTAGACGGCTCCGGCGTGCACCGTCGAGAACGCCCTCTCCCGCTCGGCCGACCCGAGCACCGCGCCCGTCTCCTCGTCGACGATGACGAAGGCCGTCGGGTCGCCGGACCGCAGCGAGATCCGGGCCGCGGGGGTGTCGCGGCCGCGCCAGACGAAGCCCGCCGGCGTGTACTCGAGCTCGGGCAGGAGCGCCGCCCGCTCGAGCGCCTCGGGGCCGAGGATCTCGGCGTCGGCGGGCGTCAGGGGTCCCTCGTACGCGGCCGCGAGGACGTGACCGTCGAGAATCCGCGGCGTCGAGTGGTCGATGAGGGCCGCCTCGGCGGTCCGCTCGAGCAGCGCCGGCGGGTCGTCGACGAAGAACTGGTCGAGCGCGTCCTCGCTCGCGACGAGCACGGCGAGCCCGCGCTCCCGGCGCCCGGCCCGGCCCCACTGCTGCCTGAGGGAGGCGACCGTGCCGGGGAAGCCGACCGAGATCGCGCAGTCGAGCGACCCGATGTCGATTCCGAGCTCCAGCGCGTCGGTCGCGGTGACACCGAGCAGCTCGCCCTCGACCAGGCGCCGCTCTATCTCGCGGCGCTGCTCCGGCGTGTAGCCGGCCCGGTATGGCGCGAGCCGCGCGGCGTGCTCCGTGTCGAGCCGGTCGCTCGCGAAGCGGTGCACGAGCTCCGCCGCCTTCCGGCTCTTCGTGAAGCAGATCACCCGTAGGCCCCGGCCGACGAGGCCGGCGAGGAGCTTGCTCGCGTCACCGAGCGGGCTGGCGCGCGTGCCCAGCTCGGGATCGAGCAGCTCGGGGTTCCAGAGCACGACCTCCCGCTCGGCGCGTGGCGAGGTGTCGGTGGAGACGACCCGGACGTCGAGGCCCGTCAGCGCGGACGCGAGCGGGCCCGCGTTGGCGATCGTCGCCGTCGCGAGCACGAAGACCGGGTCGGCGCCGTAGGCGCGCGCGAGCCGGCGGAGCCGGCGGAGCACGTTCGCGACGTGCGACCCGAACACGCCGCGGTACACGTGGGCTTCGTCGACGACGACGGCCCGCAGGTTGTGGAGGACGTCGCCCCAGCGGTCGTGGTGGGGAAGCACGCCGACGTGGAGCATGTCGGGGTTCGTCAGGATCGCGTTGGCGGACCGACGGACGTGCGCACGCTGCTGGATCGGCGTGTCGCCGTCGTAGATCGCGGGCCGCAACCCTCGGAGGCCGAGCCGCGCGAGCCACCGCGCCTGGTCCTGCGCGAGCGCCTTCGTCGGGTAGAGGAAGAGGGCCCGTGCCGTCCGCTCGCGGGCGATCGCGTCGAGGACCGGGAGCGAGAACGCGAGCGACTTCCCGGAGGCCGTCCCGGTCGTGACGACGACGCTCTCACCGCGCGCGACGGCCTCCCACGTCTCCGCCTGGTGGACGTAGAGCCCGTCGACGCCCGCGGCGGCAAGCGCCGCGACGACGTCCTCGTGCAGCCCCTCCGGGAGAGGTTCCGTGCGACCGGCCCGGGCCTCGACCGTCCCGCGGTAGGCGACCTCGGGCGCGTCGAGGAGCGGGTCCCAGACGGACGTCGCGGTCAGGACGCGTCGCCGGCCAGGACGCGCTCGGCCGCCTCCTCGTAGCGCCGCCGCGGCTGCGGCCCGTGGATCGCCTCCCCCGGCTCGCCGCGCGAGAAGACCAGCACGGTCGGGAGCGAGAGGACGCCGTAGCGGCCGGGCACGCCGAGGTTCGCGTCGATGTCGAGCCGCGCGACGCGGAGGCGGCCCTCGTGGCGTCGCTCGAGGTCCTCGAGCCAGGGCTCGATCGCCTTGCACGGGCGGCACCACGGCGCCGTGAACTCGACGACGACGGGCACGTCCGCCTCGAGCACGTCGCGCGCGAACGTCGCGTCGGTCGTGTCGATCACAGGCGCCCCCGGAGCGCCTTCCAGCGCAGGACGGGCACCTGCCGCATCGCCTCGAGCACGATCGCGCCGCTCATCTTCGACTCGCCGACGCGGCGGTCGACGAACACGATCGGCACCTCGACGACGCGGAACCCCGCGCGGAGCGCCCGGTACGTCCCCTCGATCTGGAAGCCGTAACCGCGGGCGGCGATCGAGTCGCGGTCGATCGTCTCGAGCACCCCCCGGCGGAAGCACTTGAACCCCCCGGTCAGGTCGCGAACGCCGACGCCGAGGACGACGCGCGCGTAGAGCGAGCCGCCCCGCGAGATCAGGCGCCGCACGAGCCCCCAGTTCTCCGTGCCGCCCCCGTCGATCCAGCGCGAGCCGAGTGCGAGGTCGGCGCCGTCCTCGCACGCGGCGATCAGGCGCCGCACGTCGGCGGGGTCGTGGGAGAAGTCGCAGTCCATCTCGAGCACGAGCGCGGCGTCGGTCTCGAGCGCGCGGTCGAAGCCGGCGAGGTACGCGCGGCCGATCCCCTCCTTGCGCGGCCGGTGGAGCACGTCGAGCCAGGGAAGCTCCCGGGCGAGGCGGTCGGCGATCTCGCCCGTCCCGTCGGGGGAGCCGTCGTCGATCACGAGCACGCGGTCCCGCTCGACGTCGAGCACGTCCCCGAGGGCGCGCACGAGCGGCTCGACGTTCTCGCGCTCGTCGTAGGTCGGCACGCAGACGACAGCCCTCACGGACACGCCCGGAGTCTGCCCGTTGGAGGCGACGAGGCGTGGGGTGTGACAACGAGCTGTAGGCGGCGGCGAAGCCCCCGCTTGGCGAACAAACCTATGATCGGTCGATGCCGCCGCTGCCGCGCAACAGCGACGTCGCCGACGCGCTCGAGGAGCTCGCGGACGTCTCCGAGGTGCTCGGGGAGCAGGGGTTCCGCGTGATCGCGTACCGCCGGGCCGCGACCCGGGTGCGCGAGACCGCATCGTCGATCGCGGAGCTCGCGGTCGCCGGCCGCGCGAAGGAGCTGCCGGGGATCGGGGCGACGATCGAGGCGAAGATCGTCGAGCTGACCGAGACGGGGCAGATGGCCGCGCTCGAGAAGCGGCGCGCGGAGGTGCCGGGCGAGGTCACGCAGTTCCTGCGGCTGCCGGGCCTCGGGCCGAAGACCGCGGCGCGGATCTGGCGCGAGCTCGACGTGACGACCCTCGAGGAGCTGCGCGAGGCGGCCGAGCAGCAGCGGGTGCGCACGCTCCAGGGCCTCGGGGCGAAGAGCGAGGAGAAGATCCTCGCGGCGCTCGACAAGGGCCTCGGCGCCGAGCCGGAGAGGCGGGGACTGCTCGGCGTGGGGCTGCCGGTCGTCCGCGAGGTGGTCGAGGCGCTGCGCGAGCATCCGGCCGCGGTGGAGGTCTCGGGGGCGGGGAGCGTGCGGCGCGGCCGCGAGACCTTCCGCGACCTCGACGTGATCGCGACCGCGACCGACCCGGCCGCCCTGATCGGGCACTTCGTCGGCCTTCCGTGGGTGCTCGAGGTCGCGGCCCGCGGCGACACGAAGGCGACCGTCGTCACGAAGCAGGGGCTGCGGCTCGACCTTCGCGTCGTCCCGCCGGAGGACTACGGCAGCCTGCTCCAGCACTTCACCGGCTCGAAGGACCACAACGTCGCGCTCCGCGAGGACGCGCAGCGGCGCGGCCTGTCGATCTCGGAGTACGGCGTCACCGTCGTCGAGACCGCGGAGGTGCATCGCTTCCGCACCGAGGAGGAGCTGTACGACTTCCTCGGCTACGCGTGGATCCCGCCCGAGCTGCGCGAGAACGGGGGCGAGCTCGCGGCCGCGCGGGACGGCGCGCTCCCGACGCTGGTGGAGGTCGCGGACGTCCGGGGCGAGCTGCACTGCCACTCGACGTGGTCGTCGGACGGCCGCTCGACGATCGAGGAGATGGCGCGCGCGGCGAAGGCGGCGGGCGACAAGTACCTCGCGATGACCGATCACTCGCACTACCTCCGCGACGGCCGGCTGGAGGCGCAGTGGCGCGAGATCGACGAGGTGAACGAGCGGGTGGCGCCGTTCCGCGTGTTCAAGGGGATCGAGGCCAACATCCGCTCGGACGGGTCGATCGACGTCGCGGACGAGGTGCTCGCCGAGCTGGACTGGGTCGTCGCCTCGCTCCACTCGGCCTTCGACCGCAGCCCGACCGAGCGCATCCTCGCGGCCCTCGACAACCCGCACGTCGACAGCATCGGGCACCTCACCGGGCGCAAGCTGAACAAGCGCCCGGGCGCCGAGGTCGACGTCGAGAAGGTCGTCGCCCGCGCGGTCGAGACCGGTACGGCGCTCGAGATCAACAGCCAGCCGGACCGGCTCGACATGCGCGACGTCCACGCCCGCCTCGCCGGGGAAGCCGGGGTGCGGATCCCGATCACCACCGACGCCCATTCGGCCGGGGCGCTCCGCTATCGCGAGCTCGGGGTCGCGCAGGCGCGCCGCGCATGGCTGACGAAGGAGCAGGTGCTGAACACGCGCTCCTGGCGCGAGGTCGCCCCGCGCCGCCGCCGCGGCTAGAGCGCGCGGAGCACCGCGAGTACGCCGTCGGTTCCCTCGACGACCAGGTCCGCGGCGGCGAGGAGTGCCTGCGGCGCCTCGGGGGACTCGACCGCGACACGGACCCCGAGCTCGAGCCCGTCGAGCCCCGCGAACGCGTCGAGGTCGGTCGTGTCGTCGCCGGCGTAGAGCGCGCGGGTGACCGCCGCGCGACGGACGAGCTCGGCGACGGCGGTGCCCTTGTCCGCGCGCACGGGGGGCCGCACCTCGAGCACCATCCGTCCCCAGCGTGGGACGAGGCCCTCTGCGCGGGCGGCGTCCTCGACGCGGGTGAGGTACGCGCGGGCAGCTGCCTCGTCGTCCGCACGACGGAAGTGGAACGAGACGCTCAACGGCTTGCGCTCGGCCGGCCAGTCGACGCCCGACGCGAACGACGCGACCCGGTCGGCCCAGAGCTCCGCCTCGGGCGAGAGCTCGAGGCCGTGCTCCCCGACCACGGCGACCCCGGGGACCTCGACGAGCCGCTCGACCTCCGTCCCCGGCCGGCCGCTCACGCAGGCGACGAGCGCATACCGCGAGGCGAGGCGCGCGAGCTCCCGGCGGATTTCGTCCGGCACGCGCGCGTCCTCCGGGCGCGCGACGATCGGGGCGAGGGTGCCGTCCACGTCGAGGAGGATCGCGGCCCGTCGAGGCTCGGCCGCGAGCCGTGCGAGCAGGTCGTCGGGCATGGCGATCTAGGATACGGCCGGTGCGCCGCGAAGCAGCCTGGGTGCTGATCGCACGCCTGGCGCTCATCGGGCTCGTCGCCGGGATCTTCTCCACGGTCTTCGGGGTCGGGGGCGGCATCGTGCTCGTCCCGCTCCTCATCTCCCTCGTCGGGATGCCGACCCACGCCGCGGCCGCGACGTCGCTCGGGGCGATTCTCGTGACCGCCACCGCGGGGGCGCTCCTCTATGCCTTCCGCGGCGAGGTCCGGCTCGGCTACGCCCTGCTCGTCGGCGTCCCGGCCGTGGCGGGCGCGCTGATCGGAACGCACCTGCAGCAGCGGCTCACGGGGCGCACGTTGACCCTCGCGTTCTCCGCGCTGCTCGCCGTTATCGGCCTCCGCCTGATCGTCCTGTGAGCGGCTGGGCGATTCCCGCCGCCGTGTGCCTCGGGCTCGCAGCCGGCGTCCTCTCGGGCGTGTTCGGCGTGGGCGGGGGGATCCTCTTCGTCCCGACCCTCCTGCTGCTCGGGTTGGGCCAGGTGGAGGCGGCAGCGACGTCGCTGCTGGCGATCGTCCCCACGGCCGCAACGGGCGCGCTGCGCCAGCGTGCGTACGGCAACCTTCGCGTCCGTGCGGCGCTCGTCGTCGGGGCCGTCTCGATCGTCGGGGCGGAGCTCGGCGTCCAGATCGCGACGAGGCTCGACGAGGACGTGATCCGGCGCGCGTTCGGTGTGCTCCTGCTCGTCGTTGCCGCCCGCCTCGCGCTCGGCGTGGCCCGCCAGGACCGGCGCTACCCTGACGTGTCGTGAGGAGCGCCCGCGCACTGCTCGTGCTCGCCCTCGCGCTCGGCGCCGCTGTCGCCGGTGTCGCGGGCGCCGCGCCCGCCGACCCCGCTGCGACCTCGACGGGCGCGACCGCGCTCGTCGCCTCGGTGACGCTCCCGGGCCAGCCGCCCAGCGCGACCGCCCAGCTGGACGCGCCGCCGACCGCCAGCGCGGGTGGGCCGTTCTCGTATCCCGAGGACGGCTCGGCCATGCGGATCGGCGCGTCGACGTCGAGCGTGACCGCCCAGGCGGGCACGTCCTCGTCGGCCGAAGGCGCCGTCAGGGCCCTCGCCGTCTCGCTCCTCGGCGGCGAGATCTCGGCCGAGTCGATCTCGATCCGTGCGGGCGCGGCAGCGGGTGCCGCCGGAGCGACGGGCGACACCGGCCCGTCACAGGTCATCGGGCTCGTCGTGCTCGGCCAGCCCGTCGCCGCGAGCGCGAACCTCCAGGTGCCGCTCGCCGACTGGGGCACGCTCGAGGTCCTCGGGCAGACGAGCTCCACGACCTCGGCCAAGCCGCGCTCCGCGGCGAGCGCGGTGACGGGCCTGAAGGTGAAGCTCATCGCGGAGCACGCGGGTCTGCCCGCGGGCTCCGAGCTCGTGGTGGGTCTCGCGACGGCGGCCGCGGCCGCGGTACCGGCGCCGGCGACGCCCGCGACCACGACGCCGCGTGGCCCGCCCACGCGCGGGGGGCTCGGAACCGGGTTCCCGGGCCGACCGACCGCGCCGACCAAACCCGTCCGTCCCGCGCCGAACGCGCCCAAGGAGCCGGGGCATTCGATCCCTGGGGCGCCGCCCGAGCTCGTCCGTCCCGCGCCGGAGGTCACTGCACGGCTCAGCCAGGGCGGCTACGTCTTCCCGCTGTTCGGCCCGGCCGCGTTCGGCGACACGTTCGGCGCGTTCCGCGCGGACGTCGCGGGCAAGTGGCACCACGGCGAGGACCTCGTCGCGCCCGCCGGCACGCCCGTCCTCGCCGTCGCGGACGGGACGCTCTTCTCGGTCGGCTGGAACGACATCGGCGGCTGGCGCCTCTGGCTGC
Source organism: Gaiella sp. (assembly GCA_035691005.1). Classification (GTDB taxonomy): domain Bacteria; phylum Actinomycetota; class Thermoleophilia; order Gaiellales; family Gaiellaceae; genus Gaiella. The sequence goes on along the minus strand of DASSJV010000057.1, from coordinate 8,161 downwards.
GCGACACCGCGGGGAACGAGTTCTACTACGCGCACCTCAGCGCGTACTCGCCGCTCGCCGCCGCGGGACGGACCGTCAAGGCAGGCGACGTGCTCGGGTTCGTCGGGAGCTCGGGGGACGCCGACGGCGGCGTCTCGCACCTCCACTTCGAGATCCACCCGGTCGACCTGATCCGCTTCGGCTACGACGGCGCGGTCGCGCCGTACCCGTTCCTCGTCGCCTGGCGCCGCGCCGACGACGTCTCGTTCGCCTCGGGCCGCCGCTACCTGCCGGGCGCGGCCGGCGTTCCGGTCGCCCTCGCACGGGCAGGCGCGGTGCTACTGCAGGCGAGCGACATCTCCACGCGGAGCGGCCTCGTGCCCGGCGCGTTGAAGCGGGCGCTCGCAGAGCGCGAGGCCCGCCCCAACAAGACGCCCTAGGAGTGCCGTCCAGCAATGCCCTCCAGGTCCCGGGCGCGCGATCAGCGGCGCCAGGCGCCGTGCTGGTCGCCCCGATACCCGCTGGTATCGGGGCTCCCCGCGTCCTAGCCTGGTTTGCTGCTCGCCGGCCCGGGACGTGGCCGCATCACCGGACGGGCACTAGCTCTTCGCAGCCTTGCTTCGGCCCGACGCCGCCGCGGCGGGCTCGTCCGCGTCGGTCGGCTCGCCGTTCACCGGCGCCGCGACGTCCGGCGCCGCGTACGTCTCGAGCGGCTCGAGATCGTCGCTGCCCGCGATCATGTCGAGCAGCTTCTCGCGGGTCTGGGGGCCCGTCCACGGGTTGTAGAGCGCGCCGGCGACGATCCCCGCGAGGATCAGCATCTTCCGGCCCTTGTGGCTCTTCTTCTTCGTGCCCTGCAGGGTGTTCGCGGCGCTCGAGAGGTCGTCCAGCGCCTTGCGCAGGTGCTCCTGGGCCTTCTTGTCGGTCGCGAGCGTCTTTGCGCCCGCCGCGACGCCGTTGCTCTTCGTGAGCGGCCCGTACAGCTCGCGCGCCGCCGAGAGCGCGTCCTTCAGGTCCTGCCGGAACTCCTCGTCGCGGAGCGCCCGCTCGAGGTAGGGCTTGATCGTCTCGAACGTGTCCGCCATCTTCGCCGCTTGCTTCTTCGCCATCGCGCGGCCTTCCTTTCGTCTCGGGAGGTTTCGTGAAGTATTACCCGGCTCGCAACTCTTCTAGGCTTCAACCGTGGCGACGGTGAAACGGATCGCGCTCGGCCTCGTCCTCGCACTCGGGGCGCTCGGCTACGTCTGGGTCGCGGCGGTGCGGTCGGTGCCCCGCGTCCGCCGCCGCAAAGCCGAGGCGCGCGCCCGCCGGCTCGCGCGCTGACGCCGCGGACCTGACCCGAGTACGATCGCCCGTCATGAAGGGACTCGTCTGCGCAGGCGGCGAGGCGACGCGCCTCGGCGAGCTGACCCGCGTCGCCAACAAGCACCTGCTGCCCGTCGGCAGCTGGCCGATGATCTACTACCCGCTCCAGCTGCTCGAGCGGGCGGGGGTCGAGAGCGTCCTCGTCGTGACCGGGAAGGGCCACGCCGGGCAGATGATCGACCTGCTCGGCGACGGTCGCCTCGACGCACGGGGGACGGACGACCCGCTCATCTCGCTCGACCTGACGTACAAGGTGCAGACACAGCCTGGGGGCATCGCTCAGGTCGTCGGCATGGCCCGCGACTTCGCCCAGGGCGACAGCCTCGTCGTCGTGCTGGGCGACAACGTCTTCGAGCGCTCGCAGGCACGCGCGATCACCGCGTGGTCCGAGCGCACGGGCCGCGCGCAGATCTTCGTCAAGAAGGTGCCCGACCCGGAGAACTTCGGCGTGGTCGTGTACGACGGCGAGGGCCGCGTGACCGACATCGTCGAGAAGGCCGGCGTCGTCGACCTGCGCTACCCGGAGCCGCCGTCGGCGCACGCGGTCGTCGGCCTCTACTGCTTCCCGCCGGACGTCTTCGACGTGATCGACGCGCTCGAGCCGTCGAGCCGGGGCGAGCTCGAGATAACGGACGTGAACCGTCACTACGCCTTGGAGGGCCGGCTGGACGTGGTCGAGGTCGAGGGCTGGTGGGAAGACGCCGGCAAGCACTGGAGGCATCTCGCCGAGATCGGCCGCCTCGTCGACGAGACCGGGGCGAACAGGTGAGCGTCGACGGGGTCCTCCGCATCCCGCTGCGCCGGTTCGAGGACGAGCGCGGCTGGTTCTGCGAGCTCCGCCGCGACAGCGCGCTCCCGCGGCCGATGGCGCAGACGAACCTCAGCTTCTCGCGGGCCGGGGTGATCCGCGGCCTCCACTACCACGAGCGCGGCCAGGACGATCTCTTCGCCTGTCTCTCGGGCAGCGCGCGCGTCGTGGTCTTCGACCGCGAGAGCGGCGAGGCGTTCGTCGAGGACATCGGCGACGAGAACCCGGTCGCGATCTACGTCCCCGGCCGCCACGCCCACGGCTTCGAGGCGCTGACGGACATCCTGTTCTGCTACCACGTGACCGAGGAGTACGACCCCGCCGATCCCGACGAGCAGGGGATCGCGTGGAACGACCCGCGCGTCGCCCACCTGTGGAGCACGACGACACCGATTCTTTCCGCACGCGACGCCGTGTCCTGATCACCGGGGCAGGCGGGCAGCTCGGGCAGGCGCTCGCGCGCTCGTTCGCCGGGGACGAGGTCCTCGCGCTCGACCGAGCGGCGTGGGACGTCCGCGAGGAGGCGCCGCCGCTCCCCTGGACGCCGGAGCTCGTGCTCCACGCGGCTGCCTGGACGAACGTCGACGGCGCCGAGGACGACCCGCAGGGCGCCGCCGCGGCGAACGTCGGTGGGACCGCGCACGCTGCCGCGCTCGGGGCGCCGCTCGTCGCGTACTCGTCCGACTACGTCTTCGACGGGACGAAGCGCACGCCCTACGTCGAGTCCGACTCGCCGTCGCCCGTCTCGGCCTACGGCCGCACGAAGCTCCACGGCGAGGCGGCGGCCGGCTCGGAGGCGTGGATCGTCCGCTCGTCCTGGCTCTTCTCGGAGACCGGGCACAACTTCGTCCGCACGATGCTGCGCCTCGGCTCGGAGCGGGACGAGGTCGCCGTCGTCGACGACCAGCTCGGCTGCCCGACGTACGCCGGCCATCTCGCCGGGGCGACCCGCACGCTCCTCGACGCAGGCGCGGCGTTCGGCGTCTGGCACCTCGCTGCGGAGGGGGAGTGCACCTGGGCTGAGCTCGCCGAGGCGGTGTTCGACGAGGCGGGGCTCGACTGCCGGGTGCGGCGGATCACGAGCGCGGAGTTCGGCGCCGCCGCGGCGCGGCCGGCGTACTCCGTGCTGCGGAGCGAGAAGGGCGCGCCGACCCTCCCGCACTGGCGCGAGGGCCTGCAGGAGTGCCTCGCGCGTCTCGCGCGCGCCTGAGCAGGCTCAGCCGCGGGCCCGGGCCATCGTGACGATCCGGCGCTCGCCGCGCTTCATCGCCCAGCGGTGGTTCCAGCCGAAGATCGGCCGCAGGAGCGGCGTCAGCCGCCGGACGAGGGGTTTGCGCACCTCGACGGTCCACTCGAGCACGACGCGCGTTCCGCCCTCGACGCCCGTGATCGTCCAGATGCCCTCTCCGCCCACGAGCTCCCAGCGGAGCCGGTACGGCAGCCGGCCGCGCGTGACCAGCCGGGCCCGTTTTCCCGGTGCCGCCGGGCCGGGATCGCCCTCTCCCCGGAGGAACACGTCATCCCACCACGCCGGGTACTCGCGGGGGCAGGAGAGCAGGTCGTAGACCCACTGCGGGTCGGCGGGGACGAACCATTCGTCGACGAACACGTAGGTTGCCATCGATCTTGTTCGCCCCCGCTCGCGGTTCGGTTCGGTCCCCGCCACGCCCCGCGACGCGCCCCTCCGACGCCGCACGCCGGTACCCTCCTCCGGATGCGCGTGCTCGTCACCGGCGGCGCCGGCTTCATCGGGTCGCACTTCGTGAAGCGTCTCGTTGCCGGCGGGGACGAGGCGATCGTCCTCGACAAGCTGACGTACGCGGGGAACCCCGCCAACTTGGACGGGTCCGGCGTCGAGCTAGTCGTGGGCGACATCGCCGACCCGGACGCGGTGGCGCGCGCGGCCGGCGGCTGCGACGCGATCGTCAACTTCGCGGCGGAGACGCACGTCGACCGCTCGATCCTCGGGCCGAAGGAGTTCGTCTCGACGGACGTGCTCGGCACGATGACGCTACTCGACTGGGCGCGCGCGCACGACGCGCGGTTCGTCCAGGTCTCGACGGACGAGGTGTACGGCGACCTCGAGGCCGGCGGCCGCTCGGTCGAGACGGATCCGCTCCGCCCCTCTAGTCCCTACAGCGCGGCGAAGGCAGGCGGCGATCTCCAGGTGCTGGCCTACGTGCGGACGTACGGCGTGAACGCCTCGATCACGCGGGGCGCGAACACGTTCGGCCCGAATCAGTACCCCGAGAAGCTCGTGCCGCTGTTCGTCACGAACGCGCTCGACGGCGAGCCGCTCCCGGTCTACGGCGACGGCCAGCAGGTGCGCGAATGGCTGCACGCGGAGGACCACTGCGCCGCGGTCGACCTCGTCCTGCGCGAGGGCGCCCCGGGCGAGATCTACAACGTCGGCGGCGAGGAGCACGTCAACCTCGAGGTGACGCACCGGATCCTCGAGCTGACCGGCGCCGACCCGTCGCTCGTCCGCCACGTCGAGGATCGCGCGGGCCACGATCGGCGCTACGCGCTCGACGACGGGAAGCTCCGAACGCTCGGCTGGACGCCGGAGCACTCGTTCGGCGAGGGCGGGCTCCCCGGCACCGTCGCCTGGTACCGGGAGCACCGCGCGTGGTGGGGGCCGATCAAGTCCGGCGAGTACCGCCGCTACTACGAGGAGCAGTACGCGGAGCGGCTCCGGGCGTAGCGCCCCCGGGCCGGACGAGAACGCATGCTCCGCCTCGCCGCCACCGTCGTCGCCGCGCTCGCGAGCGTCGCGGCGGGCGCCGGCCCGGCGTCGGCTTCCGCGCCCTCGCCGACCGCGTTCGTGCTCTCGGGCGGCGGGTGGGGCCACGGCGTCGGCATGAGCCAGTGGGGCGCGTTCGGGCAGGCCAGGAAGGGCCGCGACTACCGGACGATCCTCGCCTACTACTACCCGGGAACGACGCTCGGCCCCTCGCCCGTCCCCGTCCCCGCCAAGCTCCGCGTGCTCGTCGGCGACGCGCTCCCGGCGGTCGCCGTGGGCGCCCCTGGGGCGATCGCGGTTGTCGACGCCGCCGGCCGTCGTGCCCGCGTCGACGGCACGCTCACGCTCGGGCCGAAGCTCGTGCTCGACGATCCGGCGACGACGGCGGCGGACCCGACGCCGCTCGTGCCGCCGGTCACGCTGCGGGCCGTCTCCGGCGGGCGCCTCACCGTCGGCGGCAAGACCTACCGCGGCGCGCTTCGCATCTCGACGTCGGGCGGGAAGCTCCAGCTGGTCAACCTCGTCGGTCTCGAGGCCTACCTGCTGGGCGTCGTGCCCGGCGAGATGCCGAAGGACTGGCCGCTCGACGCGCTCGAGGCGCAGGCCGTCGCGGCGCGCACGTACGCGATCGCGAACCTCGTCGAGGGCCGGAGCTTCGACCTCTACTCCGACGCGCGGAGCCAGCTCTACTACGGGGTCGACGCCGAGGCGCCGGGACCGACCAAAGCGGTGACGGAGACGCGCGGCCAGGTGCTGAGCTTCGACGGCGCGCCCGCGCAGACGTTCTACTTCTCCTCGAGCGGTGGGAAGACCCTCAGTTCGCTCGACGCGTTCGGCCAGGATCTCCCGTACCTCGTCTCGGTGGACGACCACTGGGACGAGGTCTCGCCGAACCACCGCTGGCAGACGCAGGTGCTCGGCGGCCGCCAGCTGGCGCAGCGCCTCGGCCTGCGCGGCGCGGTGACCGACGTCTCGTACCGACCGGGCGCACCGGGGAGCCCGGCTGCGCTGCGGCTGACGACGACGGCGGGCGCGACCACCGAAGAGAAGCTCTCCGACGTGCGGAACCGCCTCGGACTCAAGTCCCTGGAATTCACCGTCGGCGTGCTCCGGCTGGACGGCCCGCTTCCCGGCGCGCGGCAGGCGGGCGTCGTGCGGCTGACGGGCGTTGCACGAGACGTGACGAACGCGGTGCTCGAGCGCAGGACCGAGGCGGGGGACTGGGTGCAGGTCGCACGCGTCGCGCCGACCTCCGACGGCGCGTTCGCCCTGCGGGTCCGTGTCGCTGCGACGACCTCGTTCCGGCTCAGCGCGGGCGGGGTCGCGGGGCCCGCGCTGAGCGTGCGGATCGCGGCGTGAGCCGGCGCGCCCGCCTCGGGCTGCTCGGGGCGGTCGCCGCGCTCGCAGTGCCGGGCCCCGCGCTCGGAGCGCGCCTCCACGCGGGTCTCGACCCGGGCGCCGAGCCGCGGGCCGTCGCGGCCGCGGTCGAGCGCGCCACCGGCCGACCGGTGACGGTGCTCGAGGGGCTGCGGGCGCTGGCGGTGGAGGCGCGCGCGGCCGAGGTGGGCCCCGTGCCGGGTGTCGCCTGGGTGGAGGAGGACGTCGTACGGCGCCTCGCCTTCACGCCCTCCGACCCCTTCGCCCCGCGGCAGTGGTACACGGCCGCGACCCACGCCTACGACGCCTGGGACGCGCTGCCGCCGCTCGCGCCCGTGCGGGTTGCCGTGATCGACTCCGGGATCGACCTGACCCACCCCGACCTCGCGCCGCGGATCGCCGCGGCACGGAGCTTCGTCGGCGGGAGCCCGCAGGACACCCGCGGGCACGGCACGATCGTCGCAGGGATCATCGCCGCCGAGCCCGAGAACGCGACCGGGATCGCCGGGCTCGCCCCCGGCGCCGAGCTCCTCGTCGCGAAGGTGGTCGCCGACAACGGGACGATCTCCGTCGAGGCGGAGGCGCGGGCGATCCACTGGGCGGTCGACCGAGGAGCGCGCGTGATCAACATCTCGCTGGGCGGGCTGCGGGACCCCAACGATCCCAGCCGCGACACGTACTCGCGGCTCGAGCAGCAGGCGATCGCGTTCGCGGTTCGCCACGGCGCGGTCGTCGTCGCGGCGGTGGGGAACGCCGACCAGGCCCCCAGCACCCCGTGGCGGTTCGCGAGCTACCCGGCTGCCCTGCCGCACGTCCTGGGGGTGAGCGCGATGGCGCGGAGCGGCGCGTCGCCGAACTTCTCGAACCGCGACGCGGTCTACAACGACGTCGCGGCGCCGGGCGAGGAGATCTTCTCGACCTTCCCCCGCAAGCTGACGGCCGACCGGCTCGAGTGCGCGGAGCAGGGCTACACACCCTGTGCGACCGACGCCTTCCGGCCGCCGGAGGGAACGTCGTTCGCGGCGCCGCAGGTCACCGCCGCGGCGGCCGACCTGCTCGGCGTGCGCCCGTCGCTCCGGCCGGAGCAGGTCGTCGCGCTGATCGAGCGGAACGCGGACGACGCGACGTCCTCGTCCGGTTGCCACCGCTGCGACCAAGGGCGGGACCGCCTCACCGGCTGGGGCGAGCTGGACATCGCCGGGGCGGTCGCCGCGCTCGAGCGCCCCCTGCCGCCGCGCGACGGGTACGAGCCGAACGACGACGCGGGCGGCGACGCCTACCGCCTCTACTTCCCCGCCGGGTCGAAGGCGCGGTTCGTGCGGGCGTCGACCGACTTCTGGGACGACCAGGACGACGTCTACTCGGTGCGCCTGCGGCGCGGGCAGAAGCTGTTCGCTTCCCTCGTGCCCGCCGACGCGAGCAACGTCGTGCTCGCGCTGTGGCGCCCTTCGACGGTGTCGGTCACGGACCTGGCCCACCAGGACCTGCGCATCCGCCTCTCGAACCGGCGCGGCAGGCGCGAGCGGCTCGCCTACACCGCCGTCCAGGACGGGTGGTACTTCCTCCAGGTGCGCCTCACAGCACCGACGTACGACCCGGTCGCCTATCGCCTATCGGTCGTCCGCGTCCGTTAGCCGGCCGTCGTCGCCGCAACCACCCCGCCGGATCCGCTGGGGGAGAAACGTCTTGCGCGCCGCCCGTGGACGTGCGGTTGCGGCCGGAGGCCGGCTTTGCCGGCCGGGAGGCCAGGCGCCGGTCGCCGAGTCAGCGCGGAGAAGGAGGGGGCTCGTGGGGGAACCATGGGTTCCCCCCCCTCAAATCAATTAGTCCTCGGGGACGTCGCGCAGGACGCGCGCCGGGCTGCCGACCACGACCATCCGCGCCGGCCC
>DASSJV010000056.1:0-9469 GCA_035691005.1 Gaiella sp. | reverse complement strand
GAGCTTGCGCTTCAACGCGATCGTCTCCCTGGCGTGGATCTCGATGTCGGAGGCCTGGCCCTGGTAGCCGCCCCACACCTGGTGGATGAGGATCTTCGAGTTCGGCAGCGCCATCCGCTTCCCTTCGGCGCCGCCGGCGAGAAGGAGCGCGCCCATGCTCATCGCGATCCCGACGCAGATCGTCGAGACGTCGGGCTTGATGAACTGCATCGTGTCGTAGATCGCGAGACCCGAGTACACCGAGCCCCCCGGTGAGTTGACGTAGAGGAAGATGTCCTTGTCCGGGTCCTCGGACTCGAGATGCAGGAGCTGGGCGATGATCAGGTTCGCGATCTGGTCGTCCACCTGCGTCCCGAGGAAGATGATCCGCTCGTTGAGCAGGCGCGAGTAGATGTCGAACGACCGCTCGCCGCGGGACGTCTGCTCGATCACCATCGGGATCAGGGGGCTCATCGCTACTCCTCGCTTCCGGGGGTCCACAACTTCGTTTCGCCGGCGGGCTTCTCCTTGTCCGGCGTCCAGATCGCCTCGCGCGCGGCGTGCGTCTCGGGCGCGATCGGCTTCACCTCGGACGCGAGCCGGTCGAGCGCCGCCCGGAGCCGGAGGTCCTCGCGGAGCTGCTCCTGGTGGCCATGGGCCCAGATGTCCGCGATCACCTCCTCCGCGTCGTCGCCGGCCGCCCCGGCCTGCTCGCGGACGAGCTCCTCGACGTCCTCGTCCGAGATGACGATGCCGGCCTTCTCGGCCACGGCCTCGAGGGCGAGCTCGCGCGCGACCGACTGGGCTGCCTCGGCGCGGATCTGCCCGGTCAGGACCTCGGGGGTCTGCCCCGTCGTCTGGAAGTAGGCCTCGGGCGAGATGCCGCGCGCCGCGAGCGAGCGGACGAAGGCGTTGAGCAGCTCGCGCGCCCGCGCCTCGACGAGCGGGCCGGCCGCCGCGACGTTCGAGGCGCGCACGAGCTCGTCGACCGCGGCCGCCCGGAAGTCCGAGTCGATGCGCTCGTCGACGGCGGCCCGGATCCGGCCCTCGATGTCCGCACGCAGGTCCGCGAAGGTGTCGAACTCGCTCGCCGCGCGGGCGAGCTCGTCGTCGGCCTCCGGAAGCACCTTCTCGTTGACGTGCTTGACCTCGACGTCGACCGTGGTCTCCGAGCCGTCGGCCAGCGCGTACCGCACCGTCCGGGTGTCACCGACGCGCGCGCCGACGAGCGCCGACTCGATCTCCCCGAGCAGCCGCCCGGCGCCGAGCTCGATCACAGTGTCGGGCTGTCCGTCGCCGTCCGCGCCCGCGAGGTCGACGACGAGCGTGTCGCCCTCGCGGGCCTCGCGGTCGTCTGCGGGGACGAGCTCCGCGACCGAGTTGCGGAGGGCGTCGAGCTCGTGCTGGACGAGCTCCTCGGGCACGACCGACTCGGCGCGCGGCACCTCGAGGGTCGTCCAGTCGACGATCTCGGGGGTCGGCTGCACCTCGACGGTCGCGCTGAAGCTCCACGGCTCGCTCTCCGAGGTCGGGAGCGCGAAGTCGTACTCGGGCGTCGCGACCGGCCGGAGGCGCGAGCGGGCGGCCGCGTTCCAGAACCAGCCGCCGATGTGCGACTCGACGGCCTCGGCCCAGAGGCGGTCCTTCCCGACGTTAGCGACGAGGACCTGGCGCGGGACCTTGCCCTTGCGGAAGCCCGGGATCCGGACTGAGCCCGCGAGGTCGGACGCGGCGTGCTCGACCGCGTGCTCGAGCTCGTGCGGCGAGACGTCGACCGTGAGGCGGACGCGGTTCCCGCCGAGCTCCTCCACCTGGCTCATATCGAGCCATTCAAGCAGAGGCCCGCCTCGTGCCCGCGGGCCGCGTCGATGCGGGCGAGAGGACTCGAACCTCCAAGGGCCGAAGCCCACCGGGACCTAAACCCGGCGCGTATGCCAGTTCCGCCACGCCCGCGCGGTCGGAGCGTAGCGCGGCGCTCTGCGGTTCCTCAGCGGCCGAGCAGGAGCTCGACCGTCTCACGCACCGAGTCGACGACGAGACCGCCGAGCGCGATCAGCGCAAAGGCCGCGAAGGCGACGAACGGCTCGTTCGTCTGGATCACGAGCAGTGCGCAGAACGCCCCGACGACGACGGCCGCGATGGCGAGCGGCCGACGCGTCTTCGTGCCGAGTGCGAGACCCCCGAGGAACACGAGCCCGAAGAGGACGATTCCGAGTGTCATGGCGGGAGGGTAGGACCGGCCTCGGACGGAGCGGACCCCTCCGCACCGGCCCCGCCTGGCGTCGGGCAGTCTTGGGAGATGCGCGAGCGCGCGCCCTGGTACCGCCGCAGGATCGGGCTGCACGGCGCGGTGGCCGTCGTGCTGGTCGTCGCGTCCGCAGTCATCGGCTTCGCGACGCACGGCGCGGGCGGGTGGCACGCCGTCCAGGCGGTGCTGACCGTCGGCGGGGCGGCCGTGTACCTGCTGGGTCTCGTGCGCTCGCCGGACTGAGCCCGTCGCGGCGAGGCTATGCGACCTCGACGCGCTCGCGCACGACCGCGACGAGGACGTCCACGACGGCGGGGTCGAACTGCGTGCCCGCGCAGCGCTCGAGCTCGGCGACCGCGGCGTCGACGGTGCGGGCCTCGCGATAGGGGCGCATCGTGGTCATCGCCTCGAACGCGTCGCATGCGGTGACGATCCGGGCCGCCAGCGGGATCTCCTCGCCGGCGAGCCCGTCCGGGTAGCCGGTGCCGTCCCACCGCTCGTGGCTCGAGCGCACGATCGTCGCAGCCTCCCGCAGCGCGGGGGAGGCGCGGAGGATGCGCTCGCCGACCACCGTGTGCTGGTGGATGAACTCCCACTCGCGCTCGTCGAGCGCGCCCGGCTTGCCGAGAATCTCGTCCGGCACCGCGATCTTGCCGAGGTCGTGGAGCTGCGCCGCGCGGGACAGCTCGGCAAGCGCCGACCGGCCGAGCCCGAGCCGCCGGCCCACGTCGATTGCGAGCGCCGCGACGCCGTCGAGGTGCGCGTGCAGGGAGGGCTCGGGGGCCGCGAGCGCCTCGAGGAACGCCTCCATGGTCTGGTTCGGCGCTGCTCGGCGCGACTGCTTCTGCGTGTAGAGCCGCTCGTCCGCGAGGCCGAGCGCCGTGCTGACGTCCGTTGCCTCCTCCGGAAGCAGCACCGCCCCGAAGGACGTCGTCACCGCAAAGCCCTCTCCCGTCTCGGAGAGCGCGGCACACGTGGCGTCGATCAGGCGCTCGGTCTCGCCGTCGGCGATCGGCGCGACGACGCAGAACTCGTCGCCGCCCAGCCGGTACGAGCCGCCGTCGCCGCCCACCGCGGCGGCGAGCTTCTGCGCGAGGCGAACGAGCAGCGCGTCGCCGGCCGGGTGGCCGAAGCTGTCGTTGTAGCCCTTGAAGCCGTCGAGGTCGAAGATCATCAGGAGCGTCGGGGGCGTCGGCCGTTGGTCGAGCGTCCGCTGCAGGTCGACGAGCAGCCTGCGCCGGTTGCCGATCCCGGTGAGCGCGTCCGTCACCGACTCGAGGTGCGTCAACGCGAAGAGCCGCGCGTTCTCCCGGAACGTGAACCCGAGCCGGACGACCACGAGCAGGAGCGCCGCGACCGCGAGCGACACCGCCACGACGTTCACGGCGCCGAAGTGGTCGAAGAGGAGGATCCCGACCGCGACGAGGGCGCAGACCGCGGGCACCGCGAGGAGGGGGCGGCCCTGCGTGTGGAGACGGCGCTCGTCGTGCGTCCTTACCCAGGCGGCCGTCGCGAGCAACAGCGACGACAGCGGCCAGAGCACGTCGATCGCGGAGCCCTCCTGGTACGTATCCACCTGAAACAGGTAGACGCCGTCGGCGATCGCCGTCGCGAGCACCCCGAGCCCGAGCAGGAGCCATCGGCGCTCGATCCGCCAGCCGGCGAGCGAGAAGACCCCGAACACCGCCGAGAGGAGGAGCACGTCGCCGAGCGGGTAGGCGAGGTTCGTGGCGACCGCGGCGCGTGAGCCCTCCGCCGAGCGCAGCACGACCTCGAGGAGCACCGCGGCGCCGAGGGCTGCCGCGGCGACCGAGGCGGTGAGCCCGTCCAGCCAGAGCGCACCGGTGACCGACTGCGCGCGTCGGCGCAGGAGCAGCACCATCCCGACGTAGGTCACCGGGTAGAAGGCGATCCAGGCGAAGTCGGAGACCGACGGGTAGCCCTCGGGCTCGAATGCGATGAAGTAGAGCTCGGCGAAGCTCGAGCACGCGAGCGCGACGGCGATCACGGTCCATGCGAGGCGGTCCTGCTGGACGAGGATCGCGCGTGCGGCGGCGATCGCGACCGCACCCGCGATCAGCAGCTGGTAGAGCCAGTCCGTGACGAATGCGTTGAGCGGGTCGCCCGGCGCGGTCAGGAGGACGACGGCCGCGTAGGCCGCATAGATCGCGTAGGCAACCGCCAACGCCGCAGGGAGCCACGAGCGCCGAAGCCGCACAGCTGTGATATCGGAACGAGGCGCAGCGGGCTTGAGGGATTCACCGCGCGGCGGTCGACCTGTGCACGGTCCAGCCGAGCCCGGCGTCCGAGCCTGTACCGGCCGCGAGCGTCGTGCCGTCGCGGATCAGCCGCGACGGCCAGTGCTCGGCCCGCTCGACGAGCCGCTGCTGCTCGCGCGTGCCGTACCCGTGGACGTACTCCGTCATGCGAACCAGTGGCCCCGGGAGGAGTCGAACCTCCGCACGCAGGTTCGAAGCCTGCCGCTCTATCCGCTGAGCTACGGGGCCGGCGTCCCGCCGATCGTAGACGCGAGACGGACAAGGTGGCGGACGGGATTCGAACCCGCGACCACCGGGACCACAACCCGGGGCTCTACCAGCTGAGCTACCGCCACCGCGCGAGCCCAAGGATACCCCTTGCCCGATGCACGTCCCGCGGGCGACGATGCCGCGATGCGGCACACGCGTTACGGGTGGTGGCTCGAAGAGGCAGGGCCCGTCGAGGCGACGGCGCCGCTCGAGGGGGACGCGTCCGCGGACGTCCTCGTCGTCGGCGCGGGGTACCTCGGGCTGTGGACCGCGTGGCAGCTGCGGCAGCTCGATCCCGGCGTCGACGTCCTCGTGCTCGACGCGGGCCTCGCCGGGCACGGCCCGAGCGGGCGGAACGGCGGCTTCGTCTCGACGCTCTGGGACGACCTGCCGATCCTTCGCGACCGGGTCGGCGACGCCAGGGCCCTCGAGGTCGCGCGCGCGTCGGAGCGAGGTGTCACCGGGATTGGCGCGTGGTGCGCCGAGCAGGGCGTCGACGCGTGGTATCGCGCGGCGCCGACGCTGCTCGTCGCGACGAGCGAGGCGCAGCTCGCCTCGACCCACGAGGGCGTCGCCGAGTGCGCGGCGCTCGGAGCGCCGGACGAGATCCGCCCGCTCACCGCGGACGAGGTCCGCGACCGCTGCGACGCCGGCTTCATCGGCGGCGCCGTGATCCGGACGTCCGCGACCGTCCAGCCCGCCCGGCTCGCGCTCGGGCTTCGCGCCGAGGCGCTCGCCGCGGGGATCCGCCTCCACGAGCGGACGCCGGTGCGGCGGCTCGGGCGGGACGGGAGGGCGACGACCCCGTCCGGCCGGGTGCGAGCGGGGAGCGTCGTGCTCGCCGTGAACAGCGCGACCGCCGCGTTCCGCGGCTACGGGCTCGCGCATGCCGTCGCGTCGAGTCACCTCGTGCTCACCGAGCCGGTGCCCGACGTGCTGGAGGACCTCGGCTGGACGGGCGGCGAGCCGATCGCCGACGGGCGGACACTTCTCCATTACATGCGCACCACCCCGGACGGGCGGATCGCGTTCGGCTGGGGCGGCGGCCGCATGGGCTTCGGCGGCCGCCGCACCGCGAGGCTCGAGGTCGACCCTGCCGCAGCGCGGACCGCACGCGAGGACCTCCTCCGCTTCTTCCCGCAGCTCGCGGGGCGGCGCGTGACGCACGCCTGGGGCGGCCCGATCGACGTCTCCCCCACCCACCTGCCGATCTTCGGCAGCCGCGGACGCGTGCACCACGGCTTCGGCTTCACCGGGAACGGCGTCGGCCCGAGCTACCTCGGCGGCGAGATCCTCGCGCGGCTCGCGCTCGACCGACGCGACGAGCTGACCCGCCTGGCGCTCGTCGACCCCGACCGGAAGCTGATGCCGCCCGAGCCCCTGCGCTGGGCGGGCGGGACGGCGATCCGGACGGCGCTCGTCCGCGCAGACGCAGCGGAGGACGCCGGTTGCCGGCCCGACCCGGTCACCCGGCTGGTGGCGGGGCTGCCGCGGCGGCTGGGCCTTCGCCTTCCCCGTTGACCGAGGGCGCGCGGCGCACCTCGCCCACGACCTTGCCGTCCCGGAGCTCGACGAGGTGGTCGGCCAGCTCCATCATCAGCGGGTCGTGGGTCGCCACGACCGCGAGCACGTCGCGCTCGTGGACGAGCCGTCGCAGAAGGGTCATCACCATCTGCGCGCGGTGCGAGTCGAGCTGGCCCGTGGGCTCGTCGGCGACGAGCAGGCGGGGCTCGTTGCCGAGCGCCCGGGCGATCGCGACGCGCTGCTGCTCGCCGCCGGACAGCTCGGGAGGTCGGTGATGGGCGCGGTCGCCGAGGTCGACGAGGTGGAGCAGCTCGTGGACGCGCGCGTCACGCGCCGCGGGCTCGGCACGGCGCAGGCGGAGGGGCACCTCGACGTTCTCTGCCGCGGTCAGGATGGGGATCAGCCCGAAGGCCTGGAAGACGAAACCGACGGTGTCGCGGCGGTACTCGACGAGCTCCTCCTCGCCGAGCGAGGAGACCTCGCGCCCGTCGACCGAGACGCGGCCGGCTGTCGGCCGGTCGAGCCCGCCGATCATGTTCAGCAGCGTCGTCTTCCCGGAGCCGGAGCGTCCGTGGACGACGCAGAGCACGCCGGCCGGGAGCGAGAGCGACACGTCGCGGAGCGCGTGCACCGTCGAGGCGCCGGACCCGTACTCCTTGGAGACCCCCTCGAGGGCGACGAGCACGTCAGGCATCGTCGCCCCGCGACTCCTGCGGCCAGACGGAGATGTGGTCGTGCTCGAGCGCGAGGCGGACGCGACGCTCGAGCGTGAGCGCGGCGATGTAGTCCGGCGGAAGTTGGAGCCGGCCGGTGCGGTCGAGCACGGCAAGCTCCTCGGCCACGACGAGCTCCTCCCCCTCCGACCCGACCTCGAGGCGGCGCAGCGTCTCGGTGGCGGTCCGGCCGTCGCGGATGAGGATCGTGCGCTGCACCTGCTCGGCGACGAGCGGGTCGTGCGTGAGGACGACGATCGTGACGCCGGTCTCCCGGTTCACCTGGCGCAACGTTGCGAAGAGGTCGCTCGAGCTTTGCGTGTCGAGCTCCCCGGTCGGCTCGTCCGCGAGGAGGACGCTCGGGCGGTTCGCGAGCGCGATCGCGACGGCGACGCGCTGCTGTTCCCCGCCCGAGAGCGCATCGGGGCGGTGGTCGGCCCGATGCGAGAGACCGACGAGCTGGAGCAGCTCGCGCACGCGGGCGGCGCGCTCCGTCCCGCCGACTCCGTCGAGCGTCATCGGCAACGCGACGTTCTCGGCCGCCGTCAGGTAGGGGAGGAGGTTCCGCGCCGTCTGCTGCCACACGAAGCCGACCACCTTGCGGCGGTACTGCGTCCGTTGGTGCTCGGTCAGGAACGACAGGTCCATCCCCGCGACCTCGACGCGGCCCGCGGTCGGTGTGTCGACGCCGCCGAGGATGTTCTGGAGCGTCGACTTGCCGCTTCCCGACGCGCCGACGACCGCGATCAGCTCGCCGGGCTCGACCACGAGGTCGAGGCCCTGGAGCGCGACGACCTCGAGCTCGGCGGTCTTGTAGATCTTGACGAGGTTGTCGCAGAGGATCGCGTGGCGGGCGGCGGCGTCCACGCCGGCACGATAGGCGGCGCTCATCGCTCACCCACCCGGAGAACGCGCCCGAGGTTCGTGCGCCGCGCCCGCAGGCCCACCAGGAGGGCGGCGGCGGCGAGGAAGACGAGAAGCGCGGCAGCGATGCCGAGCAGCGTGGCGCCGGGGACCACGATCGAGGCCGAGCTCGAGCCGGTGAAGAACGCGAGGTCGAGACCGGGCTCGATCAGATACGGGATCGCGATCCCGAGCGCGAGACCGAGCGCGAGGCCGAGGACGACCAGCGGGGCGAGCTCCACGAGCGACAGCACGACGACGTCCCGGCCGCCGCCGCCCATCGTCCGGACGAGGGCGAGGTCCCGCGCGCGCGAGCGGGCGGCGATCAGCACGAGCAGCGCCACCGCGACGGCGGCGTAGAGCGACGCGACGACGACGGCCCAGTCGAATCCGCGCAGGACGCCGTGCACGAGCGGTGCGTCGCGGATTCCCCCGGCGATTGCCGCGCTCGTGCTGACCTTCGCCCCGGGCGCGAGCTCGTCGACCGCGTCTCGCACCGCCCCGAGGTCGGCGCCGGCGACGTAGAGGCGGTTGACCGGCGCCTCACCGCCCGCGTCGCGCAGGGCGCGCAGGGAGACGACGGCGAACGGCGTGCCTCGCGGGATCCCGGGGAGCGTTCGGCGGTCGCCGACGCTGAGGAAGCTCACCGTCTGGTTCGGTAGCGCCAGCTGGAAGTTCCCGCCCGTCGGCCAGTCGGTCGAGACGACGGTCGACACGAGCGTCGGGATCGGCGAGGGCGTCTCGAGCGTACCCCGCAACGGCACCGACGCCGAGGTGCCCGCGACGACGGACTCGTAGGCCCGGGCGTCCAGCGCCAGGAGGATCGCCTCCGCGCCCGTGCTCAGGTCCGCGTCCTGGATGTACGCCCGCGCGACCTTCGCCTCCTTGCCGAGGCGCGTGACGAGGCTCTCCGGCAGGGTCGCGCCGTCGGCCGCGTCGATCCGCACGTCCGAGCCGATCGCGCGGACGCCCGTCGCGACCTGTCCCGCGCGGATCGTGCTCGCCATCGTCGCCGCGAACGCGGCGATCGCGAGCGCGACGACGAGCACGAGCACCGGCAGCGACGTCGTGTCCGGCTGCCGGGCGGCGCGACTGAGGCCCAGCTGGACCGCGAGGCCCCTCGTCCTGCGCGCGAGGCGGGCCGCCGCCTGGAGCGGATACGGATGCAGGCGCAGGACGGCAACCCCGCACGCGAGCCCGAGAAGCACCGGGATCGCGGCGAGGTACGGGTCGAGGCTGCCCGAGGCCCCGAAGCCGGCGCTCTCGATCCCGCGCCGCCGGACGAGGTAGACGCCGAGGATCGCGGCGACCGCGACGACGCCCTCGATCGCGAGCCGTCGGCGCGCCGGGCGCTCGGGGACGACGTCCGCCGGCGCGAGCGAGGCGAGCGGGCGCCGCGCGACGCCGGCGATCGACGCGACGAGGAGCGCGATGGTGCCGACCACGACGGCGGCCGCGAGCCATGCCGAGAGGGAGCTGCCGCGCGCGTCGATCGCGAGCACCGCGAGCGCCCACCCCGCGAGCCCGGCCGGCACCGCGATCAGCGCCGCCTCGACGAGCTGGCCGCCGAGCGT
>DASSJV010000055.1:0-16041 GCA_035691005.1 Gaiella sp. | reverse complement strand
ACCCACGTGCGGCCGTCGATCCCCTCGTGCAGGAAGAGCCAGCCGAGCAACGCGTTTCGTTTCGTGAAGATCCGCATGGCACTGGTCTACCCGGCGCCGGCGTGTCGGAAACGACTGCGCCGCACGGCGCCACGGCCGTGGTTGACTGGCTCGCGTGGCATCCACTCGCTCCGGGCTCGACCACCGGCGGGCCCGCGAGGGGCAGGTCGCGATCGCGCTCGCGGCGGTCGCCTGGTCGACCGCGGGCCTCGCCCAGCGGCAGCTGGACGCGACGCCGGTCACGCAGGTTGCCGGCCGTGCGGGCTTCGCCGCCGTCGCGCTCTTCGCGCTCGTGCTCGCGACCGAGCGGAGGCGGACGCTGCGCGCGTTCGCCGCGATGGGCCGCTGGGGGCTCGCGATGACGGTCTTCCTCGGCCTGTCCTCCGGGGTGTTCCTCCTCTCGCTGAGCTACACGACCGTCGCGAACGTCCTGTTCATGCAGGCGGCGGCGCCGATGATGGCCGCGCTCCTCGGCTGGCTCTTCCTGCACGAGGGGATCGACGGCCGCACGTGGGTCTCGCTCGTGCTCGCCGGCGCCGGCGTCCTGCTGATGGCGGCCGGCTCGTTCGACGCGGGCGCGGCCGCGATCCTGCTCCCGCTCCTGATGACCGCGTCCTTCGCCGCCGTGATCGTGATCGCGCGGCACCGGCGCGAGGTCTCGATGATGCCCGCCACCTGCGCCTCGCAGGTGCTCGTCGTCGCGGTCTGCCTGCCGTTCGCGGACCTCGCGTCGGTCGGCGACGGCGACTGGGTCGTGCTCGCGGCCCTCGGGGTCGGGCAGATGGGCGTCGGGCTGGCGCTCCTGACCGTCGGCGCCCGGCTCATCCCGCCGGCCCAGGTCGCGGTGATCTCGCTGCTCGAGATCGTGCTCGGGCCGCTCTGGGTGTGGCTCGCGTACGACGAGCGCCCGAGCGCCGCGACGGTTGCGGGTGGCGTGGTGGTCGTCGCAGCGGTCGTCGTCCAGGCCTGGCGCCCAGGAGCCTCTCAGCGTGCGCGCCGCACGCCGGTGCCGGAGTCAGTGCCCGAGGCCCATGTCTGACGCGGCGCGCACCACCTTGCCCGGGTTCATGATCCCGTGCGGGTCGAAGACATCCTTGACGCCGCGCATCAGCGGCAGGAGGTCGGAGTGCTCGCGCTCCAGCGCGCCGAGCTTCCCGAGGCCGATGCCGTGCTCGCCCGTGCACGTCCCGCCGCGCGCGAGCGCGTCTGCGACGAGCGTCTCCACGAGCGCGTCGGCCTCGGCGAGCTCGGCCGGGTCGTCGGGGTCGACGTGGAGGGCGACGTGGACGTTCCCGTCGCCGGCGTGGCCGACGATGCCCGCGACGAGCCCGCGCCGGTCGACCTCCGCGCGGGCGAGCGCGACTGCCTCGGCGAGCTCGGAGAGCGGCACGCAGACGTCGGTCGCGCGGGGCAGCTTCCCGGGCGCGGCCGCCGCGGCCGCGTACGCGGCCGCGTGACGGGCGGCCCAGATGCGCGAGCGTGCCGTGGGGTCACGCTCGGCGGCGACGTCCGTCGCGCCCTCGTCCTCGGCGATCGCGCGCACGAGCTCCAGGTCGGAGGCGACCGCCTGCTCGGTCCCCGCCGCCTCGACGAACAGCGTCGTCGCGGGCGGCAGGTCGGTGCCCTCGTGCGCGTTGATCGCGGCGACCGTCCAGGCGTCGACGAGCTCGACCCGGGTGACCCCCGCCCCGGCGGCGACGATCGCCACGGCCGCGCGGGCGGCGGCCGCGACGTCGGGAAACGCGAGCCGCAGCACGACGGCGTGCTCGGGGATGCCGAAGAGCCGCAGCGTCAGCTCCGTGATCACGGCGAGCGTCCCCTCGGAGCCGATCAGCAGACCGAGCAGGTCGTATCCCGCGGACGTCTTGGGCGCGGCGCTGCCGGCCCGCACGACCCGGCCGCCGGCCAGCACCGCCTCGAGCGCCAGGACGTTCGCGCGCATCTTCCCGTAGCGCACCGTGGTCGTCCCGGCGGCGTTCGTCGCCGCCATCCCGCCGAGGGTCGCGTCCGCACCGGGGTCGACGGGGAAGAACAGCCCGTGCTCGCCGGCGGCACGCTCGAGCGCGCTTCGCGTGACGCCCGGCTCGACGGTCGCGGTGAGGTTTGCCGGCGCGATCCCGAGGATCCGGTCCATCCGCGTGAGATCGAGCGAGATCCCGCCCACGATCGGGATCACGTGGCCCTCGAGGCTCGTCCCGGCGCCGAACGGGGTGACCGGCACGCGCCGCGCCTCGGCGAGGGCGAGCACGGCCGAGACCTCGGCGGTCGTGCGCGCGTAGACGACCACGTCGGGACGGCGCGGCGGATGGAACGTGATGTCCTCGGCGTGGAGGTCGCGCTCGGAGTCCCCTGTCGAGACGCGGGTCTCGTCGCCGATCGCCTCGACGAGCGCCGCGCGCAGATCGTCCGCGCTCACTTTTCGCGCGGCTGCCAGGCGAACCGCTTCGCAGCGACGAGGTAGCCCCCGAGGCCCCAGGCGACGAGCACCGCGACGGCCGTCACGTCGCTCGTGAGGTACTCGCCGTGGAGGTACGCCTCCTTCGTGAGCCGCAGGAGGTACGTGAGCGGCAGCACCTCGGCGATCTTCTGGAGCACCTCCGGATAGTCGTTCGTCGAGCCGAAGGAGCCGGAGAGGAAGGCCATCGGCAGCACGATCAGGTTCACCACCGCGGACGCGCCCTCGTCGGAGCGGATCAGCGACGCGACGCCGAACCCCATCCCGGCGAACGCCGCCACCCCGACGAGCAGCACGAGCACCACCCCGACCCACGTCACGGGGGCGTCCGCGTCGAAGAGGACGAACCCGAGCAGGATCGTGAGGGCCATCTGGAGCAGGAAGACGACGAGCGTGGAGAGGACGACCGCGGTCAGGTACGTCCACGCGGGCAGGGGAGTCGCGCGCAGGCGCTTCAGCATCCCCGACTCGCGCCGGATGACGAGGGAGATCGCGAGCCCCGCGAGCGCGGTGTTCGCGCAGCCGTAGCCGAGCATCCCCACGAGCAGCACGTCGACGGCGCGCTCGCCGTCGATCGTGTCGCTGTAGACCGAGCCGAGGAGGAGGAACAGCATCGGCGGGAAGACGAAGACGAAGACGGCCGACTCGCGGTTCCGCCAGAAGAGGAGCTGCTGCATCCGCACCTCGTGCGCGAGGAGGCCGAGCATGCGTCCGACGCCTCCCCGGGCGTCGGCCCCCCGCGCCGAGCGGCCCTCGGCGTGCGACGAGCTCACTCGGCCACCTCTTCGTCGACGAGCCCGAGGTACACGTCCTCGAGCGACGGCCTCCGCACCTCGAGCCCCTCGACCTCGCGGCCCTCGGCGAGGGCGGCGGCGGTCAGCTCCGCGAGGAGCCGCGTCGGCTCGGAGGTGGTGACGACGACGTCGCGGCCGTTGTCGCGGTAGCGCACCTCGACGTCCGGGGTCACGCCGATCAGCTCGTCGGGCGTGCCGATCCGGATCAGCTCGCCCTCACGGATCACCGCGACGCGGTCGGCGAGCTGCTGCGCCTCGTCGAGGTAGTGGGTCGTCAGCACGATCGTCTTCCCGAGCGCGCGGAGCGCGCGGACGAGCTCCCAGGCGGTCCTGCGGGCGCTCGGGTCGAACCCCGTGGTCGGCTCGTCGAGGAAGACGAGCTCCGGGTCGCCGATCAGGGCGACGCCGAGGTCGAGCCGGCGCTTCTGGCCGCCCGACAGCGTCTTCACCTGCGCGCCCGCCTTGTCGGTGAGCCCGACGAGCTCGATCACCTCGTCGACGTCGCGCGGCCGCGCGTAGTAGCCGGCGAACATCGCGTGCACTTCGCGGACCCTGAGGAGCGCGGGCAGGTCGGAGTGCTGGAGGACGACCCCGATCCTCTCCCGGTGCGCCGGCCCGGCCGTCCACGGGTCGGCGCCGAGCACCTCCACCTCGCCGCCGTCCCGCTCGCGGTAGCCCTCGAGGATCTCCACCGTCGTCGTCTTGCCCGCGCCGTTCGGGCCGAGGAGGCCGAAGACCTCGCCCAGACGCACGTCGAACTCGATCCCCCGCACCGCCTCGTGCTCGCCGTACGACTTCCGCAGCGCGCGGACGCGGATCGCGGCGGCCGGTGCGCTCACGAGTCGAGCTCGAGCGCGAACGAGTCCCCGACCTGGAAGCCGGGATCGTGGCCCGTGAGTGCGAGCACGATCCCCGAGCAGTCGGGCTGGTGGCAGACGGCGGCGATCGGGCCCTCGAGGCCCTCCACCGCGGTGCGCAAGGAATCGACCGTCGCACCCGGAGCGAGCTCGTCCCGGACGAGCACCTCGCAGCCGAGCAGCTCGGCGACCGGCTCCGCGGTCT
The DNA here is from genome assembly GCA_035691005.1 of Gaiella sp. Lineage (GTDB taxonomy): Bacteria > Actinomycetota > Thermoleophilia > Gaiellales > Gaiellaceae > Gaiella. Next base: position 11,691 of record DASSJV010000055.1, on the reverse strand, counting down.
GCACCGCGCGCGTCAGTGGGCTCGTCACGACGTTGCGCGGCGGCTCGTCGAGCGAGGCGAGCCGATCTGCCAGAAGCTTCGCGCCGTAGCGCCCTGCGCCGGTCAGCTCGCGGAGCTCGTCGGGCTCGCCGGGGTCGACGGCAACGGCCTCGGCGTGACGACAGAGGTGGACACGCATCCGCGCCGAGCATAGTCGCACCCCGAGGCGGAGCTCCCCCGCAGGGCGACCCGCGCGCTACAACGTATTCATGCACGACCGGACTCTCGGGCGCGCGGCGTTCCTCGGACTGCTCGGCGCGGGCGTCGCCGGCCTGTTCCTCGGCCGCGACGGGTTCCGCGCGCTCGGCCGGATCGTGCCCGACAGCGTCGAGTCGATCGTGCCGACCTCCGGCTGGAGGATCTACACGATCGGCAGCTCCGTCCCGCGGCTCGACCCAGCGGCGTACCGGCTCACCGTCGGCGGAGCGGTCGAGCGCCCGACGACGTACACGCTCGCCGATCTGCGCGCGCTGCCCCGCGCCGAGCAGGTGTCGGACTTCCACTGCGTCACGGGCTGGGTCGTGGAGAACGTCCGCTGGGGCGGCGTCCGGCTCCACGACGTCCTCGCCGAGGCGGGGCTGCGTCCCGACGCGAAGGCGCTGAGGTTCGTCTCGGCGGAGGTTCCCTACGACGACACGCTGACGCTCCCGCAGGCGCTGCTCCCCGACGTGATGCTCGCGCTCGACATGGACGGCGAGCCTCTCTCGCACGGCCACGGCTTTCCGGCCCGCATCGTGATGCCGCGGATGTACGGCTACAAGAGCGTGAAATGGGTCACGCGGATCGAGGCGCGAACGGCCTACACCGACCTCGGCTTCTGGGAGCAGCGCGGGTACGACAAGGACGCCTGGATCGGCGCGTCCAACGGGTACTGATGTGCCCCGTCCAGCAATGCCATCCGGGTTCCTGGCGCGAGCTGAGCGGCGCCCTACGTGGTCCTCGGTCGTCCCGATACCTTCAGGTATCGGGACTCCCTGCGTCCTAGCCTGGCTTGCTCCTCTCGCGCCAGGAACGCGGCAGCATCACTGGACGGGGCACTATTGCCCCGGATGATCGAGCGCTTCGGCCGCACCGAGCGGGCGCTCCACTGGGTGCACGCGACGGGCTTCTTCGCGATGCTCGCGACCGGGCTCGTGCTCTACCTCCCGGCCCTCTCGGAGCTCGTCGCGCGACGGAACCTCGTCAAAAACCTCCACATCTTCTCGGCCGTCACCTGGGCGGCCGCGATCGTCCTCGTCGTCGCGCTCGGCGATCGCCGCCGCCTCGCGGCCGATTGGCGCGAGATCGAGGCGCTCGACCGCGACGACCGCCGCTGGCTCCGCGGCCGTCCGGCCGCCCAGGGGCGCTTCAACGCCGGGCAGAAGCTCAACGTGATCGTGACGGCGGCGTTCGCGCTGCTGTTCGCCCTCTCCGGCTTCTTCCTCTGGCTCGGCGAGCGCGACCACCGGTTCCTCCTCGACGGCACCGGGACGGTGCACGACGCCCTCACGCTGATCTCGGCGGGGATCGTCACGGGGCACCTCTACCTCGCGCTGATCCACCCCGCGACCAGGCATGCCCTGCGCGGGATCACCCTCGGCGAGGTTCGCGAGGACTGGGCCCGGGAGCACCACGCGAAGTGGCTCGAGGAGCGCGGCGGTCTATAACCCGCGCATGGCCGCCTATCGCTACGTCGTCGCCGACGTCTTCACCTCGACGCCGCTGACCGGGAACCAGCTCGCGGTCTTCACCGACGCGCGCGGGCTCGACAGCGAGACGATGCAGGCGCTGACGCTCGAGATCGGCTTCTCCGAGTCGGTCTTCGTGCTGCCGGCCGAGCAGGGCGGGACGGCGCGGATCCGGATCTTCAACCCGAAGGAGGAGATGCCGTTCGCCGGGCATCCGATCCTCGGTACGGCGTTCGTCCTCGGCGCGCCGCTCCAGCGCGGGGTCGTCGAGCTCGAGACCGGCGCGGGCCTCGTGCCCGTCATCCTCGAGCGCGACGGGCACGGCGCGATCGTGTTCGGCCGGATGAGCCAGCCGGTGCCGACGGTCGAGCCGGTCGACGAGGCGCGCGTGCTCGCCGTCCTGGGCGTCGGGGGCTCCGAACTCCCGGTCGAGCTGTACGACAACGGCGCGCGGCACATCGTCGTGACGCTCCCCGATGTGTCCGCCGTCTCGGCGCTCGCGCCCGACCTCGCGGCAGTCGGCGCGCTCGGCGTGACGGGGCTCAACGCGGTTGCCGGAGACGGCGGCCGCTGGCGGAGCCGGATGTTCTGGGCGAACGGCGAGGACGCCGCGACCGGCTCCGCGGCGGGGCCGATCGCATGTCACCTCGCGCGACACGGCGCGATCGCGTGGGGCGACGAGATCGTGATCGAGCAGGGGGTCGAGATGCGCCGGCCCTCACTCCTCCACGCACGGGCGGAGGGCCGTGACGGGACGATCGAGGCGGTCGAGGTCGGGGGCTCGGCGGTGGTCGTCGCCCGCGGCGAGTTCCGCCTCTGAATCGAGTTCTCAACCGCCGAACTTCGCCACCAGCGCGTCGAGGTCGTCGTCGGCGGGGAGCTGCCCGTCGGGCGTGAGCCCGTTCACCACGCGCGGGACGACCTGCGCGAGCACGTCCGCAGCCTCGTCGTCGCTGATCCCCGCCTGCTGCGCGAACTGGCTGACCGTGTCCTCACCGACGATCCCGCGCACCTCCTGTCCCGAGACGGGTGCGTTCGCGCCGGTGCCGACCCAGGAGTCCGCCTGCGCGGACAGCCCGCTCGCCTGGGCGCCGCTCACCATCTTCGAGAGCCCGCCGCTTTTCACGAGCTTTGCGATCAGCGGCCCGAGCGCCGCGGCGATCGCCGCCACGTTCATGCCCTTCGCCGCCGTGCCCGGGCTCCCGCTCGTGCCACCGCCGAGGAGCCCGCCGAGGACGTCCTCGAGCCCACCGAGCCCGCCGCCCTGTCCGCTCCCGCCCGTTGCGCCGCCGAGGAGGCCGCCCAGCAAATCGTTCAGGCCGCCGCTTCCCGAGCCCTCCTTCGTCAGGCTGCCGAGCAGATCGTCGAGCCCCGCCATCGCGCCCACCTCCGGTCGTCGTGGACACGGATCGTCCCACACGCGCCTCAGTCGAGCAGCGTCACCGCCGTGATCTCGGGCAGCTCGACCTCGAGCGCCGCCCAGAAGCGCCCCCCGTCGCGCGAGACGTAGAGCCGCTCGGAGGTCGCGAAGAGGACGAGGTCGGGATGGTCGGGGGAGATGGCGAGCGCCACCCCGCGGCCGAGCCCGGCTCCAGCCTCCCGCCAGGTCGTGCCGCCGTCGTTCGACACGACGAGCGGCGGGCGGCGGTCGACGATCGCGACCACCGTCGACCCGGAGGCGGCGGCGGCCACGAGCAGCGGCAGCTCGAGCACAGGCTCCGGATCCGGGACGAAGGGCTCGTCGGAGAGGGCGACGACGTCCTCTTCCTCGAGATCGACCTCGGCCGTCCCGAGAGCGCAGGCGACGAGCGCGACGGTCACGGCCGCGAGATCAGCTCCGCCACGATTCGGGCCGCGCGCGCCCCCGCCTCGACCGGCGTCGCGCCGTTCGCGCGACCCTCGACGTATAGGAGCGAGAACGCGTCCCCGGCGCCGGTCGGGTCGACCGCGCCGTCGACCGGCTGCGGCGCGATGTGCGTCGCCTCGCCGTTCGCGACGACGACCGCGCCGCGTGAGCCGAGCGTGAGCACGACCTCGCGGACTCCCAGCGTGTGCAGCCGCTCGGGGTCGGCGGCGCCCACGAGCGTCTCGGCCTCCTCCTCGTTGAGGGTCAAGACCGCGAGCTCGGCGAGCGTCGAGCGGTCGACGGACGCGTCCGTCGAGAGCGGTCCGGTTCGGGCCAGCCGGACGAGGCCCTGCCCGTCGAGGGCGAGACGGCGGCCGCCGCGTGCCAGCGCCGCCACGGTCTCGGCGGGGAAGTCCGTGCGGAGGAGGCCCGCGACCAGAGCCCACTCCGCCCCTGCGAACGCCTCGGCCGCCCAGCCGTCGACGTCCTCGGGCGACCAGGCGTCGCCGACGGCATCGACCGTCATCACCCGGCGGTCGCCCTCGTAGTGGAAGCTGAACGCGGTCGTGCTGCGCGCGTCGCCGCAGAGGACGGGGAGCCCGAGCGCCTCGAGCGGCGCGAGGGCGACGCCCCGGTCGCGCGGGGCGCAGCGCGTCGCGACGGCCGCGTCGGCGCCGACGCGCGCCGCGGCGCGCGCGGCCCAGAACACGCCGCCCCCCGCGCGCGGAGGCCCGCCTGCGACACGGTCGAGGGAGAGGTTCCCTATCAAAGCGATGCGGCTCACGCGCGCGCGGTGCCCGGCCGCACGAAGCGCGCCGCGCCCGCGAAGGCAAGCGCGAGCGCGAAGGAGACGGCGAAGCTCGGCAGCGTCGCCCCGATCTGCCACGAGGGGGGATCGAGCCGCTGCACCTGGTCCACCCACCAGTTCGGCCCGGTCGGCGAGAGCCACTGGTACGCGACGAAGCCGGCCGCCCACGCGACGAGCGCGCCGACGCGCGGCGGCCCGGCGTCGAGGAGCTCGTGGCCGTCGTAGCCGCAGCCGGAGGCGAGCCAGTCGGCGAGGAGCACCGCGAACAGCGGGACGAAGCACGAGCCGAGGAGGAAGAGGAACGACTGGAAGCTCGACAGCTCGAGCGTCAGCGCACCGATCGTGCCGACCGTCGTCGTCAGCGCGACGAGCCACCGCTGCGGGACGCTCGGAAAGAGGTTCTGCAGCGAGACCGCGCCCGAGTAGGCGTTCGCGAACGCCTCGTCCGTCTCCGCGATCGTCAACGCGAGGAGGACGAGGAGCGCGAGCAGGCCGCCCGACGCGATCGCGGCGGGGAGGGCGGCCGCGTCCGAGGCGTCGCGCGTCAGCAGCACGACCGCGCCGAGCGCCAGGAGCAGCGCGTCGGGAACGAGGTAGCCGATCCCCGTCCCCCAGAAGGCGGCGCGCGGGGTCCGCGCGAACCGCGTGTAGTCGGCCGCGAGCGGGATCCAGGAGACCGTCACGCCGACGACGAGGTCGACTCCCTGCCACGTCGACAGGCCGCCTTCGCCGGGGCTGGTCCACACGTCGTCGAGACCGCCGCCGCTCAGCGCCCACCAGGCGAGGTACGCGAGCGCGACCGGGACGACCCAGACCGCAACGCGCCGGACGAGCGTGCGGACGACGCCGATCGGGCCCATCAGCCCGAGCGCGAGGGTCGCCGCGCCGAAGGCGAGCGTCCACGCCCAGCGCGCCTCGAATCCGAGCACCTCGTCCGACAGCGCCGCGGCGGCGGTGGCGATCACGAGCAGCTCGAAGACCGTCCAGCCGAGGCACTGCACGACGTTGACGACGGTCGGGACGTACGAGCCGCGCGTCCCGAGCGGCGCGCGCATCAGCACCATCGCGGGGACGCGCGCCTGGGCGCCGATCGCTCCCGCGGCCGCGAGCATCAGGTTCCCGACGAGACAGCCGATCGCGATCGCGACGAGCGCGGTCGGCAGCGAGAGCGCCGGCACGAGCACCGCTCCCGCGACGATCACGAGCAGCGAGACGCCGAGGTTCCCCCAGAGCAGGCCGAGGTCGACGCCGCCGAGGACGCGGAGCCGCTCGGGGACCGGCTCGATCCCCCAGGATCCCTCTTGCCGGCTCAGTAGGCGCCGCGTCCCGAGAGCACCGCCGGGATCGTCCGCGCGATGATCGTCACATCCGACCAGATCGACCAGTTCTCGATGTACGTGAAGTCGAGCCGGACGAGGTCGTCGAACTCGAGACCCGAGCGGCCGGAGATCTGCCAGAGCCCGGTCATCCCGGGGAGTACGTGGTACCGGGCGTGGTGCCACTCCGAGAGCATCGCGTGGTCGCGGAGCGGCAGCGGGCGCGGCCCGACGAGGCTCATCTCGCCGCGCAGCACGTTGACGAGCTGCGGGAGCTCGTCGAGCGAGAAGCGCCGGAGCGTGCGGCCGACGCGGGTGACCCGCGGGTCGTCGCGGATCTTGAACAGCGCTCCCGTGGCCTCGTTCTCGTCCTCGAGGGCGGCCTGGCGCTCGGCCGCGTCGGCGACCATCGTCCGGAACTTCAGCATCCCGAACTCCCGCTGCCCGACGCCGATCCGGCGGTCGACGAAGAAGACGGGGCCGCGCGAGCCAAGCTTGATCGCGGCGGCGATCAGCAGCCAGAGAGGAAGCCCGACGACGACGATCAGCGCGGCGACCACGAGGTCGAAGGCGCGCTTCGAGAGCCATGCGACGCCGCTCAGCACGGGCGGCCGCAGCTCGAAGAGGGGGACACCCTGCCCCGGGACGTACTGGCCCTCGTGGACGAGCAGGTCGGTCGTCGCCGGCGCGAGCTTCACCCGCACCGCCTGCCGATGGGCGAGCTGGACGACGTCGAGGACGGTCTGCTCGTCGTAGTCGGCCTCCGCGAGGACGAGCTCGTCGGGCCGGTCGCGCTCGAGCATCGCGGCGAGGCGATCGAGCGGCGGCGCGGACGTCGGTCCCGAGAGCGTGCCGACGATCTCGATCCCGAGCCCTCCGTGCGGCGCGCGCAGCTGGTGCTCGAGGTGGACGAGGGTCTCCTGGTCGCCGACGAGGAGCAGCCGCCTGCGCACGCCCGCGACGCGCATCAGCTCGAGCGAGATCGACCCGTACGCGGCGCGCAGCGCCCCGATCGCCAGCGCGCTCGTTACGACCGCCGTCGGAATGAGGCCGGTCGTCGTGAACTCGTGATCCGTGCCGAGCCCGAACGCGAGCACGATCAGCGCGACGAGGACGAGCGAGCCGAGCAGGCGGCCCGCGCCTGCGCGGCGCTCGCGCGGCGCGTAGAGGCCGGCCTGGAGGAAGACGAGCACCGTGATCGGCGCGAGGAACGGCAGCCACTCGGACGGGCCCGTCTGCCAGAGGAGCGACCAGTAGATCGTGTCGCCGTAGACGATCGAGCGGAGCACGAGCGCGGCGTACACACCGAGCGCGAGGCCGCCGACGTCGGCCGCAACGAGCGCCACCACGCTCAGCGCGCGGCGCAGCAGGCCGACGAGCGGGCCCCGTGAGGCGACGTAGAGCCTGGCGCGGCGGACGTCTTCTGCGCCGGCCGGCGGGCCGGCGCTCTCGACCGCCCTGGTAGGAGTCGGCACGACCGGATTCTACGCCGGGCCGGTGATTGCGCCGTTCTCCGGCTGGCCGACGGGCGTGCCGCGGCGGACGTCGTCCCAGCGCACCAGCGGCGCCTCGTGCACGGCCCCGGCGAGCGCGTCGAGGTCGGTGACCGGCCGCCGCCGTGCGAGCAGCCGGAGGCCCAACACGATCAGGCGGCGCCGGCGCGGATCGACGAGGTCGGTGTCGTGGAAGTACGCGTGGACGCGCGCGGGCAGCCCGCCCGGCCGTGCGAGGGAGCGGAGAAGGTCGCCGGCGCCGTGGCTCGTCGGCACGGCGACGAGGCTCGCGGCACCGAGGCGGATCCGCGCGGGCCGGTCCAGCTCCGCCCAGGCGGCGCCGTCCGGCAGGTATGACGGCCGACTCGGCCGGGGCGTGACGTCCGCATACCCGAGCGCCGCGCATGCCTCTGCGACGGACGCGTCCGTGTACCAGCCGCCGCCGCAGAAGAGGGAGGGCGCGAGCCCTTGCTCGCGGAGCCACGCGCCCTCGCGGGCGACGCGGGCCGAGGGGTCGCCGCCGGTGGGGCGCGCGTGCGCAGGCCCGGTGAAGTGGGTGTGGTGCCCGAGCGGCCCTCGCGCGGCCGCGGCGCGCGCGCGCTCGAGCCAGGTCGCCTCGTCGTCCTCTCCCGCGGCGTGGTCCGGGGGCCGCAGCAGCGCCGCGAGGGGGATCCCGCCCGGCGGGCGCTCCTGCAGGGCGGCGAACGCCGCCCAGACCCGGTCGTCGAGCGGTCGTTCGACGTGGCACGAGGCGACTGCGTACCGTTCCGTCTCCGTGGGCGGCATCGCGCAACGCATACCACGTTCCGCCCTGCTGCTCGTGATCGCCGCCGCGGCGCTGCCGCGCCTTCTCGTGCTCGCGGTCGAGCGGAACGACGTGCTTACACGGTACGTCGAGAAGAGCGACACCTTCGCCACCACGCTCGTGTCGAGCGGGACGTTCGGCTTCCTCCCGGACGTGCCGTCCGCGTACACGCAGCCGCTCTACGCGTGGTTCCTCGCGGCCCTCTACTGGCCGCTCGAGCGCTCGTGGGTCGTCGTCGGCCTCGCCCAGACGGGCGTCGCGGTCGCGACCGCTCTGGTCGTGCTCCTGATCGGCCGACGGCTCTCCTCGGTCCGCACGGGGGTGATCGCGGCGCTCGTCGCGACGCTCCATCCGTACCTCGTCTGGCACGACGTGCACGTGAACCGCGAGATCCTCGACGGCCTCCTGCTCGCGCTGATCGTGCTCTTCGCGCTGACCGCGTACGAGCGCGCCTCGGCCGGCTACGCGATCGCCACCGGGGCCGTCGCGGGGCTCGCGATCCTCTCCAACGCGCGCCTGCTCCTGCTGCCGCTCGTGCTCGCCCCGTACGTCGCCTGGCGCGGGGTGGGGCGCCGGACGCTGCTCACCCTGCTCGTCGTCGCGGCCGCGGCCGTGGTGGTGGCGCCCTGGGTCGTCCGCAACCAGGTCGTGATCGGGTGCGCGACCGTCACGACGGACAGCCGCGCGTTGTGGAAGGCGAACAACCCCGCGACCCACGACGTCCTCGCGCGGGGCGGCTGGATCGACGACGTGCCTGACCTGCCGAACGTGCCTCCGTGGCCGGAGAAGGCCGCGGGGATCTCGGTCGCCGCGGCGAAGGCCGTCGACGAGTGCGCGCAGTCGTCCTTCTACCGCGACGAGGTGCTCGACTTCTGGCGCGACCACCCGGGCGAGAAGGCGCGGCTCGCCGCCCAGGCGGTCGGCATGCTCTGGTCGCCCTTCCTCAGCGTCGAGGCCGACGATCCCGGCCAGCAGGGGCTGTCGGACCTGATGCAGCGCACGGTCGAGCCCGCCTTCACGCTGCTTCTCTATGCGCTCGCGCTCTGGGGCGCGTTCCTCGCACCACGCCGCTTCGTCGCGCTCGCGGCGCTCATGCTCGGCTTCAACACCGTGATGGCGATGGTCTTCGCAGGGACGACCCGCTACCGCACGCCCTGGGACTTCCTGCTCGCGCTGCTTGCCGCGTTCGCGCTCGAGCGCGCCTGGGAGCTCGTCCGCGAGCGGCGACGAGAGCCCGTCTCGAGCGCCGCCCGGTAGAGCTCCTCCACCCGGTCGGTGCACCGCGTCTGCGAGAAGGCGGCGAGCGCCCGCTCCCGGCCCGCCGCTCCGAGCGCCGCGGCGCGCACGGGGTCGGGCGCGAGCTCGATGAGCGCGACGGCGAGCGCCTCCGGGTCGTCCGGCGCCACGACGATCCCGGTGACGCCGGCCTCGACGATCTCCGGCAGGCCGCCGACGTCGCTCGCGACGACTGCGCGGCCGCGCTCCATCGCCTCGAGCGCCACCATCCCGAATCCTTCGCCGCGGGACGGGACGACCACGACCGCGGCCCGCTCGAACACCGGCGCCGCGGGGGCGACGCGTCCGAGGAACGAGACCGCGTCGCCCAAGCCCAGACGCGAGACCGCCGCCCGTAGGTCGGCGTCGAGCGGCCCGTCGCCGGCGACCTCGAGGGTCACCCCGGGGACCCGCTCGCGTACGCGGACGAGCGCCTCGAGCAGCACGTCGTGCGCTTTGATCGGGATCAGGCGGCCGACGATCGCGAGGCGCGGCTCATCGGGCGGGGCCGGCGGCGGCGGGCCGGCGACGATGCCGTAGTGGACGATCTCGAACGCGCTCTCGTGGAACCCCTCGCTCTCGGCGAGGTACCGGGCGAGCCCGCGCGAGATCGCGACGTGGATGTCGGCGAGCCGTGCGACGGCCCGGTCGGCCGCCGCGAAGGCGTGCCCGCCCCGAAACGGGTTGAACCCGTGCTTCGTCGAGACGAGGAGCGGGACGCGCGCGAGACGGCCCGCGGGAAGGCCGTGGAAGTCGGCGTGGACGAGGTGCGTGTGGACGACGTCGGGGCCGTGCGCCCGGATCGAGCGCGCGAGACGCGCGAACGCGAGTGGGTCGAGGGCGAGCCGCATCCTGAGCCGCTCGACCGGCACTCCCTCCCGCTCGAGCCGAACGGCGAGCTCCTCGGCGCCGGGCTCGCCCTCGTGGAGCATCACCAGCCGGACGTCGTGACCGCGGGCGCGGAGGTCGGGAAGCAGGAGCAGCAGGTGGTTCTCGGAGCCCGAGATCCCCGCGACCTTCGCGACGTGGACGATCCGCAGGCTCACGCGCGCCCCTGGCCGGCCGCCGCTCCCGCCGGGCGGAGCCCGGCTCCGCGGCGGCCGGCCAGGAACGCGCGTTTCACCCGGCGAGCTCGACGACCCGGTCGGCCCACGTCTCGACCGAGTGCTCGCGCACGACCGTCCCGTGGAGCGTCCGTCCGAGCGCCTGGCGGTCGGCCTCGAGCAGCCAGCGGATCGCCTCGGCCAGGCTCTCGGGGTCACCGTGCTCGAAGCGGAGCCGCTCCGGGAGGAGCGTGTCGAACGCGTGGTTCGAGGCGATCACCGGCAGGCACGTCGCGGCGGCCTCGTACACGACCTTGTCCGCCGCCCCCTCCCGCATGTCGTTCACGAGCGCGTCGACGTCGGCGTACAGCGACGGGACGGCGTGACGCGGCACCGGCCCGGTGATGTCGACCCGGTCGAGGAGCGCGAGGTCGATCACCATTCGCTCGAGGGCGATGCGATGGACGCGCTCCTCCTCGGTGAGGCTCGGGCCGACGATGCGCAGCCGCACCTCCGGCACCTGCTCGACGGCGCGGAGGATCGTGACGAGGCCCTTCGCCGCCGACGTCCGCCCGAGCGCGAGGAGCGTGAAGGGCTCGCGGTCGGGCCGCTTCACGCACGGCAGGTCGGACACGTCGATCCCGTGGCCGATCGCGACGAGCTTGCTCGTCTGGAGCGGGAAGGTCCGCTCGTCCACGCTCAGCACCCGAGTCGAGACACGGGTCGCAGTCCGCAGGAGCCGGCTGCGGCGCCAGTGGGTGAACCAGAGGAGCACCTTGACGCCGGTCGGGCGCGCGAGCGGGGCGGCGAGCACGGCGTAGATCGGGCACATGTGGGCGAGCACGGCGCTCGGGCGGGGCCGGCTCGCGAGCTCCTTCGCGAGCGCGGTCTCGAAGCGCATCCCGCGACCCGTGCGCCGGGCGGACGCGAAGGTGCGGATGCGCGCGTTGTCGGGCAGCGCGCCCGGGGCGGCGCTGTCGGTCAGGACGACGAGCTCGTCGACGCGCTCCGCGAGGGCGCGCAGCTTCGGAACGGTGGCGCCGAGCACCGCGTCGGAGGGATCGACCTGCTGCGTGACGACGATGAGCTTCATGCGCTCCTCGCCGCCACGGCCCGGCCGACGAGCTCGACCACGCGGTCTGCATATTCGTCGGCGGTGTACCTCCACTCCCGCGAGCGCGCGAGCCCGCCGGCGCCGAGCCGCTCCGCGAGGCTCCGGTCGGAGAGGATCGCGACGAGCGCGTCCGCGATCTCGTCGGGCCGGTCCGGGTCGACGAGCAGCCCCGTCTCGCCATGGTGGACGACGTCCGGGATGCCGCCCGCACGCGCGCCGACGACGGCGCGGCCGCGGCAGAGCGCCTCCAGCACGACCCGCGGCGTGCCTTCGGAGCGCGACGCG
>DASSJV010000054.1:0-12159 GCA_035691005.1 Gaiella sp. | reverse complement strand
GACGCGTTCGCGCCGCGGTTGTCGTTCTTCTTCAACGCGCACCTCGACTTCTTCGAGGAGATCGCGAAGTACCGGGCGGCGCGGCGGATCTGGGCGCGCGAGCTGCGCGACACGTACGGGGCGCGGGACGAGCGCTCGCTGCTGATGCGGTTCCACACCCAGACGGCCGGGGTGTCGCTGACCTGGCAGCAGCCGCTCGTCAACGTCGCGCGGACGGCGGTCGAGGCGCTCGCGGCGGTGCTCGGCGGGACGCAGTCGCTGCACACCAACTCCTACGACGAGGCGCTCGCGCTCCCGACCGAGGATGCGGTCCGGTTGGCGCTCAGGACGCAGCAGGTGATCGCACACGAGACCGGGGTCGTCAACACGATCGACCCGCTCGGTGGCTCGTACCACGTCGAGGCGCTGACGAACCGGCTCGAGGCGGAGGCGTACGACCTGTTCCGCCGCATCGACGAGCTCGGCGGGATGGTCGCCGCGATCGAGCAGAACATGCCGCAGCGCGAGATCGCCGAGGCCGCGTACCGCTACCAGCAGGAGGTCGAGGCCGAGCAGCGGATCGTCGTCGGCGTCAACCGCTACCGCACGAGCGGCGACGAAGAGGTCAACATCCTCCGCATCGACCCCGACCTCGAGCGCAAGCAGATCGAGCGGCTGCGGGCGTTCAAGGCCCGCCGCGACTCGGCGGTCGTCGAGCAGCGGCTCTCCGAGCTCGCCGAAGCAGCCTCACGGCCCGACCGGAACCTGATGCCCGTGATCGTCGACTCGGTCCGCGACGGCGTCACCCTCGGCGAGATCTGCGACAGCTGGCGCCGAACCTGGGGCATCTGGCGCGAGCAACCGGTCTTCTGACTTGCTCGCGAAGCGGGAATCCGCGGGAGCGGATTCCCGCCGCTTGATCCGCGCCTGCGGCGGGGCAGATCCCTGAAGGCGTCGGCTTCGCCGCCGCAGCTGTGACTTGCTCGCGAAGCGGGAATCCGCGGGAGCGGGTTCCCGCCGCTTGATCCCCGCCTGCGGCGGGGCCTGTCCCTAAAGGCGCCCGCTGTCGCGGTCGCAACTACCTCGGCTGGTCGACGGTTGCGGTCAGCTCAGGCGCGGCGGCGTCGTGGCTCAGGCGCCACCCGTGGGCTCGATCTCGACCTCCATCCCGTCGTAGGCGAGGTCGAGGCCGTCCGGGAGCGCGAGCTCGGAAGGACGATGCGTGAGGAGAAGGCGCCTCGCGCCGGAGGCGTGGTACGCGTCGAGCGCCTCGTCGACGCTCAGGTGGCCCCGCGGCTCGCCGTCCGCGTCGCCCGTCAGAAGCGTCGCCTCGCAGACCAGCAGGTCGACGTCGCGGGCGAGCTCCGCGATCCGCTCGCTCGGCCCCGTGTCGCCCGTGTAGGCGAGCGTCGCCGCGTCGTTCGAGACGCGGAACCCGTATGTCTCGAGCCGGTAGTGGGGCAGGCGCACCGGGAGCACGCGGAAACCAGCCGTCGAGAACGGCGTCTCGGCGTCGTACTCGAAGACCTTGAACGTCCGGTCGAACATGTCGGGGAAGCCCAGACGGGAGCCGAGCTCGACGAGATAGTCGTGGCCGCCGCGGTAGACCCACAGCTCGGGGTGCTCGTCGCCGTGACCGCGGCGGTAGAAGCTCCCCCAGACCCACGGGACGAGGTCGCCCCAGTGGTCGAGGTGGAAGTGCGTGATCGCGATCGCGTCGAGCACCGGCCACTCCTCGCGCTCCCGGAGCCGGCCGAGGACGCCCGGCCCGCAGTCGAGCAGCAGCCTCTTCCCGTTCGACGAGACGAGGTAGCCGGAGTGCGCGCCTCCTGCGTTCGGCCAGGCCGGGGACGACCCGATGACGGTGAGACGCACGTTCCTATACTGACCGCGTGGAGCGGACGATTCGGGTCGTGATCGCGAAGGCGGGCCTCGACGGGCACGATCGGGGGGCGAAAATCATCGCGCGCTCCCTGCGCGACGCGGGGATGGAGGTCATCTACACCGGCCTCCACCAGACGCCGGAGCAGGTCGTGGAGACCGCGATCCAGGAGGACGCAGACGCCGTGGGGATCTCGATTCTGTCGGGGGCGCACATGACGCTGGTGCCGCGGATCGTAGAGGGTCTCCGCGCGAACGAGTCCGGCGAGGTGCTCGTCGTCGTCGGCGGCACGATCCCCGAGGAGGACGCGGAAGAGCTCAAGCGGCTCGGCGTCGCCGAGGTGTTCACGCCGGGGGCGCCGACCGGCGCGATCGTGGAGTTCCTCCGCAGCGCGCTCGCGCCCGCATAGGCAGTCTCGGCGCTCACGCGCCTTTCGGCAGGCCGCCGTCCTCCGGGTCGGCTGGGGCAAGGTCGGACACGTCTCCGCTGTCGGCGGGGTCAGTCGCGTCCGGCGGACCGTACGAGACGGCGATGCCGCCCGGCCGCGTCACGCGCGTGGCGACGAGGACCCCGGGCTTCCCGCGCAGCGCGGCCTGGTTGACGACGCCGCGCGCGGTGAACGCCGTCACGACCGGGCTGGCGGGCGCCGCGAGCGTCTCGAAGGCCGCTGCTCCGAGCGCCCCGGCGAGGGTGTCGTCGACGGTCGCCCCTCCCGCGACGCGGAGCGTGAGGAGCCGGTCCCGGACGAGCGAGGTCCACTGACCCCCCGGCCACCACCGCACCGCGCTCGCGCGGATGCGCAGCATGCCCTCGCCCGCGGCGACGGGCGTCCCGCGGACGCCGAGCGAGAAGGGCGCACCGAGGTGGCCCGGGAAGAGAAGGCGTTCGGCGGCGTTGAGATACGGCCACGGGTTCACGGAGGCGCCGTCCCTGGGGTGCACCTCGAAGTGGAGGTGGTGGTTCCCCTCGGCGTCACCCGAGTCCCCGCTCCAGGCGATCTGCTCGCCGGCCGAGACCGTCGCGCCGTCCGCCACCGCGTACGAGACGCCCGCCTTGCACCCGCCCTTGTCCTCGGAGGCCGCGGTCATGTCGTTGTTGAGATGGATATAGAGGTACGTCGTGCCGCTCTTGCCGTAGAGGTAGAGCATGCAGCCGGCGCGCCAGGAGGTCGTCCACCACTTGACCGTCCCGGGCTCGGCGGCGACGACCGGGGTGCGCCACGGGACGTGCTCGATGTCGATCCCCTCGTGCGCGCCCTGCCCGCGGGGGTCGCCGTAGTTCATCGTGTACGCGTAGTCGCCGATCAGCGGGAAGACGATCGGCTGTCCCGCCACGAGCCCGGGCTTTTGCGCGGCGCCGGCCGCGGCGGCCACGACGAGGCCGACGAGGGCGGTGAGGATGAGGAGACGTCCCCCTCGTGCTGTCGTCCGGTGGCGGTCCATGGCTCCGGTGCGCGGCGCGAAGCGCCGGAGCCTAGCAGAGCGTTCGGGCGCAGGCGGCATCCCTGACGTTGTCGGCCGTTTCGCGCCGAATCTGCAGTCCGAAGCCGTTCGGCGCTCCGCCGCGCCTCGCTAGAGTCCGCCGCGTGAAGATCGCCGTGTGCGTCAAGCAGGTGCCGGATGCGACGTCGCACAAGCGGCTCGACCCCGCGACGCATCGACTCGACCGCACCGGCGAGGGGGTCCTCAACCCGACGGACGTCAACGCCGTCGAGGAGGCGCTCCGGCTGAAGGACGCGCACGGCGGCGAGGTCGTCGTCGTGTCGTTCGGGCCGGAGAAGGCGATGGAGTCGCTGCGCAAGGCGCTCGCGATGGGGGCCGATCGCGCGCTCCTCGTCTCCGACGACGCGGCCGCGGGCTCGGATCTCCTCGCGACGAGCCGTGCGCTCGCCGCGGCGCTCGAGCGGGAGGAGGCCGACCTCGTTCTCTTCGGGCAGCAGTCGAGCGACGCCGACGGCGCCGTCCTCTGGGCGGCGATCTCCGACCGGCTGCGTCGGCCCATGGTCTCGCAGGTGGCGGAGCTGACGGTCGACGGGGGCGAGCTCACCGGCAAGCGCCAGACGGAGTTCGGCTACGACGTGATCGCCGCGCCGCTCCCCGCCGTCGTCGCGGTCTCCGACGCGATCAACGAGCCGCGCTATCCGTCGCTCAAGGGGATCATGGGCGCGAAGTCGAAGCCGCAGGAGACGGTCTCGCTCGGCGACCTCGGCGTCGAGGCAAGCGCCGTCGGCGAAGCAGGCTCGGGCACCATCGTCCGCTCGTCCGCGCCGCCTCCGCCGAAGAGCGGCCAGGTGCGGATCGAGGACGACGGCAGCGCCGCGGAGAAGATCGTCGAGTACCTCGCGGAGAAGCGCTTGGTCTGATGCCGACCCTGGTCTTCCTCGAGAGCCACGACGGCGAGCTGACGAAGGGCGCGCTCGGCGTGCTGGGCAAGGCGGTGTCGCTCGGCGGCGACGTCGCGGGCGTCGTCCTCGGGAGCGGCGTGCGCGACGCGGCGGCCGCCGCCGGCGCGTTCGGCGCCTCGACCGTGTACGTCGTCGACGACGATGCGCTTGCCGCGCCGCTCCCGCAGCCGCGCGTCGACGCGCTCGCGGCGGTCGTCGAGGAGTCGGCGGCGGACACCGTCCTCTTCGCTGCATCCGTGCTGGCGGCGGACGTCGCGGCCGGGCTCGCGGCGCGGCTCGAGGCCGGGCTCAACTGGGACCTCACCGACGTCCGCCTCGAGGGCGGCGAGCTCGTGGGCGTCCGGCCCGCGCTCGGCGACACCGTGCTCGTCGAGGTCGGCTGGGCCTCGACACCGCGGATAGCGCTGATCCGCTCCGGGACGTTCGACGCGGTCGAGTCGGGCGGCACCGCCGAGATGAAGGACGTCGCCGTGTCGTTCGAGGACTTCTCGACGCGCGCCCGCCTCGTGGAGCACCTGACCGAGAAGGCGAGCGGGCCGTCCATCGAGGACGCAGACGTGATCGTCGCGGGCGGGCGCGGGCTCGGGAGCCCCGAAGGGTTCTCGTACTGCGAGGAGCTCGCCGAGTCCCTCGGCGGGGCCGTTGCCGCAACCCGGGCCGTCGTCGACGCCGGGTGGTATCCGTACTCGGCGCAGGTCGGGCAGACCGGTAAGACCGTGTCGCCGAAGCTCTACATCGCGCTCGGGATCTCCGGCGCGATCCAGCACAAGGTCGGCATGCAGGGCTCCGGGACGATCGTCGCGGTGAACAAGGACCCGAACGCCCCCATCTTCGACTTCGCCGACCTCGGCGTCGTCGGCGATCTCACGCAGATCGCGCCGAAGCTCACCGAGCTGCTTCGGGCGCGTCGGTGAGCGTCCGGCCGGCCGACTACCCGCCCCCCTTCGCGACCGCAGAGGCGGTCGGCCCGCCGACGGACGCCCCCGACGAGCGGATCGACGTCGGGGTCCTCATCGTCGGCGGCGGCCCCGGCGGCCTCGCGTGCGCGGTGCGCCTCGGCCAACTGCTCGACGAGCACCCCGACGTGCGCGAGCAGCTGGGGGACGTGCCCGTGGCGCTCCTCGAGAAGGGAAAGCAGCCCGGCTCGCACCTGCTCTCCGGCGCCGTGATGAACCCGCGCGCGATTCGCAAGCTGTTCGCCGGCCGGCTCCCGATCGAGGAGATGCCGACGTACGGGCCGGTGCACGGGGAGGCCGTCTACCTCCTGACGAGGGGCGCCGCGCTGCGGATCCCACCGCCGCCGACGATGATGAACCACGGCAACTGGGTCGTCTCCCTCTCCGAGCTCGGCCGCTTCCTCGCCGAGCAGGCCGAGGCCGGCGGCACGACGATCCTCCCGGAGACGGCGGGGCAGAAGCTGCTCGTCGAGCACGGCCGCGTCGTCGGCGTGCGGACGGGCGACAAGGGTCGCGGCAAGGACGGCGAGCCGCTCGCGAACTTCGAGCCGGGTGTCGACGTGACGGCCCGGATCACCGTGCTCGCCGAGGGGACCGCCGGTCATCTGACGACCGCGGCGATCGACGCGTTCGGGCTCGAGGGCGGCAACCCGCAGATCTGGGCGCTCGGCGTGAAGGAGGTGTGGCGGGTCCCGAAGCCGCTCCGGAAGATCGTCCACACGCTCGGCTGGCCGCTCCGCAAGCGCGCGCGCTACGGCGAGTTCGGCGGCTCGTTCGTCTACCCGATGGGCGACGACCACGTCTCGCTCGGCTTCGTCGTCGGGCTCGAGTACGCGGACGTCGAGCTCTCCGCGCACGATCTCCTCCAGGAGTTCAAGACGCACCGGCTCGTGCGGAAGATCCTCGAGGGCGGCGAGCGCGTCGCCTGGGGCGCGAAGACGATCACCGAAGGCGGGCTCAACTCGCTCCCCTCGCGGCTCAACGGCCCCGGGCTCCTGCTCGTCGGCGAGGGGCCCGGGCTCGTCAACGTGCCGCGCCTCAAGGGGATCCACTACGCGATCGAGTCGGGCCGGCTCGCCGCCGAGTCGGCGTTCGCGGCGCTGCAGCGGGGCGAGGTCGCGGGGCGCCGAGGCGCGCTCGACACGTACGACGCCGCGCTTCGGGAGAGCTACGTCTGGAAGGAGCTCGCCGAGGTGCGGAACATGCGCCAGGTGTTCGACAAGGGCTTCTTCATGGGCGGCGCGCTCGCGAGCGCGATGACGGTGACGAAGGGGAAGCTCCCGCCGAAGGACTACGAGACCCACCGGAACGCCGACGCGGCGCTGATCCGCACGGGGCGGGCGGCG
The DNA here is from genome assembly GCA_035691005.1 of Gaiella sp. Classification (GTDB taxonomy): domain Bacteria; phylum Actinomycetota; class Thermoleophilia; order Gaiellales; family Gaiellaceae; genus Gaiella. The sequence continues at coordinate 5,592 of DASSJV010000054.1, read as the reverse complement.
GGCTACCCGGCGCCGGACGGAGCGCTCACCTTCGACAAGCTCTCCTCCGTCTTCGCGTCGGGGAACCGCACCCGCGACGACCAGCCGAGCCACATCCGCGTCCAGACGAAGGTGCCGCGGGACCTGGCGGAGATGTGGCACTGGATGTGCCCTGCGCAGGTCTACGAGGTAGGCGAGCCCGACGGCGACGGGACGGTCACCGTGCAGGTGAACCCGTCGAACTGCGTCCAGTGCGGCGCGATCAGCGCCAAGGGCGGCCGGCTGACGCCCCCCGAGGGCGGCTCGGGCCCCGAGTACACGATCACCTGAGGCATGGCCGGGCCCCGGTTCGACGTCGTGGTCGTCGGCGCCGGCATCATCGGCCTCGCGGTTGCGCGCGAGCTGCAGGGACGCCGCCCGGGCCTCGGCCTCGCCGTGGTCGACAAGGAGACCGCGCTCGGTGCGCACCAGACCGGGCACGCGAGCGGCGTCGTGCACCGCGGCGTTTACTACGCGCCGGGCTCGCTCAAGGCTCGGCTCTGCGTCGAGGGAGCGGCGCGGCTGCTCGAGTACTGCGACGCGCGGGGGATCCCCGTCCTGCGCTGCGGGAAGGTCGTCGTCGCGACCGACGAGGACGAGCTGCCGCGGCTCGCGGAGCTCCACCGCCGGTCGACGGCGAACGGCGTCCCGCGGGTCGAGCTGATCGGCCCCGAGCGCCTGCGCGAGCTCGAGCCGCACGTCGCCGGGCTGCAGGCGATCCACTCGCCCGAGACCGCGGTCGTCGACTTCTCGCTCGTCGCGGAGGCCTACGGCCGCGACGTGACCGGCGCGGGCGGTGAGCTCCTGCTGGGCCGGGAGGTGCGGGCGTTCGTCCGGCGGGGCGAGGCGACCGTCGTCGAGACGAGCGGAGGAGAGCTCGAGGCGCGACGGGTCGTGGTCTGCGCCGGCGTCTACTCGGACCGGCTCGCCGCGTCGACCGGCGCGGAGCCCGAGCCGCGGATCGTCCCCTTCCGCGGCGACTACCTCGTGCTGCGGCCGGAGAGCCGGCATCTCGTGCGCGGGCTCGTGTACCCCGTGCCCGACCCGGCGTTCCCGTTCCTCGGGATCCACACGACCGTGCGGCCGGACGGCGCGGTCTGGCTCGGACCGAACGCGGTGCTCGCGCTCTCGCGCGAGGGCTACCGCCGCCGCGACGTCAGGTGGCGCGACCTTCGGGAGATCGCCCGCTCGAAGGGCTTCCGGCGCCTCGCGCGCCGTCACTGGCGGATGGGCGCGGCCGAGACGGTGCGCGACCTCTCGACGAGGCGGTTCGTCGCGGCAGCGCGCAAACTCCTCCCCGAGCTCGACGTCGCGGACGTACTGCCCGGGCCGTCCGGGATCCGCGCCCAGGCGCTCGCGGCGGACGGCACGCTCGTCGACGACTTCGTCTTCCACGAGTCCCCGGGGGTCGTCCACGTCCGCAACGCGCCCTCTCCCGGTGCCACCTCGTCGCTCGCGATCGCGTCGGTGATCGCCGACCGCGTCGAGGCGGCCGGCATCTAGCCCCCCTGCCGCGCCGCCCAGGCGTTCGCCATCGCGACGCGCTGCTCAAGGGTCGGGTGCGTCTCGAGCAGCAGATAGGCCCAGGTCGGCGGGCTCGGGTCGCCGAGTGACGTCACGGAGAACTCGCGGAACAACGCGCGTGCGGCGGCCGGGTCGCGCGTCGCCTGCAGCGCCTTCCAGTCGGCCTCGGCCTCGTCCCGCCGGCTGACGAGGTTCTGCGCGGGCATCGTCACGAGCGTCCACGCCGCCGCGACGAGCAGTGCGAGCGGCACGGCGCGAGGGTCGCCCATCCCGCCGAGCCGACGCGTGGCGAGCATCAGGAGCAGCGCGCCCGGCAGCGCGAACAGCGCGAACCAGCCGATCGCCTTTGCGATGTGGTCGCTCGAGTGGTGCCCGATCTCGTGCGCGAGCACGACGTCGACCTCGCGATCCGTGAAACGGCCGTCGAGCAGGGTGTCCCACAGCACGACGCGCCGGGACGGCCCGATGCCGAAAGCGAACGCGTTCGCCTGGCTCGTCTGCTCGCTGACCGACTCCACGCGGAGCGGGATCCCGTGCAGGCCTTCGGCGCGTTCCAGCCGCTCGTAGCGTGCGACGAGCCCGGGGTCGTCCGGCCGCTCGAGGCCGGGATAGACGTAGGGACCGGCAAAGACGACGACCGCGGCGATCGCCGTGAGCACCGCGGCGCCCGGGATCCACCACCACGACCCGAGGCGCCGCGCGAGGCCCATCACGACGAGCAGGGCCACGCAGACCGAGACGAACGTCACGCCGAGCCCGACCCAGTCGCCGAAGATCGCCTCGAGGTAGCCCATCTCCGAGACGTCGTGGCGACGGCTCCACCAGAGCTCGACCACGGAGAACGGGAGCTGGGTCAGCCAGACGATCGCCAGCCCCAGCATCCCGAGGAGCATCCCCGTGCCGAGCGGCCCTGCCGCGGACTCCGCCGCGAACCGGCCGCCGTAGCGCGCGTAGAGGGCGAGCGTCCCGAGGGTGACGATGGTCCCGAGCACCCACAGGACGAGGCGCAGGCGCTCGTAGCGCTCCGCGCGGTCGACGAGGTTGCTGCCGAATACCGCGTCGACGTCGACGTGGGGGAGGGACAGCCCGTCCGGGACCACGCTGCCGGCGACGAGCCAGGCGAGCGCGACCCAGCCCGCGACGAGGGCGACGCCGACCGCGACCTTGAGCGCCCTCATACGACCTCCGCCGGCTCGAGCGCCGGCGGGAGCGGCCTCTCCGGCGGTGCGACGAGCGAGGGCGACGAGTCCGGATACCGGGAGGTGACGAGGAGCGTGTACGCGTACACCTGCGCCTCGTAGCGGACCGCGACCGCGCCGAGGTCGCGCAGGCCCCTTGGGACGCGCCCGGTGACGAGCGCGGCGAACCAGCAGAGGACGGCGACGACGATCACCACGCCGAGGTACGCCGAGGCGAGGAGCACCGCGGGCAGGACGAGAAGGAGGCGGAGCAGGACGCCGAGGCGCCGCTGTCGCGCCGGAGCCTCGATGGTCAGGTCGATCGGGTAGCTCCGCTCGCGGCCCACGAACCCGGGGAACGGCCGGCCGACGACCGTCACGAACGCGACGACGTGCGAGCATGCACGGACGAACGCCGCGATGAAGCGGTGCAGGAACCGCGGGACGCGCCCGAGCACGAGCGCGACGAACCATGCCGCGATCGTCGCGAGCACGACCAGCGCCGACCAGAGCAGCAGCCACACGAGGTGCGGCACGATGAGCGGTAAGCGGAAGAGCACGAGCAGGCGCGGCCTGCGGAGGTCGTCGTCCACGTCGATCGCGACGGGATGCGCGGGCAGTTCGGGTGGGGGCGCGACCCGACCGGGCATCGCGTCCGGGTACCGGTCGGTGAGCATCAGCGCGTACGAGGTCGTCTGCGCGCCGTACCCGATCGCGTAGACCGCCGCGTCGCGCATCCCGCGTGGCGTCCGGCCTCGCACAACCGCTGCGAACCAGCCGAGGAACGCGATCGTCACCGTGAGGCCGCCGGCACCGCCGGCGAGGGCGCCGCCGTACGCGCTGCCGAGCGCGACGGAGCCGCCGAGCGTCGACGAGACCAGGAAGGCGGGGACTGCGAGGACGAGGCGGAAGCCGGCACTCCACCGGCCCTGGGCCGCCGGCGGGTCGATCTCCACGTCGACCGGGTACGACTTGCCGCCCGTGAAGCTCGGGTACGGGTCGGCGGCGAGGCACAGGTAGGCGGTGAGGTGGACTGTGTAGCGCGTGTAGCTGGCGAGGAACCCGTGGAGCGAGGCCGGCGCGCGCCGCTCGAAGAGGACGGCGAGCCACATCACGAAGGCGAGCGTGAAGGCAGCGAGGCCGAAGAGCGTGACCCACACGAGGTGGGGCAGGGCGAGCAGCAGCCGGAAGAGCACCGTGACCCTCGAGCGACGCAGATCGTCGGAGACGACGACCCGGACGGGATGCACCGGCGCGGTCGGTCGGTCCACGGAGCGCATTCTGCGTCCCGGGACCGGACCGCACCGCACCGCAGCGGCCGCTGTCTAGGATCGCCGCGTGGCAGGCGATCTCGTGACGCGCGACGACGTCGTCCGGGCCGCCGAGACGATCCGAGGTCGCGCGCGGCGGACGCCGCTGCTCGACGGCTCTGCGATCGCCCCGGGCCTCGCTCTCAAGGCCGAGCTGCTCCAGCACACGGGGTCCTTCAAGGTGCGGGGCGTCGTCAACAGGCTCGCCGCGCTCCATCCGTCGGAGCGCGAGCACGGGGTCGCCGGGGCGTCCGCGGGAAATCACGCGATCGCGCTCGCCTGGGGCGCCGCCGCGGAGGGGCTCGACTGCGTCGTGTTCTCGTGGACGGCGGCGAGCTCGTTCAAGCTCAACCGCGCCCGCGCCCTCGGCGCGACGGTCGACGTCGAGGCCGACGACCCTGCGGGCGCCTTCGTGCGGCTCGAGGAGCACCTGGCGAAGACGGGCAGCGTGCTCGTGCACCCGTTCGACGACCCCGTCGTGATGGCAGGGCAGGGAACCGTGGGGCTCGAGATCCTCGAGGACCGACCCGAGGTCGACGTGGTCGTCGTTCCGGTCGGCGGAGCGGGGCTCGTCGCCGGGATCGCGGCGGCGGTGGCGCCGCGCGGCGTGCGGGTGGTCGGCGTCGAGCCGGAGGGCTCCGCGTCGCTCGACCTCGCGCTCGAGGCCGGGGAGACCGTGGCGATCGTCCCGCAGACGACCGTGGGCGGGCTCGATGCGCCGTACGCCGGAAAGAACGCACTGGCCGTGTGCCAGGCCGCGGGAGTGACAGTCGTGCGGGTCCCCGACGAGGCGATCGCGGAGGCGATGCGAAGGGTCTACGCCGACGCGAAGCTCGCCTGCGAGCCCGCCGGCGCTGCCGGTGTCGCGGCCGTCCTGGGCGGCCTCGTGGAAGGCGAGCGCCCCGTCGTCGTCGTCTCGGGAGGCAACGTGGGGCCCGAGATCGCCTCTGCTATCCTGGCCGGTTCATGAAGGCCGACATCCATCCCGAGTACGTCGTCGCGCACGTCACCTGCTCGTGCGGCAACGAGTTCACCACCCGCTCGACCAAGGCGGAGCTGCACGTCGAGGTGTGCTCGGCCTGCCACCCGTTCTACACGGGCAAGCAGAAGCTGATGGACTCGGGCGGCCGCGTGGAGCGCTTCCAGCGTCGCCTCGAGAAGGCCGAGAAGGCCACCGCCGCGAAGAGCGCCTGAGGCGCGCCGGTCTTCCGGGCTAGCCTGCGCACATGAGCGTCTCGTACGGGGGGCAGGCGGTGCTCGAGGGCGTGATGATGCGCGGCCCGTCGTGCTGGGCCGTCGCGATCCGGACCCCCGAGGGGGGCATCGAGGAGGTCGTCCGCGACGTCACCTCGCCGATGCGGCGGCACCGCCTCTGGCGGCTCCCGGTGATCCGCGGCGTGGTCGCGCTGGGCGAGTCGCTCGCAATCGGCTTCCGTGCGCTCGCGATCTCCGCGAACGTGGCGTCACGCGAGGAGGACGACGAGGGGCAGGTCGTCACCGAGATCACCCGCGGCCAGATCATCTTCTCGTTCGCGATCGCGATCGGGTTCGCGCTGATGCTG
>DASSJV010000053.1:0-10737 GCA_035691005.1 Gaiella sp. | reverse complement strand
GGCGGCCGCGTCGAGCTCCGGGTCGAGGTACACGGCCCGCGCGACGCGCAGGAGCTCCGTGCGGCGCTCGCGCGCGTCCGGGTCGAGCAGACGCGCGGCGCGGTCGAGCCGCCCGCCGGCGACGCGCGCGACGAGCGCCGTCTCGTCGGCGGAGAGCTCCGGCGCCTGCTCCGCGACCCAGCGCTCGACGGCCGCCCTCGACAGCCGTCGGAAGGGGACGAGCTGGCAGCGCGAGCGGATCGTCTCGGGCAGCGGGCCGAGCTCGTCTGCGACGAGGACGAGGGTCGCGTACTCCGGCGGCTCCTCCAGGTCCTTGAGAAGCGCCGCGGCGGCTTCGTCGTTCAGCAGGTGCGCGTCGAGCAGCAGGTAGACCCGGCGGTCGGCCTCGAAGGGCCGCATGTGGAGGTCGTGGTGGAGGGCGCGGATCTCGTCGATCCGGATCATCTCGCCGAGCGCCTCGATCACGCGGAGGTCGGGGTGCGTCCCGGCATCGACTCGTCGAGGGTCGCCGAGCAGCGTCCCGGCGAAGGCGCGCGCCGCCGACCGCTTGCCGACGCCGCGGGGCCCGTGGAAGAGGAACGCGTGCGCCTCGCCGTCCGCGAGCGAGGACTCGAGCAGCCGCTTCGCCTCGGCCTGTTCGGGGACGTCAACGAACGCGGTCACGGATCTCCTCGGCGAGCTCGTCGATCGGCAGCCGGCCGTCGACGACGACGTAGCGCTCCGGGAAGCGCGCCGCCAGGTCGCGGTACGCCTCGACCACGAGAGGCCAGAACGCGGCATCGGCGCGCTCGATCCGATCGCGCTTCTCGCCCACGCGCGCGAGCGCGGTGTCGGGGTCGATCTCCACGAGCACGGTGACGTCGGGCAGGAGTCCGTCGACGACGCGCAGGTTGAGGTCGAGGACGAAGTCGACGCCGAGCCCGCGCCCGGCGCCCTGGTAGGCGACGGATGTGTCGAGGTAGCGGTCGCAGACGACGGTCGCCCCGCGCTCGAGCGCGGGGCGGATCACCTCTGCGACGTGCTGCGCGCGCGAGGCGGCGTAGAGCGCGACCTCGGCCCAGGGCGCGACGTGGTCGCCGTGCAGCACGAGCTCGCGCACCTGCTCGCCGAGCGGCGTGCCGCCGGGCTCACGCGTGAGCAGGACGTCGACCCCCTCCGCGGTCAGCGCCTCTGCGAGGAGCCGCGCCTGGGTCGTCTTGCCGCACCCGTCGAGACCCTCGAACGAGACGAACATGCGCGGCGTAGGATACGGCCGTGCGGGCCGTCGTCACGGGGGGCGCGGGGTTCATCGGTTCGACGCTGGTCGACGAGCTGCTCGCCCGGGACGACGAGGTGCACGTCGTCGACGACCTCAGTGCCGGGAAGCGCGAGCGTGTTGCGCCGGCAGCGACGCTCCACGTCCTCGACATCCGGGAGCGGCTCGCCGACGCCCTCGCGAACGTCCGGCCCGAGGTCGTCTTCCACCTCGCCGCGCAGGTGGACGTCCGGGTCTCGGTCGGCGATCCGGTCGGCGACGCCCGGACGAATGTCCTCGGCACGGTCGAGGTGCTCGCGCTGGCGCAGCGAAGCGGCGCCCAGGTCGTGTTCGCCTCGACGGGCGGGGCGATCTACGGCGAGTCCGACCGCCCGCGCCGAGAGGACGACGCGCGTCGCCCGCTGTCGCCGTACGGGACGTCCAAGCTCGCGGGCGAGGAGTACCTGGCGACGTGGAACCGCCTGTACGGGACGCGCCACGTCGCGCTCCGCCTCGGGAACGTCTACGGGCCGCGACAGGACCCGCACGGCGAGGCTGGGGTCGTCGCGATCTTCCTCTCGCGCATCCGCGAGGGCCGTCCGCCGACGATCTTCGGAGACGGCACGCAGACCCGCGACTACGTCTTCGTCGGCGACGTCGTGCGCGCGTTCGCCGCTGCCGTCGGCGCGGACGGCGGGGTCTTCAACGTCGGCACCGCGATCGAGACCTCCGTGCTCGACCTCTGGGCGGCGTGCCGCGTGGCGACGGGCGCCGCGGTCGAGGCGACCCACGAGCCCGCGCGGCTCGGGGAGCTCCAGCGAAGCTGCCTCGACTCGTCCCGGGCCGCAGAGGAGCTCGGCTGGCGGGCCGAGACGCCGCTCGCCGAGGGCCTCCGCCGTACGTGGGAGTGGATCCGGGAGGAATGACCGGGCCGCGGGCGAACCGTTCGCTCGTGGATCATCCAGCCCGCCTCGACACCGAGCTCGCCGTCCAGCCGTGGCAGCGCGCGACCGTGCTCCTCGCGCTCGTCGCCGCGCTCGAGCTCGTGCTCCTGATCGTCGCGGGCGGCGCACTGCTGGCGAAGCCCGGCGCGAACCACCACAAGGCTGTGAAGAAGGATCACGTCACCGCACCCGTCGCGAGGACGCAGCACGCGCCTGCGCGCGCCCGGCATCAGGCTGCCGCCCCGATTGCCGAGCTGCCTCGCCGCAAGGTGAGGCTCATGGTGCTGAACGGCAACGGGCGCCAGGGCGCAGCCGCGACGGCGGCGGCGCGGGTCGAGGATCGCGGGTACCGCATCGGGCTCGTCGCGAACGCCCCGAGCCACGACTACCCGCAGACGATCGTGATGTACCGCCGGGGCTTCGAGGGCGAGGGCCGGCGCCTCGCCCGGGATCTCGGGGTGCGGGTCGTCGGGCCGCTCGACGGGATGCGTCCCGCGCAGCTCCACGGCGCCCAGGCCGTGCTCATCCTCGGCGGCTGACCCCGAGATCAGTCGCACGCGTGCTGCTCGTCGACCGCCCTGCGGGCCTGGTCGAGCGGGCCGTGGGGTGACCAGCGCGTCGAGCGCGGGTCGAGCGTGTAGGAGCGGTTGAGCGCGGCGTACGCCGCGCAGAGGTCGTGCGTCGCGATCACGTGGTACAGGCCCAGGTCGTACCACGGGTCAGGATTCTCCGGCTGGAGGCGCGTCGCGCGCTCGTACCACGCCACCGCGGCGCGCTCGTCTCCGTCCGCATCCGCCGCGTACGCCCGAGCCTCGAGCGGCCCGAGCGAGAGCGGGTTGAGCAGTCGGGCGCGGTTCGCGAGCCGCACTCCCTCCGCGATGCGCCCGGCATCTGTCGCGTCGAACGACCGCCGCACCTCCTTGTCCGCAAGCGCGGGGAACGCGACCGCGAGCACGGTCGCGGCGGTCACGGTGCCGAGCGCGACGAGCTCGGGCACACGCGCCCGGATCCCGGCGTGGGGCCGGCCGACGGCGAGGAGCGCGCCGAGCGCGACGAGCGCCGGTGCGGAGACGGCGAGGAAGTCGAGGTCGTAGTCGACGAGGGCGTGGACGCCGAACGCGAGGACGAGGCATGCGAGGGCCGAAGCGGCGCGTCGATCCTCGGTCCCCGAGAGCCGAAGACCCCGGCGGACGCCGAGCACGGCGCCGGCCACCGTCACCATGAGCAGTGACAGGCCGACCACGCCGAGGTCGGCGAGCACCTGGAACGGGACGCTGTGCGGCTCCGACGCCTGCGTCGCGTCCGTCCGATGCCGAAGCCGCGCGATCGCGAACGTCCCGGCGCCGGAGCCGCCGAGCGGGCGGTCGCGGGCGATGCGGAGCGACTCCTTCCACCATGCGACACGGTTGTTCGCGCACAGGTCCGCGAGCCGCCCGGGGACGTTCGCGCACTCGCCGCCCGAGAACTGCGACGACGCCCAGGAGAACGGATCTCCGACCTTTGCGACGAGCCCGACGGCTCCCCCGACGAGCACGAGCGCGCAGCACAGGACCAGCAAACGGCGCACGAGACGGCCCCGCTCCGCGACGAGCCGATCGAGCGGCGCCCCCCACGTCGCGAGCACGACGAGAAGTGCCCCGACGAGGGCGAGCACGGCGAACACGCGGCCGTCGGACACCCGGTCGGCGCGGAGCACCCCGTCCTCGACGAGGGCGTCTCGCGTGAACGCCCAGCCCCCGACGACGAGCGCGGGGCCTGCGGCGATCACGATCCGCAGCGCGTCGGCGAGCCGTTCGCGGCTCAGCAGGAGCCAGAGGGCCATGACCACCAGCGCGCCGACGACCCCCGCGCGCGACTGCGTGAGCAGCACCGCGAGCGCGCCGCCGTACGAGAGGAGCGAACCCCCGAGGCGGAGCGCGACCCGGCGATCCGTCGCGAGCCAGAGCCCGAGTGCGATCGCCGTGTCCGCGAGGAGCGCGAGCGCGTTCCAGTAGCCGACGGGCTCCCGGAGCCGCGCGATCCGGTCGCCGTCGGGGAACAGCGACGGGATCGCGACGCCGAGGAGCGCCCAGCCCACCGCGGCCCCGACGACGAGGGCGAGGACGCCCGCCAGCCGCCGTGCGCCGGTCGCGACCGCGCCGGCCAGTAGCCCGAGGCCCAGGAATGCGAGGTACACGAGACCCCGCCCGAGCCAGTCCCACGACAGGTCGCCGGCGATCGACCACGCGATCGAGACGCCCGCCCAGACGGTCAGTCCGACGACCCCGGCGACCGCGGCGGCGGCCCCTCGCTCGAGGCGCGGCAGGGGCAGGGCGCCGCGCAGCGCGGCGCCGTAGGCGAGCCCCGCGACGAGGAGGGCCGCGATGCCGACCGATGCGAGCGAGTCGACGCGCGAACCGCCACCGTGGAACACGGCGGTCGCGAGGAGCGCCGCGAGGGCGACCAGGAGCGCGGCCTCCGCGCTGCGCCCGCCCGGGAGCGCGGATCGCGGCGCCGCGTCCATCGCGCGCGAGGCTAGCACGGGCCTCAGACCGAGCCTCGGGCCTCGGAGACATGTCGTTTCCCTCCGATGGCGTCTTACACATCGTTTACCCTTCCCTGATCGTCGAACCACGGAGGAAAGGGAAGACTCAGCACGTACCCTCCCTCCCCAGCCCTCGTGCCAGACGCCAAATCCAGACGCCTCTCGCTCTTCGTGCTCGTTCTCGGGCTCGTCATGGCGACGCTTGCTCTGGCCGGGCCGGCGGTGGCCGCGTCGAAGTCGTGCGGCGACGCCGTCATCGCCGACTGGTACGGCGACGGCCGCGTCGACAAGGTCTTCCCCCTGCCGTGCTACCAGCAGGCGATCCGCTCGCTCCCGGTCGACGTCCTCGACTACTCGAACGCGAAGCAGGACATCCTTCGCGCGCTCGCATTCGCGCGGAAGGGCGAGAAGGACCCCGGGCCGTCCGGCGGGAGCCAGACGACCGGCAACGGCACCACGGATCCCGGCTCGGGCGTCGGGCCCGGCGGGGGAAGCGGCCCGTCGGATCCGGGTAACCAGGGCGACGAGGGCGGCTCCGGGACCGACGCCTCGGGCGCGGTCGACACCTCCGGCCCGTCGTCACTGCCGATCCCTCTGCTGATCCTCGGCGGGCTCGCACTGCTCCTCCTCGCAGCCGGCGCCGCGGGCTACCTGAGCCGGCGTGCACATGCCCGCCGCGACGGCGGGCCGCCCGGCCCGGCCTAGCTCCCGACCGGGCCGAGGGCCCGTGCCCTCGATGTTTGGCGACGCCGCACGCGGGGTAGCGCCGCCCTATGGTCTTGCGCGCCATCGTCGGGATGGTGGCCGCGCTGTCTCTGCTCGTGACCGCCTCGCAGGCCGAGGCAGGCGCGCTCGAGGACTGCGGCCAGCGTGTGATCCGCGACTGGTACTCCGGCGGCCGGGTCGACAGGGTCTACCCGCTGCCCTGCTACCGGGAGGCGATTCGCGCCCTCCCGGACGACGTCATGCAGTACACCGACGCGGGTGCCGCGAGCGAGCGCGCCCTCGAGAGCGCGCGCCATCGCACGAGCGTGAAGGCCGAGCGGATCACCGACGCCGCGCAGGCCGAGACCGCCGATCCGGCTCCTTCCGCCGCCCCCTCGCGGCGACCGAGTCCCCCCGCCCCTCCCCCAGGGGCCAGGGCCGTCGCGAGGCCGGCGAACGACCCCGCCCGCCTCGCGGCCGGCCCGGCGCACGCGACGCACGATCCCGGTCTGCCGTACCCGCTGATCGCGCTCGGCGCCCTCTCCGCGGTGCTGCTCGTGAGCGGCGTCGCGGCCGGCCTCGCACGCCGCGGCCGCTGACCCGCACACGTCGCCGACCGGTAGAATCAACGCAGTGAGAAGGCGTCTGAATTCGCGCTATTTGCAGGATTTTCGGTGCCGTCCGACCCGCGCCCTAGCATGCCCGGTCCGCTCGCAGGACGCGCTCTCGCGCGACCCGCGCGGGAAGTAGATCCGACATCTCGGCCCGGGAGGACAGCATGGCCACCGCGAAGCAGGCGACGCAGGCACCGCCCGTACAGGAGGAGGAGTTCGTCAACAGCGTCCTCGACGAGGAGGCGAGCGTCGCCCCGAAGCGGTACTTCACGATCCCGGGACGGGATCCGTTCGACGAGATCGAGTGGGAGACGCGCGACGCGCTGATCCCGGGCAAGGGCGCTCCGGCATTCGAGCAGCGCGACGTCGAGTTCCCGAAGTTCTGGTCGCAGACGGCGACGAACATCGTCGCGCAGAAGTACTTCCGCGGGCGCATGGCATCGCCGGAGCGCGAGCGGAGCGTCAAGCAGATGGTCGGCCGCGTCGCCGACACGATCACGGGCTGGGGGAAGCAGGGCGGATACTTCGCGAAGGATGAGGAGGCCGACACCTTCCACGCCGAGCTCAAGGCGATCCTCGTCAACCAGTACGCGTCGTTCAACTCCCCCGTCTGGTTCAACGTCGGCTTCGAGGAGACGCCGCAGTGCTCGGCGTGCTTCATCCTCTCGATCGAGGACTCGATGGAGTCGATCCTCGACTGGATCCGGCGCGAGGGGATCATCTTCCGCGGCGGCTCCGGCTCGGGCCTCAATCTCTCCCGGCTGCGCTCGTCGAAGGAGCAGCTCTCGAAGGGCGGGTACGCGTCCGGCCCGGTGTCGTTCATGCGCGGCGCGGACGCGTCGGCGGGGACGATCAAGTCGGGCGGCAAGACGCGCCGCGCCGCGAAGATGGTCGTGCTCGACGTCGACCACCCGGACATCGAGGAGTTCATCTGGTGCAAGGCGCGCGAGGAGCGGAAGGCGCGCGTCCTCGAGCAGGCCGGCTACGACATGACGCTCGACTCGCCCGACTGGGCGTCGATCCAGTACCAGAACGCGAACAACTCGGTGCGCGTGACGGACGCGTTCATGGAGGCCGTCACGGAGGGCAAGGAGTGGCCGCTGACGGCGCGCACCGACGGCACGGTCGTCGAGACGGTCGAGGCACGGGCGCTGCTGCGCGACATCGCCGCCGCGGCGTGGGAGTGCGCCGACCCGGGCGTCCAGTACGACACCACGATCAACGCGTGGCACACCTCCCCGAACACGGGCCGGATCAACGCCTCGAACCCGTGCAGCGAGTACATGCACATCGACGACTCGGCGTGCAACCTCGCCTCGCTCAACCTCATGAAGTTCCGTCGCGAGGACGGCGAGCTCGACGTCGAGATGTTCGAGCACGCGGTCGACGTGGTCTTCCTGGCGCAGGAGATCGTCGTCGGCTACTCGTCCTACCCGACGCCCGAGATCGGACGGAACGCGAAGAAGTTCCGTCAGCTCGGACTCGGCTACGCGAACCTCGGCGCGCTGCTCATGGCACGCGGGCTTCCGTACGACTCCGACGAGGGCCGCGCGTACGCGGCCGCGATCACCGCGCTGATGACCGGACGGGCGTACCGCAAGTCCGCCGAGGTCGCAAAGCGGATGGGCCCGCACGCCGGCTTCCGGGAGAACCGCGCGCCGATGGTCGGCGTGATCGCGAAGCACCGCGCGGCGGTCGGGAACATCAACCACGCCGACTCGGTGCCGAACGACCTGCTCGACGCCGCCCGCCGCTCCTGGGACGACGCCCTGGAGATCGGCGAGGTGCACGGCTTCCGCAACGCGCAGGCGACCGTGCTCGCCCCCACCGGGACGATCAGCTTCATGATGGACTGCGACACGACCGGTGTGGAGCCCGACTTCTCGCTCGTGAAGTCGAAGAAGCTCGTCGGCGGCGGCGAGATCACGATCGTCAACAAGACGGTGCCGATGGCGCTCGGGGAGCTCGGCTACGCGCCGAGCGAGGTCGAGGAGATCGTCGCGTTCATCGACGAGCGCGGCGGCGTCGTCGGCGCGCCCCACCTCAAGACCGAGCACTACCCCGTGTTCGACTGCGCGATCGGCGAGCGCGCGATCCACTACATGGGGCACGTCAAGATGATGGGGGCGGTGCAGCCGTTCATCTCGGGCGCGATCTCGAAGACGGTGAACCTGCCCGAGCAGACGACGATCGACGAGATCTCCCAGCTGCTCGTCGAGTCGTGGCAGCTGGGCGTCAAGGCGATCGCGATCTACCGCGACAACTGCAAGGTCGCGCAGCCGCTGTCGTCGTCGAAGGACCAGCCCGCCGTCGTGCTCCCGATGGGCGCGACGGGCGTCGTCGCGCACCCGCAGCGCCGTCGGCTGCCGGACGACCGCACCGAGGTCGGCCGCAAGTTCAAGGTCGGCGAGTACGAGGGCTACATCCACGTCGGCCTGTTCGAGGACGGGACGCCGGGCGACATCTTCGTGGACATCGCGAAGGAGGGCACGACACTCGCCGGCCTCATGAACTCGTTCATGATCTCGGTCTCGCTCGGCCTCCAGTACGGCGTGCCGCTCGACGTCTACGTCTCGAAGTTCAGCCACATGCGCTTCGAGCCGAGCGGGATCACGAACGACCCGGACATCCGCGCCGCGAAGTCGATCGTCGACTACATCTTCCGCTGGATGGGGAAGAAGTTCCTCACCGCAGACCAGCAGGAGGAGGCCGGCATCCTGACGCCCGAGGTGAAGGCGCGCCTGGCGGCGGCGTACGCCGAGAGCCCGGGCGCAGGAGCCGCCGCTGCGGCGGTCGAGTCGGCCCCGCCGGGCCAGACGGCGCTCTTCAACCAGTGGGAGGACGCGGTCGAGTGCGCCCGCTGCGGCGGCCGCATGGTCAGGACGGGCTCCTGCTACACCTGCCGCGACTGCGGCACCAATACCGGCTGCAGCTGAGCTACCGGTTCGACGAATGCCAGGGAGAGGGCCGCGGAGACGCGGCCCTCTCCTCGTCCTCACCAACGAAACTCGTCGGTCGGGGGAGAGGAGGCTCGCCTGTGCGAGTGTGCGGGAATGTCTCTCGAGCGTATACGCCGCTCCGTCGGGATGCCGTCGACGGCCACGACGAGCACGACCACGCTCGGCGGCCAGGAGGTCTTTCCTTGCTCAGATGTCGTGCGGCTGCAGCCGCTCGCCCATCGCTTTGATCACGCTCGTCTGCAGCTCGGGCGCGCGCTCGAGCAAGTCCCAGAATGCCCGGTCGGTGACGGCGAGCAGCGTGGTTGGGTGAGTCGTCGTGACCGTGGCGTTTCGCGGAGCCTTCGAGATCAGCGCGATTTCCCCGACGAAGTCCCCGGCCCCGAGTTCGTCGATCTTGCGGCCATTGCGCTTCACGTTCACTGCCCCGTCAACGATCACCATGAACTCGCGTCCCTCTGCTCCTTCGCGAATCAACTGCGTGTCTGCAGGCACTTCGACCAGGTCGGCGATCCTTGCGATCTCTGCGAGCTGCTTTTTGGTGCAATGCGAGAAGAGCGGCACATGCTTCAGGAGCTCGATCTTGCCGTCCTTGCGCAGCATGGCCCGATGCTACGCCACTCGGGCCGAAACGGGATCTGCGGCGAAGAGATGCCATTCACCCGGGACACCCTTGAGCTGTGACGTTCCACGGTCCTCGAAGACGAGCGGCGAGCCGGCGACGAGGTCCTTGACGGTGTTGGAAACGAGTACGTCGGCATCTCGGTCATCAGCTCAACATGCGAGACAACACCGGGTTGGTAGACCACATCGAAGGGCCCGCCACCAAAGACGCGGAACGCAATCGCAACGTCACCGCTGCGGGTGATCGCGTTCTCGGCTGCACCGAACCAGTGTTACGCGCGTGCGGTCTTTTCGCGTAATCAAGATCAGGCGGGCAGACAGCGCGACAGGCCCGTCAAAGCCTCTCCCGAAGCCACCCGTGAGACCAAAGGAGCGTCGTGTGGGCCAGCGTTCGGGAATGTGTCCCGGACACTTCTGCCTTGAGCCGTCCCTCACCGGATGTGAGGCTGCTACTTGTGCGTAGAGATGAAGACGAACGCGGCTATGTCGCGGATGTCGGATTCGGTGAAAGTATCCGGGCCGAACGTGATCATCGACTTTGGGAAGTTAGCTCCGCGGAAGCGAGGGTTCGTAACCTGCTTCACGACGCGCGGGTATGACGGCTTCAGCTTGTCAAGGTTGGGCCCAACCCGGCCAGTGGCCCGGGCAGCTGTGAGCGTGTGACACGAGGAGCAATACTCGGTGAAGAAGTGCTCGCCTCTGGCAGGATCACCAACGACTTTGGAGCTGCTCCGCGGAGCAACGGTTGGAGCCGCGGTCGGAATCACGCCGGTGCTCACGAGCGCGCCGGTCGTCAGGAGCACGCCGACGCTCGCGAGCAGAGCGAACCTCACCCGGGTCATTTTCGGGCCTGTCACTAGAACTACCCCAGTGCCTGCATGGTTCCACCCGCGCCGTCATCCGTCCAACAATCCGTTCGGGTTCGTCGTGCCGAAAAAGGGCGCCAGCATGCGGGAAAGTGCCTTGACGATTTGCTTACGCTAGGTACTCCGCGAGCCGGTCGAGTGTCTCCGACCAGCCCGCATCGTGCAGCTCGTATCGGGCCCGGGTGACGAACGATTCTTGCTCGACAACGAGCCTGGTGCCACCGGAATGGTCGAAGAACGAGAGCGTCACTAGTGTCTCCCGGTCGTCG
>DASSJV010000052.1:0-5910 GCA_035691005.1 Gaiella sp. | reverse complement strand
CTGCTCGAACGTGCTCCAGCCGACAGCGAGCGTTCCGTTCTGGACGTAGATCGCGCCGCCCGCGCCGAGCCCGCCGCCGCCGCCGCCGCCGCCGTTGCCGCCGTGCACCTCGAAACCCCGCACGTGGATCTCGTGCAGGGTCAGGTCACCGCCTTCCCCGACTGCGAACGCTCGGTAGGGGACGGGGCCGCCGCCGTGCTGGATCTTTGAGCCGTTCGCCTCGATCACGATCGTCGTCGTGACCATCGGCGTCGCGGTCGCCCCGACGTAGTTGTAGACGTCCGCCACCGGGCCGCTCATCGTGAAGGTCGCCTTCGTCGGCAGCACGATCACGTCGTCGCCGCTTCCGGCCACGCACCCCGTGGCGATGAACGCGTTCGGGTCGGCCAGGTGTGCCGGATCCGGCGCCTTGGCCGCGTCGAGGTTCGCCGCGTAGATCGCCTCCTGCAGCGAGCACTCCGCGTCGTCGTCGACCCCCTGTGCGGTCGTCGTGACCGTGATCGTCGCCGCCTGCGCCGCTGTCACCGACACCGTCAACGCCAGTGCGGCCGTGACCGCCACGAGCCCGGCGAACCACGCCCAGCCAGGGCTGAGCCGCATCCAGAACCTGCCTCCCACCGCCATCTTCCCCGTCCTTTCGTCGCTGCACGGAACCGCCGCCGCAGAGCCGGCGCGTAGTCGACGCTACGACCGGAAGGTCGAGGGCGAAATCACGGAAACCCTCAAACTTTGAGCGGGAGCGACGCCGCCGTGATCCGCTCGAAGGCCAGCGCGGCCCGCAGAGCCGCCTCGCGCACCAGGTCTTCCGAGGCCGCCTCGTAGAGCAGGAAGCACGTCTCGTCCTCGGGCACGAAGATCGAGCTCAGGCAGCGGACCGGGGTTCCGTCGCGCGTCAGTGCCTCCGCGGCGAGCCGCGCGCCGGCGACGGCGCGCTCGACGCCGTCACCGTCGGAACGGGCCACGTAGAGCTCGAGCAGGAACTCGGGCATGCCGTCGCGACGCTACGCGTTGCCGCAGCGGGCCGAAATAGGAAGAACCTTCAATCTTTCGTCCCGGCAGCCAGTCGGCCCGAGAGCTGCGACCGCGAGCGGACGCCGAGCTTTGCGTACGCATGCGAAAGGTGGAGCTCGACCGTGTGCACGGTCACGAACAGGCTCCCGGCGATCTCCTTGTTCGACAGGCCTCCGGCGGCGAGCTCGACCACGCGGGTCTCGGTCGGCGTCAACTCGCTCGGGGACCGGGGACGGCGTCCGCCGACACGCGCCAGCTCGTCCTTCGCGGTCGCCTGCCACCCGGTTGCGCCCGCCTGCTCGAACACCTCGGCGGCGCGCTCGAGCGCTGTCCGCGCCACTGCCCACTTGCGTCGTCGCCGCTCCGCGCGGCCGAGCGCGAGCGCCGTGCGCGCCTCGTCGAAGCGGAGGCCGAGCTCGCCGTACGCTGCAGCTGCTTCGTTCAGCGCGGCGACCGCCTCCTCGTCCGTTCCGTTCGTCAAGCCGACGAGCGCGTCGCAGCGGAGGACCGATGCCTCGGCCCACGGATGCCGCTGCGCCTGCGCGAGCCCGCGCAGGCGGTCGGTCACCTGCCTCGCCTCGTCGAGCTCACCGACGGCGACGAGCGCCTCGACGAGGTCCGGAGCGACCGGGAAGGCGCCCGGATTGTCGATCCCCTCGCGGGTCGTGTACGCCCACACCGCGGCGAACGCGTCGCGGGCGGCGCTCGGCTCCCCGCGTTGGAGCGCGACGAGGCCGCGCGCACGATGGTTCTCGAGCCAGTTCCACCGGAGCATGAAGCTGTCCGTGGCCATGAGTCCCTCCGTGGCCAACCGATCGGCGTCGTCCGGTTCGCCGCGCGTCGCGGCGAGCAGCGCCTCGAGTCGCAGGCGCTCGGACCGGGTGGCGAGGATGTCGTCGTCCTGCTCCTCCGTGAGCACGTCGATCAACTCGGCGGCGCGGATGCAGTTCCCGGCTCGCAGCTCGAGCTCGCAGAGCTGGTGGTGGTACTGGTCGACGTACCAGTCCTCGCCGCGCTCGCTCGCACGTTGCAGCAGCTCGACGAAGATTCCTCGCGCCCGCGCGGTTTCGCCTCGGAACGCCGCCTGGATGCCGAGCATTCGGGTCACGCGGTTCGGTGTGGCGGCGTAGTCGCCGAGCGCCGTCGGCCGCGGTTCGTCGAGCGGGCGTCCCCGCATCACGTCGACCCAGGCGGCGGCCTCGAGGACGCGTTCGTCCGGCTGCGGCCCCGCCCGCAGGAGTGCGTCGTGCGCACGGGCTTCGGCGGCGTCGAGCCGCTCGAGCCGGGTCACCGACAGGTCGACGGACGTTTCCGCGAGGATGACCGCATGGAGAGCCGGATCGTCGGCGCTCTCGGCGAGCGCCCGCTCGAGGTGGCGATCGGACTCCTCGATCGTCTGCGGGGCGATGCTGAGCAGGAAGTGCGCCCGGGCACGGTGCGACCCGGGCGGGAGCGACTCGAGCTCGCGTGCGAGGAGCTGGTTCAGCCGCCCTAGCTCGTAGGCGCGGTACAGGTCGTCCGCGAGCGTCAGGACACGGTCTGCGCGAGCTGCACCGGCCGGGGAGAGGCGAACCGCGTGCTCCCCGAGTTCGATCGCGTCGTCGAGTGCACCGCGCGCGCGGGCCTCGTCGGCCGCCAGGGCAGCCCTGGTCGCGACGGGCTCGTCGAGCCCGTCCGTTGCGAGCGCGAGGTGCCGTGCCTGCGCACCCGTGTTGCCCGAGACGTCAGCCAACACGCGATGCAGCTCGCGGCGCTCGTCGGGGCGCATCCGGGAGCGGACAGCCGCCGCGAGCAGGGGATGCGCGGGACGGACGTGCGCGTCCTCGAGGACGAGAAACTCGCACGCGAGCGCACGGTCAACGGTTCCCTCTCGGTTCCCGTCTCGGGCGGCGAGTTGCTCGATCTGCTCGACGGTCAGGATGCCGCCGAGGGCGACTCCCTGCACGACCTTGCGGACGTCCCGTGCCAGCCCCGAGACCCTGACGCCGAGTAGCTCCTCGAGGTCGTCGGGCAGCGGCAGATCGTCTCCCCGCGCCCCGCGTTCGGCGAGCGTCCGACCGATCTCGAGCGCGAAAAACGGGTTGCCGCCCGTGACGTCGACGATCCGTCGCAGCACCCTCCGATCCGGGACGACGCCGAGGCGGTCCACGAGCATGCGCCGCACGGCGCCGACGCTCAGGCCCGCCAGGTCGAGCTCGTCGACCGACTGGAGCGCGTGCTCGACGCCGACCGGTCCATCTGTGCGGCGCGTCAGCAGGAAGCCGACCTGCTCGTCGCCGAGCCGCCTGGCGGCGAAGACGAGCGCTTCCGACGAGGCCGGGTCCAGCCACTGCGTGTCGTCGATCGCGATGATCACGCGCCCGCGTGCTGCGAGCTCGCGCAGGACGTCGAGCAGCGCCATCCCGATCGCGCGGCGATCGGGCGGCTCCTCGGTGGTTTCCTCGCGGAGGAGCGCGACTCCGAGGGCCTGCCGCCTCGGCGCGGGGATACCCGGGAGGTCGTCGAGGGCGACGTCTTCGAGCAGGTCGCCGAGGCCTGTGAATGCGAGCTCCGTTTCGGCATCGCTCGCGCGCGTGGCGAGGACGCGGAGCTCGCGCTCGCGCGCTCCCGCGACGCCCGCCTCCCAGAGGGTCGTCTTGCCGACTCCCGGTGACCCGGCCAGGACGAGTGCGCTCACCGGGGCGTCGGAGTGGACGAACCGGCGCACGAGCTCGAGCTCGGCCTCCCGACCGACGATCGACACGTGCCTCGGGACGCCCCTCCCGGCCGCAGCAGCCACGATCGCATCGTGAAGGCTGAGGTGCGGCAGAGCAATGGCGCCGCCGAACCGGGGACGGTCGACGACCAAGGTCGCGATCCCCGATTCGGCGACGGTGATCAGGCCCGGCTCGCTAGCACGTCACGCGCGGGTTCCACGGCTTCAGGAGCCCGCTCGGGTTGTTCTTCCAGATCCACGCGTGGAGCGAGTAGAACGCCGGCAGCCCGAACCGGTTCGGGCTCGGCGTGGTGTCGAACTCCTGGCCGAACAGCTTCGGCTTCGCAGCCCCGACGCCGTGCGCTCCCTCCCAGTCCGCGATCGTGACGATGTACTCGAGCGCCACGAGCTTGAAGCTGCCGTTGTTGCGGCCCTCGTACACGAGCGCCTCGGGCTTCGTCTCGTCGATGGCGCCGTTGTCGAAGAGCAGCGACGGGTTGGCGAAGTGGTCTCCCATGCCGCCCGCGGACGGGTCGGCGATGCACGAGATGCCGTTCACGTCGATGACGTGAGCGTTCCAGCCCGCGTCCTTCGCCGTCTGCAGATCGTGGAACCGTGCCGTCGACGCCGCGACCTTGGCCGCATCGGAGCGCTCGCTCGCGGCCGCGTAGCCGGCGATGGCGAGCACCGGCACGACCGCGACGAGTGCGAGTAGGACGATCTTGCGCATTGTTGGGTCTCCTCTCGTTCTCTCAGGACCCGACCGGGAGGGAGTCGCGCCGGACGATCATCGTGTTGGCCACCGCGACGATCTCGTCCACGGGCAGCAGGGCGCGCGAGGCGTGAGTCCGAATCGCCTCGGGGCTCGCCGCCTGGTAGACGCAGGCGGTCCCGAGCTCGCCGCTCAGCTCCGTCAGCACGTAGCTGCGGATCCACCTCACGTCCCCCGACATGCGGTCGGCCTCGTCCAGCGAACGGACGGCGGCCGCCTGCAGCTCCTCGGGTGTCCGCCAGCCGTTGCGGCGGAGGATCACGTAGGTCGACATGAGCGCGTTCCTCTCGGTCGGGATGGCTCGACGCTACGTCCGGCCACCCGCCGCCCGCATCGGTGGAACTGCCCAGATTGCGGCCCGCCGCCTACCCCGCTTGCAGCAGGCCGAGGCGCCGTGCCTCGGCGACCGCCTCGCTGCGGCTGCCCGCCTGCAGCTTGCGGAGGATCGCCGACACGTGGTGGTCGACGGTGCGCACGGAGAGGAAGAGCCGCTCGGCGATGGCGGCATTGCGCAGACCGTCGGCGATCAGCGCCAGCACCTCGAGCTCGCGTGCGGTCAGCGATGCGGCGTTCGCCGACGTCGAGGCGCGGGGGCCGCGCGCGACCCGCACGCCGCGCTCGCGCAGGCGCCGGGCGACCATCGCCGCGAGCGGTCGCGCGCCGAGCTCCTGGAAGGTCTCGTGCGCCTCGCGCAGCGCCTCCTCGTCGTCGGCCTCGGCCAGCGCGAGCGCGGTCTCGTACGGCCGGCCCTGTGCGCGCCAGGCCTCGGCGGCCTCGCGCCAGTCGCCCTGGAGCAGGAGCCCCCACGGCCCGTCGGGTACAGCGGGAAGATCGTCGGCGATGCCGTTCCGGCGGCGCCAGTACGCGAGCTCCGCGAGCCACGACGACGACGACGTGCCGAGCTCCTGCTCGAACGCGGCCTGTGTCGCCTCGCGGACCCCGTTCGTCCGCTGCTCCAGCCACGCGACCTCCGCGACCGTGCACGCGAGCGCCGCGAGCCAATGGGCGTCGTCGGCCTGCTCAACGGTTTTCGCTGCCTCGGCCAGCAGCGGCGCCGTCTCGGGGTCGCCGCGGCGCGCCCGGACGAGTGCGAGCACGAGCCGCGCCACGAAAAGCGGCTCCGGCGAGTCGCGCGTCTCGGCGACGATCACCTCGGCCGTCTCGGTCGCCTCCGTCCAGCGGCCCAGGTCGAGCTCGAAGCGGACGCGGACACAGAGGGTCGCCAGCCGCCAGAGATCGAGCTCTCGCTCCTCGCAGTATGCGACCCCGGCGGCGAGCCACTGGTCGGCCGCCTCCACCGAGCCGTGCACGGCTGCGGCCATCCCGAGGTTGTGGTGGCAGCGGGCGACCGACTCGTGGATCTCGTGCGTACGCGCCAGGTCGAGCGCACGCTCCAGGCCGGCCGTGGCGGTCACGTCATGCCACATGTCGG
>DASSJV010000051.1:0-10249 GCA_035691005.1 Gaiella sp. | reverse complement strand
CCGGCCGCCGCGGAGATTCACGAAGAGCGCCTCGTTTTCAGAGCCAGCGGAGCCGGCCGGATCGGGGAGCTCGGCGCGGCTCTCGCGCCAGCGGCGGAGCGCCTCGGCGGCGGGGCGGCCGAGCGGGACGAGCCGCTCCTTCCCGCCCTTGCCGACGACGCGCACGATCCGTCCTTCGAGATCGACGCCCGCCTTCACGAGGCCGACTGCCTCCGACACGCGGAGTCCCGCGCCGTACAGCAACTCGACGAGCGCGCGGTCGCGCATCGCGCGCGGCGGCGCGCTGACGCGCTCGGGGGCGTTCCTGATCCTTCGCCGGCTCGCTGACCGGGCCGGGCTCGAGCCCGGTCGAGTGCACCCGCACCTGCTGCGCCACTCGTTCGCGACGCACCTGCTCGAGGGCGGCGCCGACCTGCGGAGCGTCCAGGAGATGCTCGGCCACGCCGACGTCGGGACGACCGAGCGCTACACGCACGTCTCCGACCGCCATCGCCGCGAGGCGTACTTCCGCGCGCATCCCCACGCGCGCCGCCGTGAGCGTGCCCCCGACGCGAGCTAGCCGGCCAGGGCGACGAGCCGCTCGACCGTCGTCTCGTCGGGGTCGACGAGCGTGACGTGCCCCACCTTGCGGCCGGGTCGCGGCTCCTTGCCGTAGAGGTGGACGCGCGCGCCGGGGAGCGCGAGCAGCTCCTCGGGCGGCGGGACGGCGCCGATCAGGTTCGCCATCACGCACGGCGCACGCGCGGCAGTCCCGCCTAATGGCAGGCCGAGGATCGCGCGCAGGTGGTTCTCGAACTGGCTCGTCTCGGCGCCGTCGATCGTCCAGTGGGCGGTGTTGTGGACGCGCGGCGCGAGCTCGTTCGCGAGCAGGCGGCCGCCGACGTCGAAGAGCTCGACCGCAAGCACGCCGACGTGCCCGAGCGCCTCCATCACCGCCGCGCACATCGCCTCGGCCTCGGTTTGCGGCGCGTCGGCCGCGGGCGCGCGCGTGAGGCGGAGGATCCCCTCGCGATGGACGTTCTCCCCGACGGGCCAGAAGCGCATCTCGCCGCTCCTCGCCCGGACGCCGACGATCGAGAGCTCCCGCTCGAACGCCACGAGCTCCTCGGCGAGCTCGTCGTCCTCGAGCGGCGCGTCGGGGTCGTCCACGAGCCGCTGGCCCTTTCCGTCGTAGCCGAGGCGGCGCGTCTTCACGAGCGCGGGCGTGCCCGTCTCGGCGAGCGCGCCGAAGCGGGGGGTCGGGATGCCGAGCGAGCGGAAGAGCTCCTTCTCGCGCAGGCGATCCTGCCCCTCCTCGAGCGACCGCGTCCCCGGGACGGAGCCGATGCGCTCCGCCGCGGCGACGGGGACGTTCTCGAACTCGTAGGTGACGACGGCGGCGCCGTCGGCGAGACGGTCGAGCCCGTCGGGGTCGTCGTACGGAGCGACGACGAGCTCGCCCACCTCCGCCGCGCACGCGTCCGCGGCGGGGTCGAGGAAGCGGAACGAGAGCCCGAGGGGCACCCCGGCGAGGGCGAGCATGCGCCCGAGCTGCCCGCCCCCGATGCAGCCGACCGTCGTCAGGCGGCCGGATCCGGGCTGTCGAGGACGGCCCGCGTCTGCGCCTCCCGAAAGGCGTGGAGGCGCTCGGCGAGGGCGCGATCGGAAAGGGCGAGGATCGACGCCGCGAGGAGCGCGGCGTTGACGGCCCCCGCCCGCCCGATCGCGAGCGTCGCGACCGGCACGCCGGCCGGCATCTGCACGATCGAGAGCAGCGAATCGAGCCCCGAGAGCGCCTTCGACTCGACGGGCACGCCGAGCACGGGGAGCGTCGTCTTCGCCGCGGCCATGCCAGGCAGATGCGCCGCGCCGCCGGCGCCGGCGATCAGCACCTTGAGTCCTCTCTCCTCCGCCCCCGACGCGTACTCGAACAGGAGGTCGGGCGTCCGGTGGGCCGAGACGACGCGCTGCTCGAACGGGACGCCGAGCTCGTCGAGGGCCTCGGCGGCGTGCTTCATCGTCTCCCAGTCGGAGCGCGAGCCCATGATCAGCCCGACGAGCGGCGACGCCACGTGCAGAGCCTATTTGGCCCGAGACTTGCGCACGAGCGAGGCAGACACCTTGCGGGCGGTCTCGCGCACCTCGCGGTCGGCCTCGTCGTCGCCGGCGATCCCGTCGAGGAGCTGGATCGTGCCCCGGTCCGCCGTGCCGTTCTGGAGACAGAGGATCGCGAGTCGGCGCACCGCGTCGTTCGGGTCCCGCATCGCGAGCTCGTTGAGCAGCGGCCGGAAGCCGTTCACGTCGCCCGGGTGGTCGGCCGAGAGCGAGCGCAGCGCGATCAGGGCGGAGCCGCGGGCGCCGGCGCTCTCGTCCTCGAGCCCGCGCCGCAGGAGCTCGAGCTTCTGGCGGAAGCGGAACTGAGCGATCGCGCGGTACGCGAGTCCGCGCACGCGGTAGTCGTCGCTCCGCGCGGCCGCCTCGATCTCGTCGTCCCACTGGGCGCGAAGCGTCGCGAGCTCCCGCTCCGCCCCGGAGGAGCGAGCGAGCTCCTCGGCGCGCGTGGCGGCCTCGGCGAGCTGCATCAGACGGCCGACAGCGAGCGGGACGCGGGCCCGACGTAGCGCGCGGCAGGCCGGAAGAGGCGCCCGGTGCGCTTCTGCTCGAGGATGTGCGCCGACCAGCCGGCGACGCGGGAGCAGGCGAACATCGCGGGCGCGAGCGGCGGAGGAATCTCGGCGACGTCGAGCACGAGCGCGGAGTAGTACTCGACGTTCGTCTTGAGCGGCCGTTCCGGGTGTCGGCGCTCGAGCTCGGCGAGCGCCGCCTCTTCGAGTTGCTCGGCGATCTCGATCTGCGGCGACCCGAGGTCCCGCGCGGTGCGCTTGAGGATCCGGGAACGCGGGTCCTCTGCCCGGTAGACGCGGTGGCCGAAGCCCATGATGCGCCTGCCGGCGTCGAGCGTGTCCCGCACCCACTTCTCCGGATCGCCCATCGCCGTCACCTCCTCGAGCATCGGCTTGACGTAAGCCGGCGCGCCGCCGTGCAGCGGCCCTGAAAGCGCGCCGACCGCCGAGGAGAGCGCTGCGCCGCAGTCGGCACCCGTCGAGGCGACCACGCGCGCTGTGAACGTCGAGGCGTTGAGCCCGTGCTCGGCGGTACAGATCCAGTAGGTGTCGATCGCGCGCACGTGACGCGGGTCCGCCTCGCCGCGCCAGCGGAGGAGGAACTTCGCGGCGGCGGTCTTTCCCTGCTCGACGACGTCGTCGGGAATCGCGTCGGTGTGCCCGTCCGCGACGCGCGCCGAGCGGGCGACGATGGCCATCATCTGGCCCGACAGCCGGCCGAGGTCTTGCCGCGCCTGCTCGTCCGAGATCTCGTTCAGCTTTCCGAGCCCCCACTCCCCGGCGAGGCGGGCTGTCTCGGCCTGGAGGTCGGCCGGCGCGTTCCCGGTGAGGCGCGCCGGCTCGTAGGACTCGGGGCCGGGCATCTGCGAGTCGAGGTCGTCGTCGACGAGGAGGCCCCACACGCGCTCGTACGGGGAGTGGCCGACGAGCTCCTCGATGTCGACGCCGCGGTACCGAAGGACCCCACCCTCGCGATCCGGCTCGGCTATCTCCGTCTCGACCGCGACGACCCCCTCGAGACCCGGCTTGAACTCGCTCATCGCTCTCCCTCCCTCGGCGGGTCGTCCTGCGACGGACGGTACCTGAGCGGGAGTTCGGGGCCCTGTCACTATCCTCCGCCCGATGCCGTACACGGTCACCCTCGTCCCCGGAGACGGAACCGGGCCGGAGCTCACCGAGGCGACGCGCCGCGTGCTCGAGGCGACGGGCGTCGCCTTCGAGTGGGACGTTCGCCACGCGGGCGTCGACGTGATGGAGGAGGCGGGCACGCCGCTCCCGCCGGAGACGCTCGAGTCGATCAAGCGGAACGGGATCGCGCTGAAGGGACCGATCACGACGCCGATCGGCACCGGCTTCCGCTCGGTCAACGTCGCGCTCCGACACGAGCTCGGCCTGTACGCCTGCGTCCGCCCCTGCAAGTCGTATCCCGGCGTGCGCTCGCGCTACGAGGCCGTCGACGTCGTGATCGTGCGCGAGAACACCGAGGACCTCTACGCCGGGATCGAGTTCGAGTCCGGCACCGACGACGCGCACGCGGTGATCGACTTCTTGAACGCCCGCCAGCCGAAGCGGATCCCGGAGAGCTCGGGGATCTCGATCAAGCCGCTCAGCCCCGAGGGCTCCGAGCGGATCATCCGCTTCGCGTTCGAGTACGCCCGCGTCAACGGGCGCAAGCGCGTCTCCTGCATCACGAAGGCGAACATCATGAAGCACACGGACGGGCTCTTCCTCGCGGTCTTCCGCGAGGTGGCGCCGGACTATCCGGAGATCGAGCCCTGGGAGACGCTCGTCGACGCCCTGTGCATGGGGCTCGTGCAGCGGCCCGAGGAGTTCGACGTGCTCGTTCTCCCGAATCTCTACGGCGACATCATCAGCGACCTGACCGCGGGCCTCGTCGGAGGCCTCGGCGTGGCGCCCGGCGCGAACATCGGCACGGAGGCGGCGGTGTTCGAGGCGACGCACGGCTCGGCCCCGAAGTACACCGGGCAGAACCGCGTGAACCCGACGGCGATGATCCTCTCGGGCAAGCTCATGCTCGAGCACATCGGGGAGCGCGACGCCGCGCGGCGCCTCGAGGAGGCGGTCGCCGCCGTGATCGCCGAGGGCGACCGCGTGACCTACGACCTGAAGCCGACGCGCGACGACCCGAGCGCGGTCGGGACGTCCGAGTACGCGGACGCGATCATCGAGCGGCTCGGCTGACTCCGGCCGCGCCCGAACGAAGGAGACGCGAAGTGACCGGCAGGAAGAAAGTGACCGTGGTCGGGGCGGGAAACGTCGGCGCGACGTGCGCGCTGGAGGTCGCGCGCCGCGACTACGCCGACGTCGTCCTCGTCGACATCGTTCCGAACTTCGCCGCCGGCAAGGCGCTCGACATGAACCAGATGGCCTCGGTGACCGGCTACGAGCCCGCGATCGTCGGCACGGAGGGCTACGCAGAGACGAAGGGCTCGGACGTCGTCGTGATCACGGCCGGGCGGCCCCGCTCTCCCGGGATGAGCCGCGACGACCTCGTCACGACGAACGAGGCGATCGTCGCATCGGTGACGAAGGAGGTCGCGAGGCGCTCTCCGCGGAGCGTGATCGTCGTCGTCTCGAACCCGCTCGACGCGATGTGCCACGTCGCGCAGGCCGTCTCCGGCTTCCCGAAGGAGCGCGTCGTCGGCATGGCGGGGATCCTCGACACGGCCCGCTTCTCCGCGTTCATCGCGTGGGAGACCGGCTCGTCCGTCAAGGACGTCCAGGCGGTGGTGCTCGGCGGCCACGGCGACCAGATGGTCCCGGTCGTCTCCGCGACGACGGTCGGCGGCGTCCCGCTCGAGCAGCTCGCCCCGCGCGGACGGATCTCGAAGATGGTCGAGCGCACACGGAAGGGCGGCGGCGAGCTCGTCGGCCTGCTCGGCACGTCGGCGTGGTACGCGCCCGGCGCCGCCGCCGCGCAGATGGTCGACGCGATCTGCCTCGACCAGAAGCGCGTGCTCCCCTGCACCGCGCTCCTCGAGGGCGAGTACGGGATCGACGGCCTCTACATGGGCGTGCCCGTCCGGCTCGGGGCGGCGGGAGTCGAGGAGATCGTCAAGCTGAAGCTGAGCGCCGACGAGAAGAAGATGCTGCGGACCTCCGCGACCGCCGTGCGCGAGGTCGTCGGCGTGCTGACGACCACGTCGTAGACGCCCCCGGGCGTTCCCTGCCTTCATCGGGGCTGAACGACCCCCCCGGTAGCCTTGCGCCATGGAGCTCGGTCTCGAGGGGCGGACGGCGATCGTCTGCGGCGGCTCGTCCGGCATGGGCCTTGCGGTCGCGGAGGCGTTGACGGCCGAGGGCGCGAACGTCGCGCTGTTCGCCCGCCGGCGCGAGGTGCTCGAGCGCGAGGCCGATCGCATCGGCGCGCTCGCCGTCCAGGGCGACCTGACGATCCCGCAGCACCTCGAGCGCCTCGTCCAGGCGACGATCGGGGCGTTCGGCGCCCTCGACGTGCTCGTCCTGAACGGCGGCGGCCCGAAGCCCGCCGTCGCGGCGAGCCTCACGTCGGCCGAGGTCGACGAGGCCGTCGCCCTTCTCCTCACGTCCCACGTGACGCTCGTCGGCCACTGCCTGCCACACCTCCGCGCGAGCGGGCATGGGCGGATCGTCGCGATCGAGTCGTCGTCCGTGCGTGAGCCGATCGACAGCCTCGCGCTCTCGAACGCGGTGCGGCCGGGCGTCGTCGGGTGGCTCAAGACCCTCGCGCGGGAGCTCGGCCCCGAGGGCACCACGGTGAACACCATCGCACCGGGCCGCATCGACACCGACCGCGTCCGCGAGGTCTACGGCGAGGAGGGCCCGTCCGCCGCCGACCTCGCGCTGATCCCCGTCCGGCGACTCGGCACCCCCTCCGAGGTCGGGGCGGTCGCGGCGTTCCTCGCCTCCGAGCGCGCGTCGTACGTGACCGGCGCGGTGGTTCCGGTCGACGGCGGGCTCACGCGCTCGCTCCTCTGAACGAGACCGACGAACCGACGCGATGTCCCGCCTGCGCCTTAGCCCCGCAACCCTCGTCGTCGCCGGCGCGACGCTCCTCGCCGTCGTCGTCTTCGCGGCCGCGACGACCTCGTCGGGGGACTACTTGTTCATCCCCGACACCGCCAAGCCCGTCGCGGGCAAGGTCGCCGTGCAGGGCGGGCGCGAGCCCGCGAACGGCGGTGGGATCTACTTCGTGGACGTTTCCCTGCGTCGCGCACGCTGGCTCGAGCGTCTGCTGCCGTTCCTGCAGCCGGACGGCGCGAGCCTCGTCCCGCAGCGCGACGTGACTGCTCCGGGCGAGTCCTTCGCCGACAGGCGCGTGCAGGCGCGGCTCGAGATGGACCGCTCCGAGCAGGTCGCTGCCGCCGTCGCGCTGAAGGCCGCGGGGTACCCCGTCAAGACCACCTCGACCGGAGTCCTCGTGGAGGGCGTCGCGATCGACGTGCCCGCCGCCGCCGTGCTCCGGGACGGCGACGTGATCGTCGAGGCGGGCGGGCGCGCCGTGCGCACGGTCGACCAGCTGCGGGCCGCCCTCGCGCCGCTCTCCCCGGGGGACACGGTGCGCGTCCGGCTCCGGCGCGACGGCGAGAGCCTCGAGCGCGTCGTGAAGACGGCCCGCTCACCGGTCGCGCCGCACGGTGCGATCCTCGGCATCCAGGCGACCGAGAACGCGCGGATCGTCCTGCCCCGGAAGGTGACGATCGACCTCGGCGACATCGGTGGCCCGTCCGCCGGTCTCCCGTTCGCGCTCCAGGTCTACCAGGAGCTCGGCAAGGACGTCGATCGGGGGCTGCGGGTCGCGGCGACGGGCGCAATCGAGCTCGACGGCTCGGTCGGCCCTGTCGGCGGCCTCAAGCAGAAGACGTTCGGCGTCCGGCGTGCGAAGGCCGACGTGTTCCTCGTCCCGGCTGGGGAAAACGCGGAGACCGCACGCCGGTATGCAGGAGGGTTGCGCGTCATCCCTGTGGAGAGTTTTCGACAGGCGTTGCACACCTTGGCAACACTCCCACAGAAATAGCCGGTTTGCAGGCGTTTCGTCGGCTCTGACGACACGCGCAATTTGCGGGAAGTTCGTCCCTCGAGGGGGTTGCGGGGCCGTACGGCCAGGACCACAATGGCCGCTGTCCTTCAGGGGAAGGGCAGGACCGGAAAGGGACGAATGAGCAAGCGCGCGGCCGCCACATGCGAGGACTGCTACTTCCGCCAGGCGGGGCTCTGCGCGCTTCCGGGAAACGCTCCCTGCCCGACCTTCCGCGCAGCCAGGGTCGGGCAGCTCACGCCGCCGCCTCAACCGCGTCTCGTTCTGCGGTCGCCCGTCGCGCACGTCGCCGGCGTCGCAAGCGCGTAAGATCGCCGCGTGGCGGACGAGCAGCAGCTCCAGCGCACCACGAACGACGCCGGGATCCCTCGCTGGAAGCTCGTGCTCTGGGCGATCATCGCCGTCTATGCCGTCGCCTTCCTCCTCCTGAATTCGAGCAAGCAGGAGGTCAGCTTCGTGTTCTTCTCCGTGAACACTCGGCTGATCTGGCTGATCCTGCTGAGCATGGCGCTCGGCGCAGTCCTCGCCTCGATCCTGCCGCGCTGGTGGCGCAGCCGCCGCAGGGAGTAGCTGCGCGCTAGAGCAGCGAGGCGAGCAGGCGGACGCCCTCGGCGATCCGCTCGGGCGACTCGTAGGAGAAGGCGAGCCGCGCGGCGCTCGCGCCGCCGCCGTCGACGAAGAAGTCCGCGCCACGCACGAACGTGACGCCCGCCTCCGTCGCGCGGCCGAGGAGCGCGGACGCGTCGACGTCGTCGCCGAGCTCGAGCCAGACGAAGTAGCCGCCGTCGGGCCGGCCCCAGGCGGCGCGACCGGCGAGCTCGGCCTCGAGTGCAGCGAGCATCGCGTCGCGATGGCCGCCGAGGATGCCCCGGATCCGCTCGAGGTTCGGCTCGAACCCGCCCCGGGCGAACAGCTCGTGGACGACCGCCTGCGGCAGCTGCGGCGGCGAGATGTACGTGGAGACCGCGCGGTCGTCGTAGTCGGCGCGCATCGTTTCCGGGACGACGAACCACCCGACCCGGAGCCCCGGCGCGACGGTCTTCGAGAACGACGACGTGAACGTCACGCGCGTCCCGCCCTCGAGCGAGTGGATCGACGGGATCGCCTCCCCCGCGTAGCGGACGGGGCCGTACGGGTCGTCCTCGAGCACGTGCAGGTCGTAGCGCTCGCAGAGCTCGACGATCCGTCGCCGACGCGCCTCGCCGAGCGTTCGCCCGCTCGGATTCTGGAAGGTCGGGATCGTGTAGAGGAACGAGACGTCGCCGCCGCGCGCGAGCTCCGCCTCCAGTCGGTCGGGGTCGAGCCCCTCGTCGTCCATCGGGACCGGGACGACGCTCGCTCCCTGCCAGCGGAGGAGCTTCAGCGGACGGTCGTACGTCGGCGCCTCGACGAGCACGCGCCCCGGCCGGCGGAGGAGCTGGAGAGTCGAGTAGAGGACGAACCCCATGAGTCCGCCCGCCGTGGCGAACACCCGACCGGGATCGACGCCGTGCCGCTCGCCGAGCAGCTCGCGGAGCGGGCCGTAGCCGCCTCCCGACCCGTAGGCGAGGATCGCGGTGCCGTCGCGCTCGAGCGCGGCCGCCGCGCAGGCCGACAGCAGCTCCGGATCGAGGCAATCGGGCGACGGCGCGCCGCGGGCGAACGAGATCGGGGCCACGCGCCGAGCCTACAGACGGCGTCCGCCGGGGTCGCTGCTACCGTTCTGGGCACGGTCGGCCGCCGGTCGGCCCGTGAGATCCGCTTCGTTCGACTCCTCGTGGGCTCGAGTGTCGTAGGTCTCGAGCCAGTTTCACGAAAACACAGGAGTCGCATGTCACAGGACACGTTCGCCGCGCTCGGCGTGAGCGCGGAATTGACCGAGGTGCTCGCCGAGCGCGGCATCGTCACGCCATTCCAGATCCAGACGCGGGCGATCCCGCCGGCGCTCGCCGGTACCGATCTCCTCGCGAAGTCGCCGACGGGGTCGGGCAAGACGCTCGCGTTTGCGCTCCCGCTCGTCGAGCGGGTGCCGCGCGACGACGCGCGGCCCGCGGCACTCGTCCTCGTTCCGACCCGGGAGCTTGCCCTGCAGGTGACGGAGGAGATCGACCCCCTCGCCCGGGCACGCAACCTGAAGGTCGCCGCCGTCTACGGCGGTGTCTCGCTCCGGCCCCAGGCAAATGCCGCGCGGGACGCGCACCTCGTGGTGGCCACCCCCGGCCGCCTCCAGGACCTCGTCGACCGGCGCCTACTCACGCTCGACGCCGTGGAGATCCTGGTGCTGGACGAGGCCGACCGGATGCTCGACATGGGCTTCAAGCCGCAGGTCGACCGCATCGTGAAGCGCCTGCCGCGCGAACGCCAGACGATGTTCTTCTCGGCGACGCTCGACGGCGAGGTCGGCGAGCTGGCCCGCGCGTACACGCAGTCGCCTGCCCGCATCGAGGCCGAGCTGCCGAGCGAGCATGCCCACGGCGAGATCGACCATCGCTTCGTCCCCGTCACGCAGGACGGGAAGATCGACACGCTCGTCGCGCTCCTGAACGCCGAGCGCGGTCTGGCACTCGTGTTCGTGAGGACGAAGCGCGGCGCAGACAGGCTCGCACGCAGGCTCGAGCAGCGCGGGGTC
>DASSJV010000050.1:0-42439 GCA_035691005.1 Gaiella sp. | reverse complement strand
ACGGCGGACGCGACGAGCGCCGCGGCGAGGCTACGCACGCGCAGGGTCTCCCTCGAGGGACGCCAGCGTGCGGCGGAGCCCTTCCTCGAGTCCGATCTCCGGCTCCCAGCCGAGCAGCTGGCGGGCGCGCGTGATGTCGGGCTGACGGACCTGCGGGTCGTCGACCGGCAGCGCCTCGAAGATGATCGAGCTCGAGGACCCCGTCGCAGCGATTACGGCCTCGGCGAGCTCGAGCAGCGACATCTCGGCGGGGTTGCCGATGTTCACCGGCATGTGCTCGCCGGACTCGGCGAGCAGGATGAGCCCGCGGATCAGGTCGTCCACGAAGCAGAAGCTCCGCGTCTGGGAGCCGTCGCCGAACACTGTGAGCGGCTTCTGCTCGAGCGCCTGCCGGATGAAAGTCGGGATCGCCCGGCCGTCGTGCGGCCGCATCCGGGCGCCGTACGTGTTGAAGATCCGCACGATCGCCGTGTCGACACCCTGCTGCCGGTGGTACGCCATCGTCAACGCCTCCGCGTAGCGCTTCGCCTCGTCGTAGACGCCGCGCGGGCCGATCGGGTTCACGTGCCCCCAGTACGTCTCCGGCTGGGGGTGCACCTGCGGGTCGCCGTAGACCTCGCTCGTCGAGGCGAGGAGGAACCGGGCGCGGTGCACCTTCGCGAGCCCGAGCGCGTTGTGCGTGCCGTACGAGCCGACCTTCAGCGTCTGGAGCGGGAGCCGCAGGTAGTCGATCGGGCTTGCCGGGCTCGCGAGGTGGTAGACGAAGTCGAGCGGCTCGGGGATGTCGACGTGCGTCGTCAGGTCCTGGGGCAGGAACACGAAAGCGTCGCTCCGCAGGTGCTCGACGTTCGCCAGGGACCCCGTCTCGAGGTTGTCGAGGCAGATCACGCGATGCCCTCTCTCGAGCAGCGACTCGCAGAGGTGCGAGCCGAGAAAACCCGCGCCGCCGGTCACGAGGGAGGTCGGCATCGCGGGCGATCCTACCCGGCGTGCAGGAAAATACGAGGCCGAGCTTACGAACTCCTCACGCGCCGCCGCGCTCTTCCCGGATTGGCTCGCGCCGACAAGAGTGCTAGCGTCGACCGGCCGTGTCGACGGACCTTCGCCGCAGGGTTCCTCGTCCGCGACGCTCCGTCACCCTCCTCGGGCTGGCGGCGCTCATGGCGACCCTCGTTGCCTCGACGGCGCTGACGGCGAACAGGGCCGCGCTCGCCCCGCCGACGACGGTCCGCATCTGCCATGCGACGAGTTCTCAGAGCAACCCGTACGTGTCGAACGAGCCGGCGATCGGAAACAACGGCGACCTCCAGGGCGGCCACCTGAATCACGCCAACGACATCGTCCCGCCGTACTCGTATGTCGACGAGAACGGCGAGCCGCAGACGTATCCCGGGAAGAACTGGGACGACAACGGCCAGACGATCTGGGAGAACGGCTGCAAGCCGGTGACGCCCATCCCGACTCCGACCGGCACGATCGTGGTCGTCAAGCAGCTCATCCCGAGCGACGATCCCGGGACGTTCGACCTGAAGGTCGGGGAGGACACCGTTGCCGCAGGTGCTGGGAACGGGGAGGGCGGCGCGATCGACGTCGCGCCCGGCACGCACACGGTGAGCGAATCCGGTCACGGCAGGACCGTCCTCGACGACTACAGCATTCAGTCCCGTTGCACGACGAGCGACGGCAGGGATGTCGGGACCTCGCATGGTTCGTCCGTGAGCGGTGTGACCGTCGCACAGGGTGAGACGGTCACGTGCACCTTCACCAACACGGCCAAGCTCCCGCCGGACAGCGCGAGTGTCACTCCGATCCTGGAGTGCGTCCTCTTCGGGGACGGACAGCCCGACGTCGCCTACTGGGGGTACGACAACACGAGCGGCCACATCGTGACGATCGCGCGCGGCGACCCCCAGAACACCTTCGACCCGGCTTCCGCGAACGGGGAACAGCCGGAGCAGTTCGTCGAAGGCCGCCAGGCCGGTGTCTTCACGACGGACTTCGACGCCTCGGGCGGCAGCCTCGTCTGGCGCCTGACCGGGAACGCGGCGACGGCTTCGGCCGGCTCGCCGCCCTGCGACGCGACGATCGAGGTTCAAAAGATCACAGTCCCGTCCAACGACCCCGGCGTGTTCAACCTGCTCATCAACAACACTCTCGTCAAGACTGGCGGCAACGGGACGACGACCGGTCATCTTCGGATCGGCACGGGCGAGGGCACCGTGCGCGAGACGGCCGGGCCGGGGACGAACCTCGAGGACTACACCTCGCACGTCGAGTGCACGCGGAACGGCACCGTCGCCGTCTCCGTCCCGGGCACGAAGGTCGACGCCACGATCGAGGCGGGCGACACCGTCGTCTGCACGTTCACGAACACGCGCAGGGGGACGCCACCGGAACTGCCGATGCCGCTACCGCCGACGCCGCCCGACCCTGATCCGCCCCCGGTGCCGGCGCCGCCGCCGGGCCCGGCGCCCCAGCTCGACCTCGTGGTGATCAAGTCGGTCCAGCCCGAGACGGTCGTCGTCGGCGGGCGGCTCACGTGGACGATGATCGTGACGAACCGGTCGTCCGTCGCGGCGGCAGACGTCAACGGCCTGAAGCTGAACGAGCGGTCGCTCCGGACACGGCTGATTTCGCTACGCGCGTCGCAGGGCACCTGCAGGCCGTACGCCTGTGATCTCGGTCGCCTGGCCCCCGGTGCCTCTGCAACGGTGACCGCCGTCACCGAGGCGACACGGGTCGGTCTCGTCGTGGACGTCGTCCGCGTCAGCTCGGAGGAGATCGAGTCGAACTACCGCAACAACGTCGCCGCCGCGAGCGCCCGGGTGGTCGGCCGGCTCACGCCTCCGGTCGGTCAGAACCGCTGCGACACGCTGACCGTGGCGCCGAGGGTGCTCGAGAGCGGGCGGTCGTCGGTCGTGCTGCTCACCGCACGCAACCGCCGCGGCCAGCCTCTCGCAGGAGTCCGCGTGCGCGTGCACGGCCCGGGTGTGGACAGGATCGTCACGACCGACCGACAGGGCACCGTTCGCCGCACCGTCCTGCCGACGCGCATCGGGCTCGTCTTCTTCACCGGCATCCCGAGGACGCTGACCAACCGCGGCTCCCACTGTCGGACGCTCCTCGGCGTTCTGCGCGCGAAGCAGACGGCCGTGACCGGTTGAGCTGCGGCTACGGCGCGACGTCGATCGGGGTGCCGAGCGGCGCGAGGCGTTCGAGCCGCCTCGCGACGTCGTTGGAGACCCGGATGCAGCCGTGGGAGACGGCCTCACCGAGCAACTGCGGCTGGTCGGTGCCGTGGATCCCGACGACGTTGCTGGGCCAGTCGGTGACGCGGGCGTACGCGCTCGTCTCGAGCGCGAAGACGCCGTAGAACGGGTCGAGGGGGACGAAGGCCGACTCGACGTAGAAGCTCCGGCCGACCGGCGTCTCTGCGCCTGCCCGACCAATAGCCACGACACCTCGGAGCAGGGTCCGGCTGTCCCGGATGCGCCTGACCTCGAGCCTGCGCTCGGCGAGCCGCACGACGATCCGGTTGCGCACGGGTCTGACCTCCGCCAGGTCGGCGCGCACCCAGCCCCGCGCTCCGTTCGGTCGCCCGGGCAGGCTGAGGCGGTACCACCAGGTCCCGTCGGCGCCGCGCCGAGCGTCGAGCGCAAGAACGATCTGGAACTGTCCGTCGGGGCGGAAGCGATGCAGCGTCCGGACGACCGTCGCCGCGGGGTCGGGCGCGTTTCTCACGGCGGTCGCCCGGAGGAGCTCCCCCGCTGCGGGAAAGCGGGATGGCAGCTCGGCCGCGGCGCGTGCCGGCGGCGCGACCGTGGGCACGGTCGCGGCGAGCGCGATCAGCGCCGCTAGGACGCGCATCGAAGACCCTGGACGGGCCGTGCCAGACGCACGAGACCCGTATCGGTCCGCCACACGGCGAACGGAGTCCTCGTCCCCGACGCGAGGCGGCGGCCTTCGAGCTCCACGCCCTGGCGCACGACGACGTACGCCGCCCGGACGGGCGCGCCCGTCGCGGCGTCGACCAGCCGGCCGCCGCGGAAGACGACCGGGGCCGACGGCGGCGCCAGCGGGTCTGCGTCCCCGACCGCGGCGCCCGGCCCGATCACGTCGTCGTAGAACTCCGTGGCGCGCATCGCGGTGCGCGCGGCGTCCTCTCCGCAGCGGCTCGGGACCGAGAGCAGGAGCGCCCGCGCGCCGTGGGCAGAGCCTCGTCGACCCACGCCTCCGCCGCGCCCGGCTCGAACGCCGCGGTGTCCACGGAGCGGGCGCCCTCCCGCGCGTGCCAGGCGAGCGAGCCCGTGAACGCGAGCGCGGTGCCGACGAACGCGACGACGACCCAGCGCGACGCGCGTGGCACGAACGCGGCGGCCGCGATCCCGGCCACGACGAAGGCGAGCATCGCCTCGCGCCCCGAGAACGGGCTGCCCGAGGGGTTGCCGCGCTCGACGAACGCCCACGGCTCGAGCGCGAGCATCTCCCACAGGATGTCGAGCACGTAGCGGTGGGGCAGCTGCGCGACGAGCCCGAACGCGAGCAGACCGCCGACGGCGAGACCAGCGACCGGCCGCGCCGGCGCGGAGTCGAGCCAGCCGCAGAACACCGCGAACCAGAGTGGCGCGACGTAGAACAGGCTCCGGTCGTGCAGCCCGTTGACGGCGTACGAGGTGCTCGCGAACGCCGCTACGACGGCGAGCACGGCGAGCGCGAGGACGACGAACGCGACCGCCACGACCGCGGCGACCCGGGCACGCTCGTCCGCGCGCGCGAGCGGCGCCGTGAGCGCTCTCGTGGCGGTGGTCACCGGCCGCCGATCGTACGCGGCGCGGCGGGCGGCGGCGGACGCCGCCCGCCACCCGCGCGCCCGCTACTTCTTGTTCGTGATCTCCTGCGTCACGTACGCCGTGACGTCCTGGATCTGCTTCTGGGTCAGCGTCCCCTTGAACGCCGGCATCCCGCCGCCCCCGTTCTGCACCTGCTTCATCACCGTGGCCTCGTCCTTCGCGGACGGGATCGCGGTCAGGTCGGGCCCGCCGTTGCCGCCCGTGCCGGAGACGCCGTGACAGCCGGCGCAGTTGTCGGCGAACACCGTCTTGCCCGCCGCGGGGTCGCCCGTCCCCTGCTCGCCGCCCTCGCCCGCGTGGCCGGTACCGGACCCCGCGCCGGGTGCGGGTGCCGGGCCCATGGTCCCGTCGAGCGAGAAGAGCCAGAGGCTGTCGCCGTGGGCCGAGGCCATCAGCGAGTTGCCTGCGGAGAGGAACGCGACGTACTCCTTGCCGTCCTGCTCGAAGACCGAGACGGTGTCGTTCGCGCCCGCCCCGGTCTGGAAGCTCCAGAGCTGGTTCCCGTTCCGCGCGTCGTACGCCTGCAGCTCACCGTTGTTGCGTCCGACGAAGACGAGGTTGCCGGCCGTCGTGACGGTCCCGCTGTAGCACGCGTCGGGCCAGGTCTTCTGCCACGCGACGCTGCCGTCAGTCGCGTCGATCGCGGTGAGCGTGCCCGAGGACTCGTTGTAGCCGATGCCCGCGATCGCCCCGATCCCGGCGAAGCTCTTGCCCTCGACGAACTCCAGGTCCGCCGAGGCGACCCCGACGGTCTGGACCGCGGCGCACACGTAGAACATCTGCGTGTCCTGGTTGTAGCTCGTCGGCTCCCAGTTGTTGCCGCCCTGCGGGCCCGGCGTGTAGATCAGCATGTGCTTCGTGCTCGGCGGCGTGAACATCTCCTTCGCCACGACGACCGGCAGGTTCTTCGCGGCGCCGGTGATCTCGCTCTTCACCCGCGCGATGCCCTTCGCGGTCGGCGGTCCGTGCGGGATGAACTCGCCGTTCCGCGGGAACGGCTGCGTCTTGGCCGTCTTCTGCTCCGCGTTCTGCGGCACCGGCTTCTCGTCGATGCCGTAGAGCGGCTCGCCGTTCGCGCGGTCGAGCAGGTACAGCCAGCCGGTCTTGCCCGGGGCGCCGATCCCCTTGACCGGGTCGCCGTTCTGATCGACGTCGAAGAGCACCGGCGCCGCCGGCGAGTCGTAGTCCCAGATGTCGTGGTGGACCTCCTGGAAGTGCCATTTGATCTTCCCCGAGTCCTTGTCGATCGCCACGATCGACGCGGCGTAGAGGTTGTCGCCCTCGCGGTCGCCGCCGAACCAGTCGTTGCCGGCGTTGCCCGTCGTCACGTAGAGGAGATTCAGGTCCTCGTCGTAGGCGGGCGTCGACCAGATCGAGGCGCCGCCGCGCAGGTACGCAGGGGAGTTCTGCGGCCAGGTCTCGCTCCCGGGCTCACCCGGGCCCGGAACCATGTACGCCCGCCAGACGCTGTCGCCCGATTCGGCGTCGATCGCCTCGAGGAAGCCGCGCGTGCCGTAGTCCGCGCCAACGACGCCGATGTAGATCTTTCCGTCGAGGAAGAGCGGCGCGCCGGTGATCACCTGACCCTTCTGCCACTGGACGAGCTGGCGCGACCAGACCGTGCCGCCCGTGTCTTTGTCGAGCGCCACGACCCTGCCGTCGAGCTGCCCCAGGTAGACGCGCCCGTCGCCGATCGCCACACCGCGGTTCAGCCAGCCGCAACAGATCGTGGAGATCTCCTGGCTGATGTTCGACTTGTGCTCCCAGAGGATCTTCCCGCTGTCGACCGAGACGGCGAACACGTCGTCGTTCCCGGTCGTGATGTAGATCACGCCGTCCTGGACGATCGGCTGGCTCTCGCCCGAGTACTTCGCGGCGAGGCCCGAGCCGTTCAGGTGCGTCCGCCAGACGCCCTTCAACTGCGCGACGTTCGAGGTGTCGATCTCGTCGAGAGTCGAGTAGCGCTGGTTCGTCATCGTGCCGCCGTTCGTCGACCAGTCCGAGCCGGCCCCGGCCGTCTTGCTTCCCCCGTCCGATCCGCACCCCGCAAGCGAGAGGACTGCACCCGCCGCCACGGCGACGACACGGGCCTGCACGACGAGCCGACTGCGTTCGACCACCCGACCCCTCCCCTCTCGACGATGCGAACCGCTGGGGGTAGACCGTTCCCTCCGACGCAAACCGCGAAACCGCCCCGAGGCAGTCCGTCCGGGGCGCCGGCCGCCCGGCCGCGTGTGCTAGGGGGACAACGCCTCGGCTGGAACGCGAACGACCCGGTCGGTGACGAGCCTGCCGTCGCGGATCCGGTAGATCGTGACTGGGGCCGGCACGACGTCGCCGAACGCATCGAAGGAGAAGGACCCCAGGATCCCGCTCCGGACTCTCGTCGCACGGACCTCGCGCACGACCGACCCGCGACTCCCGTCCGACCGCGCGATGGCCTCGAGCAGCACCTCTGCGGCCTGTGCAGCCTCCGGGGCCCACGTCTCACGCGCCTCGGCGGGGGTCAGACCAAGGGCCCGGAGGAACCGACGGCCCGCGGGCGGAAGACGGTCGGGGGTGGTTCCCGGCTCGGTCGCGTAGAGCCCCTCCCCGGCCGGCCCGAGCGCGCGAGCGACGTCGTCGGCCGCGAACGAGTCGGGGGCGATGAGAGGCGTGTCCGGCCCCACGGCCGCGCGGAGGTCCTCGACGAGCCGCTTCGCGTTCAGCTGCGTCAGCCCGGCCAGGTAGACGGCATCCGGCCGCGCCGCGGCGACCTCGCCCGCCAATCGCTCGTACGTGTCGTGCCTCCTCCAGACGAAACGACGGACGGGGATCCCGAGATCCGCAGCCGCCTTCAGGAACGGGACGGTCAGGCCTAGGACGTAGTCGTCCGCGAGGTCCTGACGGACGACGACCGCGCGCCGTGCGCCGAGCGCCGCGGCGAGCCGTGCCGCTGCGATCCCCTGTGCGACGTCGTGCGTGACGACGCGTGCGTAGCTGCGGACGCCGTCCGGGTAGAGCCCACGCGCCGGACCCGCGTCCGACAGTCCGTGTGAGCCCGGTGTAGGTGTTCGAGGGGCTGATCATGGCCAGCGGGCCCGCCGATCTCCGGGTGACGATCGGGATCTGCTCCCAGGCGCAGCCCGAGTTCCACGGGCCGACGATGCCGACGACGTCCTCCGACCCCACGTAGGCACGAGCGTTCTGCTTGCAGAGCAGCGGGTCGAACGGCTCGTCTCCCACGGTGTCGTTGCAGGACTGGTAGCCGACGCGGTGCTCGCCCGCCCGGAACGCGCGGCGGCGAAGCACGAGCTCGATCGCCTTCACCATCTCTCGCGTGTTCTCCGCCCCAACACCTCGCAGCGGGAAGTCGGAGACGATGACCACGTCCGGCTTGCCGGTGCCTTCGTAGAGCATCCGGCCGCACGAGCTCGCGGGGACGGCCTCCGCTCCGTGACCCCCGCCGCCGCAGCCCCCCGGGCGACGCCCGCGAGCAGGACGGCCAACACCGCAGCCGCCGCCTTCACGTCCCCATGATCCGACGCGCGCCGGCCGTGAGTCAACTCAGTCGACCGAGACCCAGACCGACCGGCCGGATACGTCGAGCGAGCGCGGTGCGCCGCCGACCTCGATCACCTCGATTCGCTCGCGGAGAGGGTCGATGCGGGCGACGGTGCCGTCGTCGCTGGCCGCCCACGCGGCCCCGGCGCCGACGGCAACCCCGAACGGCGCGCCGCCGAGCTCGTACCTCCGGGCGACCACGCCCCGAGCCGGATCGACCCGAACGATCTCGTGGCGCGTGTCGTCGGCCAGCCAGACCGAGCCGAGACCCGCGGCGACGTCCGGGTTGAAGTCCACGCCCTTGACGGTCGAGACGTGCCGCATCGTCACGGCGGAGATGCGTTCGAGGGTCCGACCCGCGATCCAGAGCGAGCCGAAGCCGTACGCCATCGGCCCCCATGCCGCGGTGGGTTGCCTGCGCAGTCGCGAGGTCTCCGGGTCGATGCGCGACAGCGCCCGCGCGCTTCCTGCCCAGAC
This sequence comes from Gaiella sp., assembly GCA_035691005.1. Lineage (GTDB taxonomy): Bacteria > Actinomycetota > Thermoleophilia > Gaiellales > Gaiellaceae > Gaiella. The sequence continues at coordinate 33,569 of DASSJV010000050.1, read as the reverse complement.
CGCGCGGGGCGAGACCGCGAGCCATCCTGCTCCGCGATCCTCCTCGAACGCGCTCGAGACGCCGGCGTTCGGGAGCGTCCAGCATCCGTGTGTCGAGCTTGGAGATCGTCCCGGCGCCGTCGTTCGAGTTCAGCACCCACACCCAATCGTCGGACGCCGCGACCTCGGTCGGCGCGCTTCCGACCGGAACGGCGCGCTCGAGCTCGCCGGAGGATGCGTCGACCACGCCGACCGAGTTCGCGGGCGCGACCGTCGTCCCGCCGGCTCCGAGCGTCACTGCCAGCACGGCGGCGGCCGCAATCGCGAGAATCGCTCCACCGGCCGCGACGAGGCGTCTTCCCAGGCGGCGCCGACGTCGACGGACGGCCACCGGCGAGAGCGAGAGTCCGAGCGTGGCACGGGCGTCGTCGACGAACGCGTTGCACGTCTCGTACCGCTCTCGCTGCTCCTTCGCGAGTGCACGGGCGAGCACCGGGTCGAGCTCGGGGTACGCCTGTAGCGCCGGCGCGTCCTCCTGCACGTGCGCCCAGAGGGTCTGCGCCTCGGTCGGACGCCGGAACGCCGGCGCGCCGGCCAGAAGCTCGTACAGGACGCAGGCGAGCGCGTACTGGTCGGTGCGGCCGTCGAGCTCCCCGCCGCGGATCTGCTCCGGGGCGAGGTAGTCCAGCGATCCCGCCAGCGGGCCGGGCCCGGTCGCGGTCTGCCCGGCCGCGAGGTGCGTGGTGAGCCCGAAGTCGGCGAGATAGCAGTGGCCCGCGCTGTCGACGAGGACGTTTCCCGGCTTCACGTCGCGATGGACGAGGCCGCGGGCGTGGGCGGCGTCGAGCGCGTCCGCGACCTGACCGACGATCGAGAGCGCCCGCTCGGGCGAGAGCGGACCGCCCACGATGACCGTGCGCAGGTCCTGCCCGTCGACGAACCGGTTGGCGAGGTAGAGCTCGCCCTCGGCCTCCCCGGCGGCGTAGACGGGGAGGATGCCGGGATGGTCGATCGAGGCCGCGAGCCGTGACTCGCGGAGGAAGCTCTCGCGGAACGCGGTGTCTCCCGCGAGCTCGGGTGCGATCAGCTTGAGAGCGACAGGACGCTCGAGCCCGAGCTCGGTCGCCCGGTACACGACCCCCATGCCGCCTCGACCGAGCACGCCCTCGATGCGGTAGCTCGCGAATTGCGTTCCGACACCGGGCACGCCACGTCACATCCTCGACCGTTCGATCGACCATGTGAAGCGCGTGAGCGTCGACGGCGGCGCGATCCCGCTCGGACGCAGGCCCCGACGGACGAGCACGATCGGCGCGGGCGGAGACGCGACGAGCGCAGCGCGGGTGGCGCCGAGGCCCTCGGAACGCCAACGCTCGGAGAGCCCGACGACGAGCAGCCCGGCGTCCGCCGCGAGCGCGGCCACGCCTTCGCTTCCCGGGCTCCCGAGCCACGGCTCCGCCACGACTCCCGCCGTGTGCTGCACGATCAGCGACGCGTCGGCGAGCAGCCTGCTCGCGTCGCGGCCGCGGCCGCCCGCATCGGCCGCGCCGATCAGTCGTAGCGGCCGATCGAGCGCGCCGGCGGCCCACGCGCCGAGCTCGAGTGCCGCCCAGTCGTGCTCGAACGCGCCGAACGGGACCACGACCGGCCCGTCCCGCACGGACTGACCGCCTCCGATGAAGGCTGCGACGTCGGAGGTCGCCCGGTGGAACACGGCGCGGAACGGACCGCGGAGCGGATCGTCCGTCGCGACGACGAGCACGAGGTCGGTCTCGGTCTGGCCTGCGAGCCGGGCGACGTCGTCGCCGGGCGTGCTCGAAGAGAAGGCCGCGATGCGCACCCTCGAGCCGCCGGAGAGAAGCTCGCGGCGGACGTCGTCGAGAGCCGCCGTCTCGGACACGAGCTCCGACGGCGGGACGATCCGCGCGAGAAGGATCTCGCGACGTCGCGGCCGGGCCGCGAGCGCGTCCACGAGCGGAACGACGACATCCCACCCGGCCCGGGTGTCGGAGGCGACGACGAGCGAGCGGAGCGAGGGCGGCGGCGGCGCCAGGGACGGATCGTGGCGCAGGATCGCGCGCTCGAGCTCTCGCAGCTCCGGCCCGGGCTCGAGGCCGAGCTCCTCGCCGAGCAGCCGCGTTCCCTCGCGGAACGTCGCGAGCGCCTCGGGCTGGCGGCCGACGCGGTAGAGGGCGCGCATGAGCATGGAGCGAGGGCGCTCCTCCAGGGGTCGCTCGGCCACGAGCGCCTGGAGCTCCGCGACGACCTCGGCGCCGCCTCCGAGCTCGAGCGCCGCCTCGATCCGCGCCTCGACCGCGTGCCGCCGTAGCTCCTCGAGCCGCGCGACCTCGGACTGGGCGAACGACTCGTAGGCAAAGTCGGCGAGCGCCGCTCCACGCCAGAGCCCGAGCGCCTCACTAAGCGTCTCGACGCGCGCCGACGGCTCTTCGTCCTGCGCACGCAGCACGAGCGCTTCGAACTCGTGCAGGTCGAGGTCGCCGGCCCCGACCCGAAGCACATAGCCAGGGCCGCGCGTCTCGAGAACGTCCCGCGCGCTTCCGAGCGCCTTCCGCAAGGCCGACACGTACACCTGGATCGTCTTCGAAGCCGTCTTCGGCGTCTCGGCCGGCCACAGCGCTTCCGCCAGGCGGTCTACGGGGACGACGTCGTTCGCGTGGAGGAGCAGAAACGCGAGTACCGCCCGCTGACGGGGCGCGCCGAGATCGAGAGGCATTCCGTCGCGGGAGACCTCGAGTGGCCCCAGCACCTTGAACTCCACGCGCCAACGCTACTGGGCCGCTCCGCCTTTACCCAGCCTTTGGTCCGGCCCTACCCGCGCGTCCCAGGCTTCCCCCACGCTCGCAATGGGCGACCGAGACAAGGGAGGCGACATGAACAGGATTGCCAAGGTGACGGGGACTGCTCTCGTCGGCGCCGCGCTGCTCGCGCCCGCCGCCTGGGCCGACCGGCCGGACGACCTCGCAGGCGCACGCGGCCCGGGCGCGATCGCGGCACAGAACGCACCCGTCAGACCCGACGACCGGGCGGGGCCGCGGGGCCCGGGCGCTTTCGCGGATGTGATCCTCGTCGACAGGGGGGAGAGCAGCATCGACTGGCGCGACGCGACGATCGGCGGCATCGCAGGCGTCGGCTGCGCGCTCCTCGTGACGGGCGGCGGCGTGCTCGTGCTGACGCAGAGAAAGAGGCCGCGTCCCGCGTGAGGAGCATGAGCGAAGTCACGGCGGCGTCTCGGGGACGCCGCCGCGCTGCGCTCGGCCGAAACGCGGGGCCTACGCGCGCCTGGCCACGCTCAGACGCACGGAGCGGCGCCACCTCTCACGGTGACGGGACATGGGCCCGTCCCCGCGGAAACGTGACCGGTGGCAGCGAGTCGTGCTTGACGCACGTGCCACCCATCGTGAGCGTGCCGCATCCCGGGATCACGCAGTCCGAGAGCATCGGGCCGTGGCGCCGCGTCCCATCGGTCGGGCTCAGACGGCCTTCGGTCGGGGACGCCGCGGTCGCGTGCCGGATCGCCTCACCTCCGGTGTGACGGGGGCTGCTCACGAGCGCCGCGGCTCGGCCGGGCGCAGGGACACGTCGCCGTACAGATCGACGGAGACCACCTGGCGTGCGAGCGACGGCCTACGCAAGAGACGGCTGAGCGAGCGTCGGTCGGGCGGCCCGATGATCGCGTGCGTGGCCGTGCGCGTCTCGACGCGATACCCCTCGCGCACGCGCTCGTCGAGGAACGCGGTGAGCGCGTGCTGGCGGAGCTCTTCTCTCTCGTCGAGTGCCCGCGTCATCGACTCGCCGGTCGGTAGGACTGCGGCTCTGCGGTCCCGGCGCGCCCGCGCAGCCGCTGGAAGAGCGGTTGGACGGCGAGCCAGAGCGAGCCGAAGACGACCATGCCCAGGAGCCACCAGAGGACGGCGATCCCGACCGCAGACCCCACGGTCACCATCCAGAGAAACACGTAGCCGCTCCAGCAGAGGAACGCGTACGTAAGCTCGCGCCGGTGGAGATAGCTCGTCATCGTCGGTCACCTCTTCCGGACAAGGCAGGTCACTGCCCGCCGCTCGGCACGAACTCACTGGTGCGCTCGGGCCAGTGGACAGCTGAAGAGGAGTGCTAAGGCCTCGGCGGCTAGGCGCTCGACCGGACGCCCTTGCACGATAGCGGAAGTTTGTGCGGCGTGTCACGTGCGGTGGCGAAACCGCGCCCGGGGCAGCAGCGGAGCCCCTTGCTCAGCAGACCAGTCCACACTTCGCGGCGTGGCGGTCGAGCCCATCGACTTCGACGCGCTCATCGGCGCCTGGCGGCGCGCGTTCGAGGCCGCGCGGCGCGCCCTCGACGCGGCGCGGCGCGAGTTTCCGCCCACCGAGCTCGCGACGCAGGCTCGTCTGCTGACGGACGAGCGCGCCCGAACCGCGCAGCTCCTCGAGTCGTTCGCGCGCGAGCGGCAGATGACGCGGTTCCTCGTGCGCGTCGTCGCCTCGCCGTGGGAGGCGAAGCGCCTGCTCGGCGTGCCCGCGGACGCCGTCGCCTGTGTGTTCAACGTCGACGGCGTGCTCGTCCCGAGCGCGTCCATCCATGCGGAGGCCTGGAAGACGACATTCGACGAGCTCAACGCGCGGAGGATCGAGCGCCTCGGCGTGCCACTCGCGTCGTTCAGCCTCGACGTCGACTACCCCACGCTCGTCCACGGGCGGAGCACGATCGCGAGCGTCCACGAGTACCTCGCCAGCCGCGCCATCAGCCTGCCCGAGGGCGACCCGGACGACGAGCCGGGGACCGAGACGGTCCATGGGCTGGTCAACCGCAAGCAGCGCGCCCTCGTCGAGCTGCTCGCGCGGCGCGGCGCGCACCCCTTCCCGGGCGCCCGCCTGTACCTGGAGCTCGTGCGCGACGCCGGCATGCACTGCGCGGTCGTGTCCGGCTCCACGCACATGCACATGCTGCTCGAGCAGGCGCGGCTCACAGGCCTGATCGACGAGTACGTCGACGGCAACATCGCGCGGGCGGAGCACCTCGGCCGGAAGCCTGCGCCGGACATGCTCCTCGCCGCGTGCCGCCGGCTCGACGTCGGCCCGGAGCAAACCGTCGTCTTCGAGACGACGTGCGACGGCGTCGACGCGGGCCGGGCGGGGGCGTTCGAGATGGTGGTCGCGGTCGACCGCCACGGGGAGGCGCTCGCGCTCGAGGCGCACGGCGCCGACGTCGTGGTCGCCGATCTCGGCGCGCTGCTCGAGCGCCAGCTCGGTCGCTGATGCGAACCACATGGAGAACGGGCCTGGAAGGTGAGCGACTCGGGCGGAGGTTACGGCCGCTCCGCGCGGGGAAGACCGACGCAGCGGCTCGCCGCACACCCGAGAAGAGGAGAGCGCACATGAAGCGAGAGTTGGGGCAGCTTTACGAGATGATCGACGAGATCGAGGTGGCGATGATGACGACGAGGCGGCCGGACGGCCACCTCGCCTCCCGCGCGATGGCGACGCAGAAGCGGGCCCCGGGGGCCGACCTGTGGTTCGTCGCGGCGCTGGGATCGGCGAAGCTGAGCGACATCGAGCGGGACCCGCACGTGAATCTCGCCTACTACAAGGATCGCACCCGCGAGTGGGTCTCGGTGTCGGGCACCGCGACGCTCTCGGACGACCGGGCGAAAATCCACGAGCTATACGCCCGCGACTGGAGCATGTGGTTCCCGGACGAGGGTGACCCGCGCCACGGCACGCCGGACGACCCCCGCTTCGTCCTGATCGGCGTCGAGATCCACGCGGCCTCGTTCCTGGACATCGATCGCCCGCAGCCGGTCGTCCTGTTCGAGGTGGTCAAGGGCTGGGTGACGGGCGACACGCCGGACCTCGGCGAGGTGCAGCGCGTCGAGCGGTGAGGGGCGAGCCTCGACGCAGCTCCCCGTTCGCCTCCTGGTGGGGCGTCATTCGGGCCGTTCGCCCTCGGCGGACGCCGATGCGTACGTCTGACGTCCGCCGAGTGTCGGACGACCCGCGAGTGATGTCGGCCATGTCTGCAATCCGTTGCCGCGGCGCGCGCTGTGACCGCAGCACCTCATCCACGCGAAGCCGGGCCGAACTTCACTATCACGCGCGGTGGCGGAGCGAACACCTGCCGGCGGCAGGGTCCTCAGCGCAGCTCCTTTGTCCCACTCGGGCATATCTCCACTCCGCGGCTCCTCGCGAGAGACACACGGCGTTTGCAGCTTCGAGAGCGGTCTGTAACAGCCGTCCACGGCCATCCCTGAACAGAGGCCGGTCCCATGCGCACCCGAGGCCCCGTCGGCCCGCCAAAGCTCAAGAGAAGCCCACGGGTGGCCACGGAGAACCACCGAGACCTGCGCGACCAGCCTCGTACGGGAAGCGGGCGACGCGCGCTCCTGCGACCTCGCCTTTCCGGAACCCGAATGTCACTCGATCGGTCGAAGCCAGGGACCGACGTTGACCCGAAGCAGCCGACGAGCGCCGGACGGGCCGGCGCTCGTGGTGAGGCAGTCGGACTGCGACGCTACTTCGTGATGCGGTCGAAGTAGATGTTGGCGTCGCGTGAGCGCGCGTTGATCAGGGTCGGGGGGTCCGTCGTCGCGTCTGCGTCCTCCTGCGCGTTGAGGGTCGGGTTCACGTCGCGATTGTCGGTCCAGACGGCGTATGCGGTGGTCTCCGTGGCCGTGACTGCGATGTAGTCGCCGATGAACGGTGTGATTGCCTTGATCGATCCGTACGTGTTCGGGTTGAATGACTGGTCGGTCACGCGGACGTCGGTGCCGAACGCGAGCGGGCCTGCGGCGGTCGTGCTCGCCTGGTCGTAGAAGACGTCCATCCCGGTGCAGCCGGCCTGGGTGGTCGCGCCGGCCGGGCACTGTCCGGTCACGGGGCCGGCCGCAGTGAAGCCCGGCTCGGAGCGGCTGTCGTACCAAATCGTCGACAGCATGCCGCCCGCTGCGGCGAGTGCCGGCATCAACTGGTGAGCAGGACCGGGAGCATTGGGAATCACCGGTGCCTCCCAGGAGCTGCCGTTCGTCTTGGAGCGACTGATGAAGACGTCGCTGCCGTCGGCCCCGCTCCGTCCCTGCCACGCGATGTAGACGCCGTTCGCGTCAGCTGCCATCGAAACGTCGGAGAACGTGCGGAACACGGGTGGGGTTCGCGTCGCGTTCTGGCGGTAATCCAGGAAGCGCGAGGCCATGTTGGGCGCGGTGAACGTTGCGCCACCGTCGCTCGAGCGGGCGACGAAGATCGCGCTGTCGTTGGGGTTCGACACGGCGGGGTTGTTGTCGAACGTGCGATAGCCGACGTAGACGTCGCCGTCGGGTTCGATGGCCAGGTTGCATCCCTGCATGTTGTTGAGATCGTTCTGCGGGCCGACGAAGCGGGCCGTCTGCCATGTCTCGCCGTGGTCGCTCGAGGTGGCCACGGTGAGGTGGTTCTGGCCGCCGGTGAAACGGGCCCAGCAGATGTAGACATGACCGTTGAACGGGGAGGTGAGCCCGGTGTCGACGGCGAGCGCCTCCTTGTCCTCTTGCTGGCCGAGGCCGACGGTGCCGCGCTCGACGACGACGGTCTTCGCGTACGTGACCGCTCCGGTCGCCGGATCGGCGGTGTACTTCGCGACCGCGAGCGCGTTCGCCGTCGTGTTCGCGGGCTGCCCCGGCGGTGTCCGCTGAAACGCGATGAACGCGAAGTACAGGTTGTTGAATCTGTCGAACCCAAGCCACGGATCCGACGCTGCCGCATTGCCACGGATCGGTGAAGCCATCCCCGCCGCAGAGGTGTCGCCCGGGTAGCCCGGAATCAGCGACTCCGCATACGTCGCGCCGCCGTCGCTCGAGACAGCGAGTCCCTGCCAAGCGTCGTTCGAGACGCCGAGCGTGCGCACGTCGTTCATTCCCACGGCCACGAGATTCGCGTTGGTCGGGTGAATCGCGATGTGCGGCTCATTCTGTTGCAGCACGTCCGGTGGACCACCCACGCTCGACACGTACGCATCGGTCGTGATCAGGTCATGCGTCGAAACCCGAACGTCGGTCCCTGCACTCGCGGCAGCAACCGCGGAAACGAGGACGAGCGCGATCAGCGCGCCACCAGCAAGGTGGAGGACACGTCGCAGCATAGGTCCCTCCCCTAGATCGAGGTCGCTCGATGGTAACGCATCCACGGCAGCGTTCCGTCTTCGCGCCCCGCTCTCTCAGCGATCCGACACGATGCGTGCAGCACTCCGAAACGACGCTGTGCCTGCTCCCGGCCCGTCGCCACTCGAGCGCAGTCCGCGGAAGCCCAAGGAGAACCACTCGGATAGCCGCTAGGCGAGCGCTCGACTGCGCGCGTTTGCACCGTGTTTGCAGCGCGTTCCTCGTAGCCCGAGAAACGGCTTGACCACGGGCGTCAGCGCAGGTCCTTGTTCGCCTCCTGGTCGAACCACATGGCGAACAGCGTGAACTGCGTCCCGGAGACGAGGAGGAGGGCGACGAGGACGACGGTCGCCGTCGTGATCTCGTTGCCCCAGAAGATCCGCGAGCAGGCGACGATCACGCCGAGCACGAAGCCGACGACCGTCATCAGCCCCCCGAGGGCGTAGAAGAACACGAGCGGGTGGAAGTCGCGGATCACGTACTTCTGCGTCATCCGCCACCAGAAGCCCTTGAACAGCAGCCAGGCGATGCGCGGGGCGACCCGGTGGATCCGGATCCCCGACTTCTCGCCGACCCCGTAGCGAGGCTGAGACGGCACGTCTCGCACGCGCGCGTTCTGGACGTTCAGGTGGACGAGCATGTCGTTCGGGAACCCGTAGCGGCGGTAGAGCCGGTCGAGGTCGAGCCCGCGAAGGGCCGCGAGCGAGAGCGCCGTGTACCCCGCCTGCGAGTCGGCGACGTGCCAGTACCCGGACGCGATCTTCGTGAGGAGCGAGAGCACCGCATTGCCCAGGTAGCGGCTGCGCGGGATGAGGTTCCAGGCCTCGCCGCTGACGAGCCGGTTCGCCTTCGCGTACTCGACCTCGCCGCGCGCGACCGGGCCCGCGAGCGAGGCGAGCTCGTCCGGGTCCATCTGGTTGTCGGCGGCCATCACGCAGGTCACGTCGACGCCGAGGTCACGGCAGCGGGCGTAGCCCGTCGCGATCGCCGCGCCGACGCCCTGGTTCGCGTCGTGGCGGATCACCTCGAGCCGCTGGTCGCCAGTCGACCGCGCGCGCTCGGCGGTGTCGTCCGAGGAGGCGTCGTCCACGACAACGACGAGGTCGGCGAAGTCCGGGATCCCGCGGATCGTCTCCGCGACGAGCTGCTCTTCCTCGTAGGCGGGGACGACGACCGCGACGCGCTTGCCCTCGACCACGGCGCGCGCCTAGGCGGAGGCAGCGCTCCTGCGCTGAAGCCACGGGTCGGCGAGGACCGCGGCCAGCGCGCCGACCAGGAGGCCGATCAGGCCGCCGACGGCGGCGGCGTTGCGGCGGCTCGTCGCCGACGCCTTGCGCGCGACCGCCGCCTGCACCACGCGGCTCTGCTCGACGTTCTCGGCGAGCGAGAGGAGCTGCTTCGCGAGGTTCAGGTCCTGGAGCACCGTGCCGCGCCGCTGCTCGGCGTTGTTGATCGTCGCGTTCGAGTTCGTCGAGATCAGCAGCTTCTCCGCGAGCGAGAGGCTGTTGTCGGCCAGCGCCAGGTTCTGCTGCTGCTCCGCCGCCGAGATGCGCCGACCGATGTCCTCGATCTGCGACTCGTCGCCCTCGATCTGCGTCTTCAGCTGCCCGATCTTCTGCACGACGTAGGGCGACACCTGGTCCATCACGCTCTGCGCGAGCGAGTTCGCGGCCTTCTCCGCCTTGGCGCGGGTCGGCGCGTGGACCTCGATCGTGACGAGCGGCGACAGGTTCCGCGGCTGACCGGCCGTCGTGATCGTGCTCGTCGTGACGTTGCCGCGGAGCTGACCGGGACGCATGCCGGCCGTGCGGGCAGCCCGCTCCAGCGCGGCCTCGGAGCGGATCGTCTCGCTGACGGTCTTCGGGTTCGTCGCGAGGCTCTGGATCTGCCCGCCGCCGCCCGGCGTGAACGGCTGCCCGAGGTAGAGGAGCGCCTCGGCCTTGTAGACCTGCGCGCTGCCGACGGAGACGAGCACGCCGAGGATCGCACCGACGACGAGACCGCCGACCGGCAGCCACCAACGGGCCGCGAGCCGCGACCACGCCGACCGGAGATCGATCTCGCGCTCCGCGTCGGGATCGACAACGTCTGTCCGCCGCTCGCTCACGGCGCCGCGACCCTAGCAGCGACCCAGGCCCACTGGGCCTGCAGCCCGTCGGCGAGCGTCGTGGTCGGGCGCCAGCCGAGCTCGTGCTCGGCCTTCGCCACGTCGGCGCGTGTCCGGCGCACGTCGCCGGCCGCGGCGCCGTGCCGCTCGACCGACAGCGTCCGGCCGGAGACCTCCTCGGCGAGCCCGATCGCGTCGGCCATCGTGGCCTCCTCGCCGCCGCCGACGTTGTAGAGCTCGCCCGCGCGGCCGCGCTCCATCGCGGCGACCGTCGCGGCGACCGCGTCCGCGACGAACGTGAAGCTGCGCGAGGCCGAGCCGTCGCCGAAGAGGCGGAACGTGCCGCCGTCGGCGAGCGCCTCGAGCAACGGGGTGAACGCCATGTCCGGCCGCTGGCGCGGGCCGTACACGGTGAAGTACCGCACGCCGACGGCCTCGAGGCCGGTCGTGCGCGCGTGCGCGTACGCGAGGTGCTCCGCGCAGAGCTTCGTCACGCCGTACGGCGAGATCGGGCGAGGCAGCGCGTCCTCGCGGGTCGGGTAGCTCTCCGCGTCCCCGTAGATCGACGAGGACGACGCGTACACGACCCGCACGCCGTGCCGTGCCGCCGCCTCGAAGAGCCGACCGCTCGCGAGGACGTTCCGCTCGACGTAGAGCTCGAAGCCGGGGCCGAAGCTCGAGCGGACGCCGGGCTGACCGGCGAGGTGGAACACGCCGTCGACGCCGTCCACGAGCGTCTCGAGCTCGGCGGTCGCGAGGTCGGCCTCGCGCACGTCGAGGTCCCGCGCGTTCTCGCGCTTGCGCTCGGGGTCGTAGTAGTCCGTGAACGCGTCGGCCCCGACGACCTCGTGCCCCGCGGCGACGAGCCCCTCGGCGAGGTGCGAGCCGACGAACCCTGCAGCCCCTGTGACGAGGTAGCGCACTAGACCTCGCCGGGCTCCGCCGCCACCGGATGCGGGAGCTCCTCCGCGAACGGCACGAGCTCGCCTGCCTCGTCCTCGACGAGGCAGAGGTCGGAGAAGAAGCGCGTCATCACGACGCCCTCGCGGAACTCGCCGAGACGCGGCTCCGGGCGCTCGCCCCGGGCGAGTGCGAGCGCGAGCTCGGGGTACCGGCTGCCCGCCGCGAGCGGCAACGGGAACGCGCCGCCGAAGCGGGGGTTCACGTCGGTCACCGGCAGCGTGCCGTCGGGCTCGCGGAAGCACTGCACGTTGGCCGGCCCGACGATCCCGACGGTCTCCGCGACGCGGGCGCCATGCTCGATCAGCTCGCGGTCGGCGAGGGAGCGTCCCTTGATCGACTCGCCTCCCTTCGACTGGATCATCGACCGCGGGATCGCGTTGAGGCAGCGGCCGTCGACGTCGCAGAAGACGTCGACCGAGAACTCCTCGCCGAGGCAGCACTCCTGCACCATCGAGTCGACCGGCGTCGCCCGGAGGTGGAAGGCAAGCTGCTCGGGGTCGTCTGCGCGATAGATGTGGCGCGAGCCGAAGCCCTCGCGCACCTTCACGAGGACGGGATAGCGAACGTCGTCCGGCACGTCCTGCGGGAGCCACGTGCGCGGGCTCGGGATCCCGTTGGCCTCGAAGAAGACGTGGGCGAGGTACTTGTCCCCCATCGTCCGGCACACCTCGGGGCCAGGGGCGAGGACGAGCGCCGGCGCGAGCGCGTCGCGCGCGGCCGAGACGATCTCCTGGTCGAGGTCGGTGAGCGGCACGACGAGCCGGACGTCGTGCTCGGCGACGATCGCCGCGAGCGCGTCGACGTAGCCCGGGTCGCGCACGCCCGGGACGAGCGCGCGGCGGTCGGCGTGGTAGAGCGCGGGTGCGAGCGGGTCGAGGTCGGCCGCGACGGTCGTCGCGCCGGCCCGCCCGAAGGCGCTCACGATGTCGACGCGCTGTCCCGCGCACGTGAAGAGGACGGCCGTCACGACGGGAGAGGGTAGCGGCGCATCTCGTCACAACACGAGGAACGGAAGCTGCGCGGCGACGAGGATCGTAAGCCCGGCTGCGACGGCAATCGTCCACGCACGGCCTTGCGGTCGCGCGGTGTCGACGACGAACGCGGCGCCCACCGTCGCGCACGGGAGGAGCGCGAGAAGGTACGTCGCCTTGATCGTGTCGCCATCGGTCGAGGGGAACCGCACCGCGAAGAGGAGGTACGCGACGGCGAGCGCGCCGGCGGACAAAGGCAGAAGCCCGAGCGCGAGGCTTCGCCGAGAAACCGCGAGGAAGACGAGGGCGACGAGGCCCGCGAGCGCGAGAACCGTCGGCACGACCCCGAGGGCGGCCTGCCGCACACGCGCGCCGACGACGCGGTCCGGTAGGAGCACGCCCGGCGCCGGGGGAGGTGGCGTATCCCAGGTCAACGACCAATCCCCCCACCAATCCGCATAGAGGTGCGGGACGAGCTCGTTGCGGAAGCGAGGCGTGACCGGCTGGTCGAAGACGTCGAGCATCCGGGGACCGAGGTAGAAGGAGGCCGGACGGCGCTCGAGCAGCGAGACCGCCGGAGGGGAACGGTTGAAGGCGAGCGCGCTGCCATGCGCGAGCTGCTGGTTCACGAGCCACGGGCCGACGACGACCACGGCCACCGCCACGAGCGCGGGCATCGCCGTCCAGCGACGACTCCCGATCGCGTCGATCCCCAGGACGAGGGCGACTGCACAGAGGACGGGCAGCGCCCACGCCCGCGTGAGGGCCGCGAGAGCGAGGAGCAATCCGGCGCCGGCGCCGGTCGCGAGCGTCGGCCTGGTCCGGAGCCCGCGCACGGCGACGAGCAAGCCACCGCCCGCGAGGGCGGCCGCGAGCGTTTCGGGGTGGTACATCGCCGACGCCCGGACGAGCGCCGGCGTGGCGGCGGTGAGCACGAGCGCGACGACGTGCAGACCTCGCCGCTCGGGCCACAGCGCCCTGGCGAGAAGGAATGCGACGATGCATACGGCAAGGCCGGACGCCGCCGCGAGGAGCTGGCCGGGCCGCTGGATCTGCTCCCAGCCGACGGCCTCCGCGAGCCGCCGAAGTGCCCCGGCGAGCCCGAACCAGAGCGGAGGCGTGTGCCAGACCCCGGTCTCGTTCGCGCTCGGAAGTCGCAGGTCGGTCGAGACGACAGTCGCGTAGAGGTCGTTCGCGAACGCGTCGTAGCCGGCGAGCCAGTCGAAGCGCCAGGCGTTCCAGACGAGGAGCACGCCCTCGGCGACGAGCACCGTCGTGACGACCGCGACATAGCTGCGCCTGGCCATGCTCAGTACTCGCAGTCGTCGGCCGTCTGGCGTTGCGAGTCGGACGGCACGCGGTGCCAGAGGCGGACGTAGCGCCCGCGCACCTCCAGTCGTTCCGCGACGTCGCCGCCTTGCGCGACGTACCGCTCGCGCAGCAGCTCGGTCTCCTGCGCGCGCGAGACGACGGCGACGGTGAGGAGGTTCCCCTCGATGACCGTCCTGAGCGTGCCTCCGCTCGCCGAGCTCGCCACTGCATCGCCGACGGTTGGCTCCACGCGGAGGAGCTTCTCGCGCGTGAAGCACCGCGACGTGAGCTCGAGCTCTGTCGGATCGTCGTGCGACAGCGACCATGCCGCGCCGACCACCGCCTGTGCGCCGACGAGCACGACTGCGACGGCCAGGCCGAGCCGTGCGGCCCGGGCGTCGGTCAGCGGTCTGGCCGCCACCCGCCGCTCTGCCCCCGGTACGTGCCGCCGAACAGCGCGCGCGGCGTGCGGAGCAGGATCCTCAGGTCGACGAGCGGCGAGCGGTGCTCGACGTACCAAACGTCGAGCTCGATGCGGTCGTCCCACGAGAGCGTCGCGCGCCCGTTCACCTGCGCCCACCCCGTCAGGCCGGGTCGCACGTCGAGACGGCGGCGCTGGCGGTCGCTGTAGCGGTCGACCTGGTAGCGGAGCGTCGGGCGCGGGCCGATGACCGACATGTTGCCGCGCAGGACGTTCCACAGCTGCGGCAGCTCGTCGACCGAGGTGCGGCGGAGCACGCGGCCGACGCGCGTGATCCGCGAGTCGCCCCTGTCGACCGCGAACCCCGCGCCGAGGTGCTCCGCCCCGACCGTCATCGAGCGGAGCTTCAAGAGCTCGAAGTCCTCGCCGTCCTTGCCGACGCGCCGCTGCCGGTAGAGGACGGGACCGCCGTCCTCGAGCTTGATCGCGACCGCGGCCGCGGCAAGGAGCGGGCTCGTGAGGACGAGACCCAGGCCCGCGAGCGCGACGTCCGCGGCGCGGTTCACCGCGTCGCCGCGGGGTCCCAGGCCGCCGGGACGCCGCGGCGGAGGTAGTTCCAGAGCGCCTGGACGGTCGCCCACGTCACGAGAACGTAGTAGCGGGCGATCGGGACGCGGGCGGCGAACGCGACGGCGAGGGCCAGCTGTCCCGCGAGCACGACCACGTACGGCCATCCCGCGCCGACCAGCGCGAGGCTCGACCCGAGCAGGACGATGTGGAGCACCCCGCTCGCGTAGCGCAGCACGCGATGGGAGATCACGGACGCGAGGTAGCCGGGCGGCAGGCGGCGCAGCATCGACCCGCGCAGCGTGATCTCCCAGCAGTGCTCGAACATGCGCACCTTGCGCGCGTGCTCGGCCTCGTTCGTCGGCGTCGGCTTCTCGAACGCCAGCGCGTCCGGCTCGTACACCGCGCGACGCCCGGACTGCACCATCCGGTACGGGAGAGCGAGGTCGTGGCCCCAGCGCGGGTCGACCTCGACGTAGTCGGCGCGGTCGAGCGCGTAGATCGAGCCGTTCCCGCCGGTGATCGAGCCGAGGCGCGACTCCTGCTCCCGCAGCCAGAGCTCGTAGCGCCAGTAGAGCCCTTCGCGGTTCGAGCCCTCGGCCTCGCCGAGGCGAAGGCTGCCGCACACGTACGCGACCCCCGGGTCGGCGAGGTTGGCGACCAGCCGACGGAGCGCGTCCGGCGCCCACGTCGCGTTCGCGTCGGAGAACGCGACGACCTCGCTGGCCGTGTCGCGCACGGCGCGGTCCTGCGCGGCGACCTTTCCCCCGCGCGGGCAGTCGAGCAGGCGGACACGCGATTCGCTGGCCGCGACGCCCTCCACGAGCTCATTCGTCCGGTCGGTCGACGCGTCGGAGGCGACGACGATCTGCAGCCGGTCGGCCGGGTAGTCGAGGGCGAGGAGGTTCTCGAGCCGCCGCTCGATCACCGCCTCCTCGTTGTGCGCGGCCACGATGATCGCGACGGTCGGCTCCGCGGCGGGGTCCTTCAGGACGCGCCGTTCGCGGACACGGGCGAGGGCGCCGGCGGCGAGCGGATAACCGACATGGGTCCAGGCAAGGCCGCCGAGGGCGCCCCAGAACAGCGTCTTCGCCGCAAACACGGCGCGAGTGTATCCCCGCCTCCCGCTACGCTCGCGCGCGATGCGCGAGCCTTCGACCGGCCGCTCGATCCGCGTTCTCCGCGTGATCGCGCGGCTCAACATGGGCGGGCCCGCCCTCCACGTGACGTATCTCGCGCAGGGCCTCGCCGGGCGCGGGTACGAGACGACGCTCGTCGCCGGCGACGTCGCGCGGGGCGAGGAGTCGATGGCGTTCGTCGCCGACCGGGCGGGGGTGGAGATCGTCCGGCTGCCCGGTCTCTCCCGCGAGCTCTCGCCGATCAGGGACGCCGTCGCGGCCTGGCGGGTCGCGCAGATCATCCGCCGCGTCCGGCCGGACATCGTCCACACGCATACCGCAAAGGCGGGGGCCGTCGGACGGGTCGCGGCGCTCCTCGCAGGCACCCGGCGACCGGTCGTCGTGCACACGTTCCACGGGCACGTCCTCCGCGGGTACTTCGGCCGTGCGGGAACGCTCCTCTTCCGCACGATCGAGACCTTGCTCGCGCGGACGACCGACCGCCTGATCGCCGTCAGCCCCGAGGTGCGCGACGAGCTCGTCGCCCTGCATGTCGCACCGCGCGGGAAGTTCTCGATCGTCCGCCTCGGCATCGAGCTCGAGCCGCGCGTCCGGTTCGAAGGCGACGCTGCCGAGGTGCGCCGGCGGCACGGGATCCCGGCGGAGAAGTTCGTCGTCGGGTGGTTCGGCCGGATGACCGCGGTGAAGCGCACGGACGACCTCCTCACGATGCTCGCCGGCATCCGCGAGCGCGGGGTCGACGCCTTGCTCCTGCTCGTCGGCGACGGGGACGACCGCGAGCGCCTCGAGCAGCGTGCGCACGACCTCGGCCTCGCCCGGTCCTGCCTCTTCGTCGGCTACCAGGAGGACGTCGCGCCCTGGTACGCGATCTGCGACACGGTCGTGCTGACGTCTGCGAGCGAGGGAACGCCGGTGACGATCATCGAGGCGCTCGCAGCCGGGCGGCCGGTCGTCGCGACGCGCGTCGGAGGCGTCCCCGACGTCGTCGACGAGGGCGAGACCGGCTTCCTCGTCCGGCCAAGGGACACGCACGCGCTCGCCGAGCGGCTCGAGATCCTCGCTCGAGACCCGGAGCGCCGGTCCGCGATGGGCCAGGCCGGGCGGGAGCGAACACTGACCCGCTACGCGGTCGAGCGCCTCGTCGAGGACATGGACGAGCTCTACCGCGAGCTGCTCGCGACGACGTCCGCGACGAGCGCCCGGTAACGGCCGAACGCGACCTCGCGGTCGGCCTCGCGCTCGACCCACTCCCGACCGCGCCCGCCCATGCCCTCGAGGCTCAGACGGCCTTCCAGGACGTCCCGGAACACGCCCGCGACGAGCTCCGGGCGGCCCGGCGGCACGACGACCCCGCAGCGGATCTCGTCCACGAGCCGCGCGGTCTCGCTATCGGCGTCGGCGGAGACGAGGACGGGCCGACCCGCGGCGAGGATCCCGTAGAGGCGACTCGGCACGACGAAGCCCGAGAGGCCGCGGGCCAGGCCGACGTAGTGGAGGTCGCCCGAGGCGAGCGAAAGCGGCAGCACGTCCCGGGGCTGGTAGTCGAGGAAGCGCACGGCAGCCGTCACCTCCAGCCGCTGCGCCAGCCTGGTCACCTCGCCGTGACGTGCACCGGAGCCGATCACGACGATCCGGAGCGTCGGAAGATCCCGCAGGAAGGTCGCCGCCCGGACGAGCGTGTCGAGATCCTGCGCGTGCCCGATGTTCCCCGAGTGCATCACGACAAACGCGTCGTCGAGCCCATACGCCCTCGACCAGGCGTTCCGATTCGGCATGGGGCTCAGCTCGGTCGTGTCGACCCAGTTCGGGATCACCTCCACACGCGCAGCGGGTGCGCCCTTCTGCTCCAGGCGCTGCTTCATCGTCTCGCCGATCGCGACGACCCGGTCCGCGCGCTTGAGGTAGAGCGCGACCAATCGGCGGAGGGCGCCGAGGAGGATCGGCTGTTCGAGCCGCTTGACGCGCTCTGCGATCTCCGGGAACACGTCCTGGCTGATCACGAGCAGCGGCACGCCGAAGCGACGAGCGACGACGAGCGCGACGTCGCCGATGATCGGCGGGTCGGTCATGCAAAGCACGAGATCCGGGCGCTCGCCGCGAAGGGCCGTCAGCGCCGTGTCGCCTAGGTACGTCCCGTAGTTCGCCGCGCGGAGGTGTAGCTGCGCCCGGTCGTACGTCGTCGAGCGGACCCGCACGATCCGCACGCCGTTGCGGACTTCCTCGGGGGGGAGCTCGTGCCCGCGAAGCTGGCCGGTGACGACGGTGACGTCGTAGTCCCGCGCGAGCGCTTCGCAGAGCTGCGCGAGCAGCTGCGCCGTCGCCTCGATCCCCGGCCAGTAGTACTGATTCAGGACGAGGATCTTCGGCTTGGAGTCCTCGGGCATGCCCGGAGACGCTAGACGAACGTCGTTCGACGTAGGCTCCAGCGCGTGAGCGGGCACCTGCGGATCCTCTTCGCGAGCCCTGCGTACTGGCCCGCGCACGCGTTCGGCGGCCCCGTCGTCGTCGCGCGCGAGCTCGTGTCGCGCCTCGTCGCCCGGGGGCACCAGGTCGACGTCGTGACGACCACGCTTCGCGACGTCGCGGCGCGCCCGTCGCCACGCACGGCCGTCGACGCGGTGGACGGCGCGAGGGTGACGTATCTCGGCACGCCGCTGCGCTACCGGTGGATGGGCGTCACGCCGACGCTCCCGCTCACGCTGCGCCGTCTGCCGCGCCCCGCGGTGGCGCACGTGATGGGGTTCCGCGACCCGGTGACCACCTCCGTCGCAACGTGGTGTCGCGCGCGACGGGTGCCTTACGTCTTCGAGCCGGTCGGGATGTTCCGGCCACGCCTGCGCAAGGTGCGACTGAAGCGCGCCTTCGACGCGACCCTGGCGCGCGGGGTCGCGTCGGGCGCGAGGCTCGTGATCGTCTCGTCGCCGTCGGAGCGGGACGACGTCGTCGCGTGCGGCGTCGACCCCGGCCGCATCCGGCTCCGCGGCAACGCATTCCCCGAGCCCCCTCCCGCCGACGGCACGGACCCGCTCGCCGGAGTCGTGCCGGAGGACGCGCCGGTCGTCCTCTTCGTCGGTCGGATCGCGGCGGAGAAAGGCGTCGAGCATCTCCTCGCGGCGGCCCGGCGGCTCCCCGAGGCGCACGTGGTGCTTGTCGGCCCCGACGACCGGCACGGGACGATGGCGGCTGTACGCGCGGCGGAAACAGATCCCGCGACGACGGGCCGGATCCACCGCGTGGCGCCGACGGCCGGGCCTCCGTTCGACCTCTACCGGCGGGCGGACGTCTTCGTCCTCGCCTCGGGAGGCGAGAACTTCGGTCTCGTCGCAGCCGAGGCGGCGTCCGTCGGGACGCCGGTGATCGTCTCCGACCGCACCGGCGTCGCCGCGGCGTTCCAGGAGGGCGAGGCGCTCGTGGTGCCCTACGACGAGCAGGCGACGGCCGATGCGATCGCCCTCGTGCTCGGCGACGCGGCGTTGCGGCGCTCGCTGGCAGAGGGAGCGCTTCGCGCAGCGCGCCGCACAACCTGGGACGCCGTCGTCGACGAGCAGGTCGCGATCTACGAGGAGGCGCTCGGGCGCTGACGCCCGGCGACGCGACGCGCGGCCGCGACGAGGTTCTCGATGCTGGGCCCGTAGCCCCAGCCCCGCATCCGCTCCCGGGACGCAGTGCCCGCGGCGGCGCGCCACCCAGGATCGGCCGCAAGCCCCCGCATCGCCTCGGCCGCGGCGTGCGGGTCGTCGACCGGGACGCGGACGCCGTTCCAGCCGTCCTCGAGCAGGTCGGACGCCGCGCCGACACGGTCCGAGAGGAGGAGCGGCAGCCCGCACGCCGCCGCCTCGTTCACCGCGACGCCCCACGGCTCGTGCCGCGAGAGCAGCGCGAACACGTCCGCGAGGACGTACCGCTCGACGATCCGCTCCCAGGGCAGCGGGGCGAGGACGACCAGCCGCACGCCGAGCTCCGCGCCGAGCGCCTGCAATCGGTCGCGCTCGGGACCGTCGCCCGCGAGGACGACGACGAGCCGCGGATCGTCGACGAGAGCGGCCGCACGCAGCAGCGTGTCGTGTCCCTTCTCCGGCGCGAGCCGGGCGACAGACAGCACGGCGACGTCCTCTGGCCCGAGTCCGACCGCGGCGCGCAGGTCGTCCCGAGTGGCCCGTAGACGATCGGCCTCCGCACCGAACCGGGCGGGATCGATCGTGTCCGCGAAGATCGAGATGCGACTCGGATCGACTCCGCGCGCGAGCATCGACTCGCGAGCGAGCGCCCCGACGACGAAGACCTCAGCGGCATGGCGCACCATGGTCGGCACGACCGCCGTCTTCACGGCGCGACGCCACCCCGGGCGGGTATCGCGCTCGTTCGACTCGACGAGCAGGACGTAGGGGACCTGCCGGCGCCGGCACCAGGCGACCGCGGCCTGCGACGCGAAGGTGCTCCACCCGGAAACGACGACGACCTCCGGCTCCGAGGCCCCGAGCGCACGAAAGACGCCGAGCGACACCGGGTAGTCGTGCCGCAGCACCCTGTAGGCGCCGGGCACCTTCCAACCGTCGAGAACGACGGCGCGGTGCCGCGCCTCGGTCGACCACGCGCGGCGCTGGACGCTGCTGCCCGCATAGATCGCGGTCAACTCGAGCTCCGGGCTGTCGGCCGCCTCGTCGAGCAGCGCGGTGCGGTACGGGGTCAGCTCCGGGAGGACGAAGGTGACCCGTACCGGCGCCTCTGCGCTCGCGCGCAGCCACGACCACGCCGCGATGCGCTCGCCACGCGCCGCGCGCCGTCCGCGCACGCGTTCGAGGCCGTGGAGCGGAAGCGCTGGATCGAGCCGCAGCGCGGCCGCGGTGCGGGCGGCCCGGCTGTCTCCGGAGCCGCGCGCGAGCGCCCACGAAGCGGCCCGTCGCGCCTCGCGACCGCCATAGAGGCGCTCGAAGGCCTCGACGAGGCAGGCGAGCGCCTCGGCCGCGTTTCGCTCCGTCCCGGCGGGCAGGGTCAAGCCCGCGCCGGCGAGCCAGGCGAGCTCCGCGTCGGCCTCCCCGAGCTCGGGAGCGAGCCGTCCGATCTGCCGGAGCGCGACGCGCCGCTGGCATTCGCGCTGCAGCGATGCGCGGCGTGCGGAGGCCTGCGTCTCGTGCTTGCGGTAGAAGACGAGCGCCTCCGAGATGTTGTCACCCTCGGCAACTTCGAGCAGCCGCGTCCAGAGGTCGAAGTCCTCGCTCTCCGCAAACGATGTGTCGTAGCGGAGGCCGTGTGCGTCGAGCACGGCGCGGTCGAGGACGACGGTGGAGTGGAAGAACGGCGAGGAAAAGAGTGCGGCCCAGCGAACCGCGCGGGCGCCCTCCGGCATCCGGTGCACTCCGCCGAGCCGCCCGTCGCCGTCGAGGTCGATCATCGCCGAGCCGACGACGGCGCATCCCCTGCTGCGCAGCCGCGCGAGCGTCGTCTCGAGCCAGCGTGGAAGCGCGACGTCGTCCGCGTCCATCCGGGCGACGTACGCGCCCGAGACATGGTCGAGGCCGACATTCAGCGCGCCCGCGAGCCCGAGCGCCTCGTCGTTGCGGACGAGGCGGACGCGTGGATCGGCGGCGGCTCGCACACGCTCTCCCGTCGCGTCGACGGAGCCGTCGTCGACGACGACGAGCTCGAGATCGCGCTCGGTCTGGCCGAGGACGCTCGCGACGGCCTCCTCGATCGTCCGCTCCGCGTCGCGGGCTGCCAGGACGACGGAGACGAGCGGGGAGGCCACGGCGGGCTGAGGGTAGCCTGCGCCGGTGGCCGAGGCCGCCCCCGACCTGCGCTTCGACCTGGTCGTCGCCACGGTCGACCGGACGGACGACCTCGCCGCGCTGCTCGGCTCGCTCGACATGCAGACCTACCGCGCGTTCCGGCTCGTCGTCGTGGACCAAAACGACGACGACCGCGTCGAGCGCGCGCTCGCCGCGCATCCGGAGCTGGACGTGCTGCGCGTGCGGTCGGCGCGGGGGCTCTCCCGTGCGCGCAACGTCGCGCTTGCGTCGCTCGAGGCGGACCTCGTCGCCTTCCCGGACGACGACTGCGTCTACGTCCCCGACCTGCTGGCGCGCGTGGCGGCGCGCTTCGCAAGCGATCCTCGTCTGGACGGGCTCTGCGGCAGGCCGCTCGACCCCGACGGACGGGCCACCGGGCGCTGGCCGTCGGCGGCGCAGAGGATCAGGCCGGACACCGTCTTCCACACGGCGATCTCGCACACGATCTTTCTGCGCCGCCCCGTCGTCGAGCGGACCGGCGCGTTCGACGAGCGGCTCGGCCTCGGCGCGGGGACGCCGTGGGGCTCGGGGGAGGAGATCGACTTTCTCGTCCGTGCGCTGCGTGACGGCGCGCGCCTCGCATACGACCCGTCGATCGTGATCACCCATCCCGCGAAGCACGTCGGCGCCGACGAACTCGTCGCGCTCGGGCGCCGGGACGGACGCGCGCTCGGCTACGTGCTCGCGGCGAACCGCTACCCGCCGCGGACGGTCCTGCGGCTGCTCCTGCGCCCGCTCCTCGGCGCCGTCGCGTTCGGCGCCCTGCTCGACACGACCCGCGCGCGGTTCCAGCTCGCGACGCTCGCCGGCCGCCTCCGCGGCCTGGCCGCCGGACGCCGGCGGAGCTGACGACTACCCGACGAGCGACGCGAACAGCTCGGCGTGGCGCTCGAGCCAGTCGGACAGCGCATAGCGCTCGACGGCGCGCGCCCGCGCGCCGGTCGCAAAGCGCGCGTGGTCGGCGAGCACGGTCGAGACGGCTGCCGCCAGCGCCTCGGGCGCGGGCGGCTCGTCCCGGTCGAAGCCGTCCGGGTGCGGGACCCCGACGCCTCCCTCGTCGCCCACGAGCTCGACGGTCCCCCCGCTCGCCGGGTACACGACCGGCACTCCGCATGCCATCGACTCGATCACAGCGGTCGGGCAGGGGTCGTTCACCTTCGTGTGCAACAGGACGTGGGCGCGGCGATAGGCGGCGGGTGCGTCGCTCTGCGCGTACCGCCCAGTCAGCTCGACAGACGACCCGAGGCCGAGTCGTGCAAGCGTCGGAGCCGGGTCCGAGACGAGCCGCCCGCTGACGAGAAGCTGCGCGCCGGGGTGGGCGTCGAGCACGTGCCGGAAGGTCTCGAGCGCGATCTCGAGGCGGTACGCCTGCGTCTGGTCGCCGCCGAGGAGGACGACCGGGGGGCCCGACGGCGGCTCGCCGGGTGCGAACCGCTCGACGTCGACGGCGTTCGGGAGGATCTCCCACGGGCAGTCGGGCGCTCCGAGGAACTGGTCCGACGAGCGCTTGCTGAAGAGGCTCTGGTAGAGGACGTGGTCGGCGGCATGCAGCGCCCGGCGAAGCGGGACGTTGAGCTCGTCGGTCTGCTCCCCCGCCCACCCCGGGTACGCGACGCCGTCCTGGTTGACGACGACCGTCGCGCCGCGCCGTCGCGCGAGCCAGAGGAGCTGGCGGAGGTCGCGCGGGAGGTACGTCGTGCCGAGGTACAGGAGCGAGAAGTCCGTCGGGGAGTTCGGCCAGCGCGCCGCGAGCTTCTGGAGCTTCGCGGTGCCGCCCGCAACCGGCTCCCCCGCGCCCGGGATCCGGTCCCACCCGTAGAAGACGCGCAGCCCCGGCCGGGCTCTGCCCGCGGCGAGGAGCCGCATCCAGCGCGTGGCCGCGCGGCCGTACCTGCCGAGGCGCGCGGGACCGATGTCCATCACGCCTCCGGGAGCGTCACGAAGCCGTCGAGGAGCGCCCGCCACCGCGGCCGCAGGGCGTCGTAGCCGTTCTCCTCCGCGACCGCGCGTCCCGCGTCGAGGATCCCGTCCAGCTCCCCCGTGCCCGCCTCCGCGACGTGGAGCGTCCACTCGACGAGCGCGTCGACGTCGTCGGGCTCGACCATCCAGCCGTTCTCGGCGTGGCGCACGAGGTCGGTCGCCTGCCCGACCCTCGTGGTCACGAGCGGGACGCGCGTCGCCATGGACTCGAGCACCGCGCGCGGCCCGCCCTCGTCCCGCGACGCCACGAGGCAGACGTCGATCGCGGGATAGACGTCTGCGAGCGAGTCGACGTCGGGAAGCAACGCGTGGCGATAGGGGATGCCGAGTCGTTCGAGGCCCGCGCGGACGTAGCCGCGCGCAGGGCCGGTGAGCAGCACGTGCAGCTCGGGCAGCCGCTCGGCGACGCGCTCGGCGACCGCGAGCAGCACGTCGGGCCCCTTGATCAACTTCGGCTCGAGCCCCTCGCCCCAGCCGACGCCGTCCTTCTGGAACGAGCCGACGACGAACGCCGAGTCGGGAAGGTCGAAGCGGGCCCGTGCCGCCCCTCGTGAGACGTCGGCGCGCGGCCGGAACACCTCGTCGTCGATCCCGATCGGGATGCGGTGCACCTTCTCCCGCGCGATGCCCGTCGACAGCACGAGCGCCTCCATCTCCCGGTTCGTGACCTGGATGCGGTCGATCTCCGCATGCCGGCGGCGCATCGTCTCGAAGCAGACGTCGAACTCGGGCATGCCCGGTGTCCCCGGACGCCCGTGGAAGTACGAGAAGCCGAGGTGGTTCCCCGCGCGCTCGAAGTCATGGAGGAGCAGCGTGAACTGGCTCAGGTGGAAGACGGACTGGTTCGCGACGCCGCGCGCCCAGGCGCGCGGGCCGAGCGTGACGCCGAGCGCGGTCGCGGTGCGGGCGAGCTGTCGTGCCTCGTAGGACAGCACCCACTCGGCAGCCTCCTGCTCGACGAACAGGTGCGAGTGCGGCGCCCACCCGCGCGTCCGCAGCCCGACGGCCGCGCGCCGGAGGGGCCTGCCGACCGGCCCCACGAGGCGGCGTGCCTGCGACGTGACGCTCATCGGGCGGAAACGTACTTGCGGATGCGTCCACTACCATCGCGCGAGCGTGGCGACCGACCTCGAGACGGTGCCGCACGTCGACGTGTCGTCGGCCGAGCGGGACCAGCGGCCCGGGAGGAACGGCCGCGGGCCCGCGGTCGCGCTCTGCCTCGTCGTCGCTGGCGCGTTCGCCCTCTACGCCCTGCTCTCGCTGCCCGTCGGCGGGCCGCGCGTCCATCCGGACGAGGTGCGCTACGTGATCGCCGCCTCGTCGCTGGTGGAGGGCGAGGGCCTCTCGCTCCGCGGCGAGGACTACGGGTTCGGGCCCCTGCTGGCGCTCGTGCTGGCCGGGATCCTCCGCATCGCGGGGAGCGTCGACACGGCCTACGACTGGTTCAAGGCCGCGAACGCGCTCTTCTTCGCGCTGACCGCCGTGCCGGTGTACCTGCTCGCGCGTCGCCTCGTCGCCGGCTGGTGGGCCGTCCTCGCGGCGGCGCTGTCCGTCGCGATCCCGTCGTCGATCTCCGTCGCGACCGTGATGACCGAGAGCCTCTCGTACGCGGCAACCGCGTGGTCCCTCTACGCGATCATGCTCGCGCTCGAGCGACCGACGGTCCTGCGCCAACTGGCCCTCCTCGCGGCGATCGCCGTCGCGTTCCTCACGCGACCGCAGTTCGGGATCCTCTACGTGACCTGGCTTCTCGGGCTGGGCGCGCTCTGGCTGGTCGCGCCCTGGGCACGACCGCGCGGCCGCGGCGACATCCTCCGCCTGTGGCCGACGGCGCTGCCCGTCGTGCTCGGCGGCGTTGCCTTCGCGGCGAAGCTCGCGTCCGGGGCGTCGGCCTCCGACGCGCTGGGTGCGTACTGGGAGCTCTGGCGGGGTTACGACCCCCTCCAGGTCGGGAAGTGGTTCCTGTACCACCTCGGCGACTTCGCGGTGTACCTCGCCATCGTCCCCGTCGCGGTCGCTCCGATCGTCCTCTGGTCGCTCACGCAGGCGGGACGAGCCGGGTCGCGCAGCGCGGCGGCGTTCGTCGCCCTGTTCGCCTCCGCCAACGTCTCGGGTCTCCTCGTCGTCGCCGCGTTCACGAGCACCCCCTGGGGCTACGACCGCCTCCACGACCGCTACGGCTTCTACCTCCTGCCCCTGTGGCTCGTCGGGCTCGTCGTCTGGCTCGCCGCCGGCCTCCCGCGACCGCTCGTGGCGACCGCGGTCGGCGTCGGGCTCGCGTTCCTGCTGCCCTTGGTCCTCCCCTTCGCCCAGCTCGCCAACGAGGCGGGGATCGACACCGTCCCGGGCGCGCTCTGGGTCCGCATCGAGGCGGAGCTGGCAGGGCCGGGGCCTGCATCGGGTCGCCTCGCCCTTGGCGTCTTCGTCGTCGCCCTCCTCGCGGCGACCGTCCTCCTGCCGCGGAGGATCGCCCGCGTCGCGCTGCCGCTCGCAGTCGCCGCGACGTTCGCGGCGACATCGTACTTCGCCTGGCAGCGGATGATCGACGCGCCCGAGGATGAGGTCTTCGCCGGGGGTCTCGATCGCACCTGGATCGACGACCGGCTACCGGCCACCGCCCCCGTGACGAAGCTCTACGCGGACACGAGCTGCGGCTCGGCGCTCGAGCGCCACGCCCTCTTCCTCACCGAGTTCTTCAACTCGACGGTCGACCGCGCTGCCTACGTCCGCGGCTCGATCCCCGACGGCCTCCCGATCGAGCGGGTGGACGTCAGCTCGACCGGCGAGCTCGAGACCTCGCCGGGGAACCCGCTCGTCGCGGACTACGTGTTCACGCAGCCGGGCCTCCGGCTCGCTGGCCGGCGCATCGCCAAAGGGACGAATGCGGGCCTCGTGCTCTGGCACGTCGGCGGGCCGGTCCGCGTCGTCGGCGCGGGCTCGGCGGCGGAGCTACGTCGAGAGATCTGCAGCTAGCGCACCCGGCGGAGGTATCCGCTCGGGTTGAACGTGATCAGGAACTTCTCCCGCCTGCGGTCGATCTCGAACGTATCCGTGCCAGCGAGGAACGTCTCGATCGCCTCGAGCGGGCCCGGGAGGAGATCCTTGCGGATCTGCCCGATGTTCGAGTCCTCGACGATCACGTAGCCGCCCACGGGCACGAGCTCCGCGTAGGCGGCGAGCTCGGCCTCGACGTGCTCCTGCGAATGGTCCGAGTCGAGGACGACGAGCGTCCGTTTCCCCGCCGCGCGCTCGCGGACCGTTGCGACGACCTCGGGATCCGTCGACGACCGGCCCCCGAGGTATGTGATCCGTGGGTGGGACGGGTAGTCGTCGCGGACCGGCTCGACGTCGATCGAGACGACCTCGCCAACGCCGAGCAAGTCGCAAATCGATGCGAGGAAGAACGCGCTGCCGCCGCGGTACGTCCCCGTCTCCACGATCAGGTCCGGTCTCGACTCGACAAGGATCTCCTGGTAGACCCACAGGTCGAGCGGGTTCTTGAGCGCCTGGGCCCCGAGCCACGTGGCCTCGGTCCACGCATCGGACAGGTACAGCGCGTTGTGCGCCCGCGAGACGGCAGCGCGGTCGAGCCGCTTGTTGACGCGATGGCGGGCGCCGCGTACCCCTCGTCGCAGGTAGTTCTCCACGGTCGCGGGATTCTAGGGGTCGTCGTCGAGGCCAAGGACCTCGAGGTACCGATCGGCGACCCACGCGATCGGACGGGTCGAGATCGCCGCGCGCCGCTGGTCCAGCTCGCCGACGAGCCGCTCCAGCACCCCGCCGAGGTCGTCGTCCGCGCGAAACGGAAGGCCCCCCTCGCCGACGAGCTCGGGGTGGCCGCCGCTGTCCCGGAACGCCGCCGGCAGGCCGCACGCCAGCGCCTCGAGGAGCGCGTTCGAGCAAGGATCGTCGCGGCTCGGGGCGATGTAGACGTCCTGCGTGCGGAGCAGGTCGGCGAGCGCCTTCGAGTCGAGGGGGCCGACGACCCGGATGTGCTCGAAGCGCGTCGGCGCGCGCCCCGCGAAGGTCAGCTCGTAGCGCGTGTCGTCGAGGTTCCGGTCGAGCCACGCGAGCGCGTCGCCGCCCTTCCGCGGGTTGTCCGACCAGCTGGTCGCGACGACGCGGATCCTTCGCCCCTCGAGCGGCTCCCGACGCTCTGGCGGGTGGAAGATCGCCGGGTCGACGGCGTTCGGGACGACCACGGGGTCGCGAAGCTCGATCCCGAGCTCGCGGTGCGCCTCGAGGGAGAACCGGGACTGGAGGATCGTGGCCGACGCGAGCTCGGCGTTGACATGCGCGATCCGCTCGTCCGTGCCGTCGTCGAAGCCGCGATAGACCCCGATCGGGCCGTCCACCCGATGGACCAGCCGCGCCCCGCGGGCGGAGAAGCGACGGAGCCGTGCGAAGTCGAAGTTGAACGAGTTGAACAGGCATGCGGGCGTCCCCTCGGAGATGCGCTGCTGCTCGACGACGAGCCCGCGCCCCTCGAGCTCGCGGGTGAGCGCTCTGAGGAACTGGTGGCCTCCGCCCGCGGGCGGAGGGGCGAACTCGTGGAAAACCGCCAGGTCGGCCCGGCCGCGGCGGGTGCGCAGCCAGTCGGCCTCGGTGCCGACGCGCGCGGCGAGCCGTCGCCCTTCCCGGCGCGCCGCGCTGGCGATGCTCCTCGGCTCCACGGATAGACGCTAACGTCGCGCGGCCGCCAGCACCCCGGCCAGGCGGTCGACATAGCGGTCCCAGGTGAACTCGGATTCGACGGTCGCACGGGCTTGCGCGCCGAGCGCGCGCGCGCGCGGCTCGTCGCGGAGGAGCTCCGCCACCGCGCCGCCGAACGACGAAGCGTCGCCCGGCGAGACGAGCCGCACGTTCCCTCCGTCCTCGAGCCCGTAGCCCGTCGCGATCGCCGCCGTCCGCGTGACGACGGCCGGCATGGCGAGCGCCATCGCCTGGAGGAGCACGGTCGTCGCGCCCGAGTAGCTGTTGTCCCGCACGGGGAGCGCCACGACGCGTGCCCGCGTGAGGCGGGCCTGCATCTCGTCGAACGGCAGGTCGGTCTGGACCGACACGTTCGGCGGGTGCGTCGAGAGAGAGAGCGCGCGGTCGCGCGTCGTGACCACGAGGAAGCTCGCGTCCGGGAGCTCGCGGGCAACGGCCATGAGCAGCTCGAAGTCGCGATGGGGATCCGCCCCCACCGAGACGACGTCGACGTCGGGAGCTGCTCCGCCGGCCGGCCGGAATGCGTCCACGTCCACGCCGAACGGCACGAACTCGACCCTTGCCTCGACGCCCCGCTCGCGCAGCCATTGCCGCAGCACGTCCGCCTCGTGCACGCTGTACGCGACGACCGCGGCGGCCGCGCCCAGCGCGCGGGCGTAGAGGTGCTCCATGCGCCGCGAGCGCAGCTGCACGAGACGCTCGGGCAGCCCGATGGCCGTGTAGACGAAGGGAGGGCGGACGACCCTGGCCCGGGCGAGCAGCATCAGCGGGATGCCCACGGTGTCGACGGTGGAGAGCACGACGTCCGCGCGGTTGAGCGTCCGGAGCGAGGCGAGCACCGTGGCGAAGTCGCCGCCATAGCCGCCCGCGCCCTCGAGACCGCGCTTGAGCGCGGCTCCCACCAGTCGGGCTGCGCGCGACGGGGCGGGCCGTTCGAGGTTGTGGCGGACGGCGTACCCGCGGGCGGCGAGCTCGTCCATGCCGTAGAGCGAGTACCGAGCTGCGGAGCCCGCCGCGAGGGCGAGCGCTGCTCGCCTGGGCGGCGCGTCGCGGAAGAGGTAGAAGACGGAGGTCACCGGTAGCCGCCGGTAACGTAGGCGACTCCCGCCCTACCGCCAAAGAGGACCATGCACAGGCAGCGCACGAAGTTCTCAGCCCGCATGAACCGCGTGTTCACCCACCGCGCCGACCGTGTGGCGAAGGCGATCGAGCGCCAGGGGATCCGCGCGACGTACGAGCTGCACGACCGCCTTCTCTCGAACCGCGCGAGCCGGGAGCGCTTCGGCGACACGCCGGCCCAGCTCGACGACGCCCAGCGGAGCATCCTCGCCGACGTCAACGAGCACGGGTTCGCCGTCAGGTCGTTCCAGGAGCTCATGCCCGACGCCCAGCAGTGGCGCGCGATCGAGGCACAGCGCGACCGGTTCGTCGCCTCGACGGAGGCCGAGCTGGCCGAGGGTGGCGAGCACCTCCGCGTCCGACCGGGCAAGGAGTTCGTCGTGCGGTTGCAGAGCTACGGCGTGGAGCTGGGCCACACCGATCCGTGGTTCGAGGTCGTCGCGTCCAAGCGGCTGCTGGACCTCGCGAACGCCTACCTCCAGATGTGGTCGAAGCTCGAGTACGTCGACGTCTGGTACTCCGTGCCGCAGCCCGCCACGGCAGAACGGATCTCGTCGCAGCGGTGGCACCGCGACTACAACGACAAGCACCTCCTGAAGGTCTTCCTCTATCTCGTCGACGTCGACGAGCAGATGGGCCCGTTCCAGTACGTCGCGGGCAGCCAGCCGGGTGGCCCCTACGCCGACGCGTGGGGCTGGCAGCCCCTCGGTCAGCACTATCCGACCGAGGAGGAGCTGGAGGACCGCGTCCCGGCGAGCGCGGTGCAGACGTTCACCGGCCCAGCGGGGACGCTTCTCTTCTGCAACACCGCCGGCTTCCACCGCGGCGGGTTCTCGACGACGAAGCCGCGCGTGCTCGCGACGGCGACGTACTCCTCGCCGGCCTCGCTCGCGGCCCTCACCGTGCGGAGCTACGAGTACACCGGCACGCTCGACGAGCTTGACCCCGCCACGCGGTTCGCTCTCACCTGAGTCTGTCCGACGCCGTCCCGACGGCGGGATTCCCGTCGCGCGGCTCGAGCAGCCGGTACACGCACGCGCCGACGACGGCGAATGCGACCGTGCCGAGCAGCCAGGTCGCCATCGGGCCCGGCCCGCGACTCCACCACCACTCGACTGACGCGCCGAGGTCGGGCCCGCCGACGTCGACGCCGGTCACGTAGCGCCGGATGTTCCGGTGCAGCGCCGCACCGTGCGCGATCACGATCGCGAGCAGGATCAGCAGGGCATGAACGCGACCGACCCGAATGGGTGGGTCGACGGGGCGTGCGATCAACGCGGTCCCCATCAGGATCGGGAGGAGCGGCAAGACGTAGCGGGGCTGGACGTTCTGGCCGGATGAGAGCACGAGCAACGGCAGCCCGACGAGCGTGCCCGCGACGACGACCAGGCCGAGCCACTTCTCCCGCGTCGCCGCCCCGAGCCCGATCACGAGCGCGCCGCCGAACGCGAGCAGCATCAGCGTCCCGACGAGCGCGGGCATGGGCGTGTCGAGCCAGCCGAGCGCGTCCAGTCCGATCGAGCCGAGCACCCGGCGCGGGAGATCGAGGACACCCTCGAACAGCAGCGCGGTACGCGTCTGCCCCTCCTGGACGTCGAGGCCGCCCGCCCAGCGCTCGTTCTGACGGCCGAGAACGGTCGTGACGATTCCTACGACCGCGACGCCGCCGACCAGCAGGGTCGTGCGCGCGAACGGCGGTCGGTACCCCCCGCCAGAGAGCCACGCCGCGAGGCTGGCCACCGCGAGGTAAAGGCCCGCGTCCGAGCGCGAGACGAGGGCGAGAGCGGCGCTGACGAGCAACACCGCGACGACGGTGGCCCGCCTGACTGTGGAGCCGCCCCCCTCGAGGACGGTCATCGCGGCCACCCAGTACGCCCCGATGCCGGCGATCGCGATCCCACTCGGATTCGTGGACGCAAACAGGTACACGCCGAGTGGCACGAGTGTCGTCAGCGCCGCGAGCGCGAGCGCTGGCCGCGCGGCGCGACGGGCGACCAGCCCGGCCGCCAAGAGCAGCGAGAGCGCGACGACCCAGGAGGCCATGCGCATGACGACGACCGAGCGGTCGACGTTCGTCGTCGCGAACACCGACATCAGCCGGTAGAAGCCGTCCGGGTAGAGGCCGTCATTGGCACGGCTCACGCCCGCCGCGTCGCTCTGGCGAGCCGCCGTCTGGCACGCCGCGGACATCCTCGGGGCGTGTGCGAAGCAGATCAGGCCCGCCCCGAGCTCCGGGAGGACCTCGACGCGCTCGACACCCTCCTCGATGTGCTCGCCTGTTCTCCGACAGAACGATGCGTCACCCGTTGCGCACCAGATCGACGCGAGGTGGAAGTCGTCGTCGGGGCTCGACCCGGCCGGTGAGGCCAGTGACCAGGCCAGCCCGAGGACCACGAGCGCCACCGCGGAGAGGGCGACGAGGAGGGCGGATCGTGGCTCCGGGAGCCGCGCGGGACGGGCCGGCCTCGCCGTCGGGGGCTGCTCGGGCACGCTCGCGATCATCGCAGCACGTCCCGTCGTCGAGTCGGCGTCGCAGACGTCAGACGGAGCTTCGTCCGAGGAGCTGCTCCACTTGCCGCAAGACGCTGTCGCGGTTCCGTGCCGCGACCCGGGCGATGGGAATGCCCGCGTACACCGTCCAGGGCTCGAACTCGAATCCGGCCGGGACGAAGCTCAACGCGCCGATCGCGACACCCTCCGGGACGTCATTCGCCGGCATGACGACCGAGTTCGCCCCGACCCCCGTGTGGTCACCGAAGGAGACGTCGCCGGTGATCCCCTCGGCCGCTCCGATCATGATCGCGTCGTTGACGAAGTCGTTCGAGGTGCACCACACGCGAACCCCGGCCGAGAGGCTGGAGAAGTCGCCGATGGAGAACAATCGCTCCGGCCCGCCGGCGACCGAGCAGCCCGTCGCGAGGTGCGTCCAGTCGCCGATGCGGACCCGGGTCGAGAAGTAGCAGTAGTCGTCGACGATCGAGTGCTCGCCGACCTCGAAGTGATCCTCGACCCGGACACGGATGTTCGGCGAGACGATCGGCACGTCGGTGATCGTAGTGTGTGCGCCTCCATGACGAGCCCCTCTGGAGACGACGTCTTCGCCCGATTCGTCAGAGGCTGTCGCGCCTTCCCGAACTGGGTCGGAGTGCTGACGACGCGAGTTCTTCGTCGAGGAGCTGGGCTTCGTCACGGTCACTCCCCCGAAGCCCGACACCGAGGTGTTCGAGTGGGTCGACCTCCTCGAGGCGGTACTCGGCGCCGAGGGCCGTCTCGCGCGAACGGGGCGCGTCAACTTTGCGATCGGTGACCCTGCCGCGTGGTACGGGCAGGCGATCGTGGACGAAGGTTCGAGTCCATCGCAGGTGGACACCGTCGCGGCCGTGACCCTTCCCGAGCTTCTTCGGCCGTTCGACCGGGTCGACCTCATTCACTGCGACATCCAGGGCGCCGAGGCCGACGTGTTCGAGCAAGCCGCGCCCGAGGTCGACGCGAAGGTGCGTCGAGTGCACGTCGGCACTCATGGCTCGGACGTCGAGGCCAGGCTGCGCCGACTGTTCGGATCGCGGGGTTGGACGAACCTCAACGACTACGGAGAGGCACGGTTGCGGAGACCCCGTGGGGCACGATGAGGTTTCAGGACGGAGTCCATACGTGGGTGAACCGGGGCGCGGCCTAGCATGGCATCGGTCCCGTCCCCGGGGCCAGGGCTACGATCCACCGCGGTGGAAAGGCACGATGTCGTCATCGTCGGCGGGTGCGGCCACGTCGGTCTGCCGTTGGGCATCATGCTGGCATGCGCGGGACGCACCGTCGCGCTCGTCGACACGGACGAAGGCAGGAAGCGCACGGTGCGAACGGGCAAGATGCCCTTCATCGAGCACGGTGCCGAGCCGCTGCTCCGCGAGACCCTCGACAAGACGCTGCACGTCGTCGACTCGCTCGACGCCGTCGGCGAGTCGGAGTACGTCGTCATCACCGTCGGGACGCCGATCGACGAGTACCTGAGCCCCCGCCACCACCCGCTCTTCGACCTCGCGACAACTCTGGCGCCGTACCTCCGGGTGGGGCACCAGGTCGTCCTGCGCAGCACCGTCTTCCCTGGCGCGACGCGCGAGTTGGGACGCCACTTCGCGTCGCTCGGCGCGGAGGTCAACGTCTCGTACTGCCCCGAGCGGATCGCGCAGGGATATGCGATCACCGAGCTCGACCGACTGCCCCAGATCGTGTCGGGCCTCACGGAAGATGCGGTCGATGGCGCGCTCGATCTATTCGGCGTGCTGACGGACCGGCTGCTGACGGTCGAGGTGGAAGAGGCCGAGCTCGCCAAGCTGTTCCTCAATTCCTGGCGTTACATCCAGTTCGCGATCGCC
>DASSJV010000049.1:0-8090 GCA_035691005.1 Gaiella sp. | reverse complement strand
TCGCTCGGCCTGATCAGGGCGGTCGAGAAGTTCGACTACCGCAAGGGGTTCAAGTTCTCCACGTACGCCACCTGGTGGATCCGGCAGGCGGTGACGCGCGCGATCGCGGACAAGGCGCGCACGATCCGGATCCCGGTGCACATGGTCGAGAAGCTCAACAAGGTCGTCCACATCGAGCGCCAGCTCGTCCAGCGTCTGGGCCGCGAGCCGAACCCGGAGGAGATCGCGGAGGAGCTCGAGATGACGGAGGAGGAGGTGCGCGAGATCCTGCGGATGGCGCAGCTCCCCGTCTCGCTCGAGAAGCCGATCGGCGAGGAGGAGGACTCCTCCCTGGGTGACTTCGTGCCGGACGACCAGGCCGAGTCGCCGTTCGACACCGCCTCGCTCTCGCTCAGGCGCGAGGACATCGAGGCCGCGCTCGGCTCGCTCCCCGACCGGGAGCGACGCGTGATCGAGCTGCGCTTCGGGCTCCTCGGCGAGGCGCCGTGCACGCTCGAGGAGGTCGGGCGGGCGTTCGGCGTGACCCGCGAGCGCATCCGCCAGATCGAGAACAACACCTTGAAGCGCCTCGAGACGCTGCCGGAGGCGCAGCCCCTCAGAGACTGCGTCTAGTTGCGTGGGGGAAACCATGTTTCCCCCACGAGCCCCCCTTCTTCTGCGTCGTGTCGTCGCAACGCATGGTTGGCCTCTCGGGCGAGTGAATCGCCCTTCGGCCGCAGCGGTGACCTGTTCCTCGTAGGTCTTCTCTGGCCGGCGCGGCCGTCCTGCTCGTCAGGCGGACCCGCCGCCTCGCCTTTGGTCATGGCGACAGGCTATGCCCCGGCGAGAGCTTCACGCCGCCAGCGCGTCGGCCTTCGCGAGCGCGTCGAGCACGGTCTCGCGGAGGTCGGAGCCGAGCTGCGCGACGTCCGCGTCGAGCGGGGCCGATGCCGTCACGGTGAGCCACACGGCACCGTTCTTCACGTCGCCCACGAGGACGCGCGTCGCGCCGCGGCGCACGCCGCCGAGCCCGTCGACGGCCTCGAGCGCGGTCTCGCGCGCGCCCTGGAGCGACGCGCCGAGCCTGATCGGAAACTCCGCCGAGACGATCCGCCGCGGGTCGCGGATCGTCCGGTTCACGATCATCGCGGAGGTGAGCTGGCTGTTCGGGATGAACACGCGCCGCGCCTCGTCCGTGACGAGCGTCGTGTAGAGCAGGTCCATCTCCTCGACGAACCCGGTGTGCTCGCCGACGGTGACGCGGTCGCCGAGCCGGAGCGGCTGCGCGAAGGCGACGAGCATGCCCGAGCCGAGGTTCGAGAGCGGCGTGTTGAACGCGAGGCCGACGAAGATCGCCAGCACGGCACTCGACGCCAGCAGGGCGTTCACGATCTGGTCGGTCTCGGGGTAGATCGAGAGCACGTTCCAGACGGCGATCGCCGCGACGAGGGCGACGAGCACGCGCCGCAGGAAGAGGAGCGACGTCCTGCGGCGTGCCGCCTCGGCAGGGTCGCGGGTCGCGAGGCGCCGCTCGTAGCGCTCGAAGACGAGGGCGAGCCCGAAGCGCACGCCGAGCACGATCAGCAGCCCGACGGCCGCGGTGACGATCGCCTCGACGGTCCGTCCGCTCACGCTGGGCACATTCGGCGCGACGCCGCCGGTGCCTGCCGGGCAGCGAGTCGCAACGAGGCCGTTGCGACCGCGACAGCGGGCGCTTTCAGGGGTCTGCGCCCGCCGCAGGCGGCGGATCCGAGCGCGGGATTCCGCGTTCGCGGAATCCCGCTTGCGAACAAGGAATCAGATCGTCGGCTCGACCTCGGGCTCGCGCTCCAGGCGGAAGGCGGCGTGGAGGCTCTGCACCGCCTCGGGGATGCGGTCGCGCCCGATCATGCAGCTGATCTTGATCGGCGACGTCGAGATCATCTCGAGGTTGATCCCGCGGTCGGCAAGCGTGCGGAACATCGTCGCGGCGACGCCGGGGTGCGACCGCATCCCGGCCCCGATCAGCGACACCTTGCCGAGCTCGTGGTTTTCCCCGACCTCGAACGCGCCGAGCTCCTGCTGGGTCGCCTCGATCGCGCCCCGCGTCGCGGGCACGTCCTCGACCGGCACCGAGAACGACATCTCCGCGCGGCCGTGAACGACGTTCTGAATGATCGTGTCGACGTTGACCTGGGCGCTCGCGACCGCGTCGAAGATCATCGCGGCGACGCCG
The DNA here is from genome assembly GCA_035691005.1 of Gaiella sp. GTDB lineage: Bacteria > Actinomycetota > Thermoleophilia > Gaiellales > Gaiellaceae > Gaiella. Next base: position 5,896 of record DASSJV010000049.1, on the reverse strand, counting down.
GGCCGGTCGGGGATCCCGGTCAGCGTGAAGACGACGTCGGTCTCCGAGTGGGTCACCGCGGAGACGATCGGCTGCTCCATTCCCTCTGCCTCTTGCACCCAGGTTCCCTCCTCGTCGGAGAACGTCGAGCGCGCGTGGATGCGCACCCCGTGGCTTCTCGCGAGCTCCACCGAGCGGAGCATGAGCACCTTCGCACCCGATGCCGCCATCTCGAGCATCTCGTCGTACGACACCACCGCGAGCTTGCGGGCGTCGGGGACGATCCGCGGGTCGGCCGTGAAGACTCCCGCAACGTCCGAGTAGATCTCGCAGGCGCCGCCGAGGGCGGCCGCCAGGGCGACTGCCGTCGCGTCCGTGCCGCCGCGGCCGAGCGTCGTCACGTCCATCGTGTCGCGCGAGAACCCCTGGAAGCCCGCGACGAGCACGATCTTCCCCTGCTCCAGCCCGGCGCGGATCCGGTCGCCGCGGATCTCGCGGATCTTCGCCTTCGTGTGCACTGAGTCGGTGAGGATCCCTGCCTGCGAGCCGGTGAACGACACGGCCTCCTCGCCGAGGTCGTGGATCGCCATCGCGACGAGCGCGCACGCGATGCGCTCTCCGGTCGAGAGGAGCATGTCGAGCTCCCGCGGGTTCGGCGTGGGGGAGACGTCGCTCGCGAGCGCGAGCAGCGAGTCGGTCGTCTTGCCCATCGCGGAGACGGTGCCGACGACGTCCAGCCCCTGTCGCTTCGCGTCGACGAACCGCTTCGCGACGAGCCTGACCTTGTCCGGGTCCGCGACGGACGAGCCGCCGAACTTCATCACGATCGTCTCGGCCGCCGGCTGCGCCATGCGGTGAGGGTAACGCCGCCGCTACCCGACGAGCCCGGGCCGCCGGTAGTGCGCGACCCCTGGTGGCACCGGGATGCCGGGGCGGAGGGTCGGGTCGGGCACGGGCGGCCGCGCCTCGACGACGAGGGGGACGTGCCCCGCCCAGACGTCCAGCCCGGCGTCCGGGGTGTCGCCGTCCTCCGGCCCGCCGTCGCGGATCTTCGCGGACGCCTCGTCGAGCGGGAGCCGCAGGACGCTCGTCGCCTTCAGCTCCTTGCGGGTCGGCGGCCGCGCCTCGGCCCAGCGGCCGGGCAAGAGCTTCTCGGTGAACGCCTCGAGGGCGGTGAGCTTCTCGTCCGGCTCGTCGACCGGGACGGCGGTGCCGAGTACGACGACCGAGCGGTAGTTCATCGAGTGCTCGAAGACCGACCGCGCGAGCACGATGCCGTCGAGCAGCGTCACGGTGAGGCACGCCGGGATGCCGTCCCGGAGCGCGCGGAGCGTCCTGCTCGCGGCCGAGCCGTGGACGTAGACGGCGTCGCCGACCCGCGCGTGCAGCGTCGGGATCACGTACGGCTGGCCCTCCGAGACGAAGCCGAGGTGCGCCACGAGGCCCGCATCGAGCACCGCCTCGATCGCCTCGCGGTCGTAGAGCGCACGCTCGTGCAGACGCGTCACGCGCACGCGCCGCGAGGGGGACGGGTGGGCGCCCGGCGGCATGCGTCAAGCCTACGGGGAAGCGACGGATTCGGTTCCCCGTCGCCATGCGTCGACGTCCAGGCATAGTGAGACGTCGCGACCAGACGCCCGTGCTGCGGCGCGTCTCTCGCACTCGAGCTTCGATCCCAGGAGGGAGCATGAGAAGAAGAACGTTTGCGGCCGCCGCCGTTGCCGCAGGCCTCGCGCTCGCGGCACCGTTCGCGGCGCTCGCCGCGGGCACCGGCACGACCGCCGCGAAGGCGACGACCATCACGGTCACGGCCGGCAAGCCGACCGAGTTCCACTTCACGCTGTCGAAGTCGTCCGTCGCGAAGGGGTCCGTGACCTTCAAGGTCGTGAACAAGGGCAAGCTCGCGCACGACTTCAAGATCGCCGGCAAGAAGTCGTCGATGGTTCAACCGGGCAAGTCGGCGACCCTCAAGGTCACGCTGAAGCCGGGCAAGATGAAGTACCAGTGCACCGTGCCGGGCCACGCGGCCGCCGGCATGAAGGGCACGCTGACCGTCAAGTAGGACGGATGTCTCGGGCGACGGGGGTGCTGCCACGCGGTGCCCCCGTCGCGGTACTCCGCTTGGCGGACGCGTGGGGACGCGCTACAACCACTCCCTGATGACGGACGCGGCGTCCTGGCTCGAGACGATTCGGCGCATCTTCGATGCGATCCCCGATCTCGCGACGCCGGCGGAGGTGCAGAACGCGCTTCGGGAGATCCTCGACGACCCCGGGATGCGGATCTACTGGTGGGACTGGGAGCGGGACTGCTACGTGGGGATCGGCGGCGACCCGGAGGAGCCGCGGCCGGGCGCAGGCCAGATCGCCACGCCCATCGCGTACGAGACGCGACGCATCGGGATGCTCGTGCACGACCCGAAGCTGCTCGAGGCGCCCGAGTTCACGGCCTCGTTCCTGCCGATGATGCGCATCGCGATGGAGCGCGACCGGCTCCATCGCGACCTCGTTGCGAAGCTCGAGCAGCTCCAGGCGTCGCGCCTGCGGCTCGTCCGCGCGAGCGACAGCGAGCGCCGGCGGCTCGAGCGCAACCTGCACGACGGCGCCCAGCAACGCCTCACGACCGCGCTCCTGACGCTGAGGGCGCTCGAGGCCGAGGTCGCGGGCGACCGCGGGCTGACGGCGTTCGTCCAGCGTACGCTCGACGAGCTGCAGGGCGCGATCGACGACCTGCGCGAGATCGCGCGCGGCCTGCACCCGCCGCTTCTCGCACGGGAGGGGCTCGAGGCGGCGCTCCTAGCCGGCCCGTCGCGCGCGGCTGTCCCCGTCGAGCTCGACGTCCGCATCCCGGGGCGCCTTCCGCCCGCGGTCGAGGCCGCCGCCTACTACGTCGCGGCGGAGGCGATGACGAACACCGCCAAGCACGCGCGGGCCTCGCGGGCGTGGCTGAGTGCGGTCCAGGAGCCGCACGTGCTCACCGTCGTCGTGCGCGACGACGGTATCGGGGGTGCCTGCGTCGAGTGCGGGACACAGGAGGCCACGGGCCTCGGCGGGCTCAAGGACCGGGTCGAGGCGCTCGGAGGCACCCTCGACGTCGTCAGTCCCGACGGGGAGGGGACCTGCCTCACGGCGACCTTTCCGCTCTCGCTCGACGCCGGCACGGCGCAGCCGCTCGCGAGCAGCACGCGCTCCTAACGAGGACGTCACGAGTCTCGCCTAGGGTCTTGTGATGGTCCGGACGCTTCGCCTCCGGCTCGGGGTCGTGTTCGCGCTTCTCGTGCTCGCAGCGGCGGTCGCGGCGCCGCCGGACGCGCACGCCGCGCCGGCCATGCAGCCTGTGCCGTCGCTCGCGCCGCGCGAGACGGCCGCGCTCTGGTGGCGGCTCGTCCGCCGCGGCGAGCTCCGGCCGCTCGCCACGACGCAGGGCTGCCGTCCGCTGCGCGCCGTCTTCTACGCTGCGACCGACTGGCTGCGGCTCGCGACGAAGCTCGCGGCCCAGTCGTCGCCGTGCGCGCAGTACTCGATCTCGATCCCGCCGCTCGTCTCGGACAAGACGAAGCCCCGGCCCGACCAGGCGTGGCGGATCCGGGCGCTCGGCCCGAGCTTCCACGCGCTCGCCGAGATCAACTTCACGGCCTGGCGGAAATGGGTGCAGGCGGGCAACGGCACGTGGTACGAGGCCGGTGTCGAGGCGCGCCGGCGGATGGCCGCGGCGGGCTACGACGTCGGGTCGGGCGACACCTGGGCGCTCAACGAGCTCTCGTCGTCCGTCCGGCGCGGCGACGGGACGTCTCGCGCCGACGTGCGTGAGCTGCTGCGGGGGCTGTACGACGCGGCGGGCGAGCAGCCGCCGACGCAGGGCGTCGTCTTCGTCGTCGGCATCGGGCAGCGCCTCCCGTCGCTCGCGACCTACAAGGCGCGCATGCAGGAGTGGCTCCAGGACAGCGCGTTCTGGGTGGACATGAACGCGTACGTGAGCGACTGGTCGCAGGAGGTGTACGCCGACGTCCGGTCGTACGCCGTGCCCGGCAGCCCGGTCACGACGCGCCGGGACGGGCTCACCGACTTCCTCGAGCATTCGGATCTTCTCGCCGCGGCCGGCGGCGCGGCGTCGGGCACGGCGAACGCGTTCTTCGCGCGGACGGCGAGTCCCCTCGGGAACGCGGCCTGGCAGTGGGCCAGCTCGTTCGGCTGGACGCTCGTCGACGCGACCCTGATGCAACAGTTCGTGTCGACGCAGGTTTACGCGATGCGCAGCCACGACATGACCTCCGGCGATCCCGAGGACCGCTGGGGCTTCGCGTGGGCGCCCCGGAACCCGGGCGCCGTGCCCAAGGGGGAATTCGCGTCGGAAGCGGGGGCGCTGCTCGACCGGCTCGCCGCGGCGATCCGCGACTCCGGCGCGGACTCGCCGGCCGACCCGGGGGTGCTCGCCTGCGGGCCGGCGGGTCGCAACGTCTGGTGCGCGGGCGATCTCGCCGGCTCCGCGCCCGCCGCGGCGTGGGCGGGGTTCCGCGCCTGGTCGCCCACGACGCTGACGTTCGTCTCACCGCCGTCCTCCGTCGTCGCGGGGGCGGTCTCGGCGCCGATCTCGATCCAGCCCCAGGTCGCCGGCGTTGCAACGCGCCCGGCGGCGCCGCTCGCGGTGACCGTGACGACGTCGTCGCCGACGGGCATGCTCGCCACGAGCCCGGCCGGGCCGTTCACGCCGAGCATCACCGTGCAGCTGCCGGCCGGGGCCTTCTCGACTGCGCAGGTCTACTACCAGGACACGACGGCCGGCACGGCGACCCTCAGCGTGAGCGCGCCCGGCGCCGTCTCCGCGACCCAGGCGCTGACGGTGTCCGGCGCCGTCGCGGTCGCGATCCGCATCGAGCCGTCCACGGTCACCGTCCCGCTCGGGAGCACCGCGTCCTTCAGCGCCGTCGGCATCGACGGCTTCGGGAATCCGATCGCGTCCCTCTCGGCCGCGTGGACCCTGGCTCCCGGCACCCCGGGCGCGCTTGCGCCGGCCAGCGGGCCGACGACGACGTACACGGCCTCCGGCCGGGTCGGCAAGGGCTCCGTGGTCGCGACGGTCGCGACGCCGGCAGGCCCGCTCACGGCGACCGCGCCCGTGACCGTCACACCGCCTCCCGTCGCGCGGGTCGCCGCGGTGCGCTACGGCGTGCGCACCAAGACGCTCCACGTCTACGTCACCGTCGTCGACGCGCGTGGTCGCCGTGTCCGGGACGCGGGGGTGACCGTGTTGCTGTACCGCAACGGCAAGCTCTACGCCCGCGCAGGAGGCCGCACCGTCGGCGGCCGAATGAGCTTCACGCGACCGGCGTCCTGGGGCACGTACCGCGCCGTCGTGAAGGGGGTGAACGCGACCGGGCTTCGCTGGAACGGGAAGACGCCGCCGAACCGCTTCGTCCGGCCGAAGCCCCGGTCGCCGCATCGCGGTCAGTAGGCTGGCGCCAACGACGGAAGGGGGAGACCGTGAAACGAGTCTTGCTCGTCGTGGTCGTCGTGGCGCTCGCCACGGCGTCCGCGGCGTTCGCGACGAAGCCGGGGCCTGGGTCGTCCACCGGCACGGCGCGGGTGTTCGTCCCGAACCCGGTGCAGGATCTCGGCAACGAAGGCCTCACCGACCAGAAGGACGCCGACTTCGCGGCGCTCGCACCCGCGTACCACACGGTGACGCTCACACGACTCGACGGCTCCGGCTACCTGAACGGCGACTACGCGACGATCGTCGCCGGCACCGGCAGCGTCGCCTACTCGGCGACGAACACGTTCCTCTACGACCGGCACCAGGACGAGTTCGAGCAGGTGATGGGCTACTACTGGATCACCCAGGCGCAGGAGTACATCCAGTCGCTCGGGTTCGGCACGGACAAGCCGCTGCCGCCGATCAACCAGGAGCCCCAGCGGCT
>DASSJV010000048.1:0-19764 GCA_035691005.1 Gaiella sp. | reverse complement strand
ACGACGGCGCGACGACCGGCGAGCCTTCCGCCCCGGAAGACGGCGTGGTCGCACGCGTGAACGACGGCGACACGCTGACCCTCCAGGGCGGTGCGAAGGTCCGGCTCGTGCAGGTCGACGCGCCGGAGCTGACGACCGACTGCTTCGGCCGCGACGCGCGAGAGGCGCTCTTCTCGCTCGCGCGCCCGGGTACACGCGTCCGGCTCGTCCGAGACCCGGCGCTCGATAACACCGACCGCTACGGGCGGCTCCTGCGCTACGTGCTCGTCGGGGAGACCGACGTCAACGTCGAGCTCGTCCGCCGCGGGGCGGCGTCGCCCTACTTCTTCCGCAACGAGCGCGGAGAGCACGCGCTCGAGCTCCTCGACGCCGTTCGGACCGCGCAGGACGGCCGTCACGGCTACTGGGGCGCCTGTCCACGTGCGCGTCTGAACACGGGTCTCGGCGCGCTGACCGGCCCGGCCTAGGCCCAGGGCACGTCCGGCGACGCGTGGAAGCCGACACCACGCGCGGCGAGCCTCGGTCCGTGTGCCGCGAGGCGCAGCCGGTAGCCGCGCCAGCCGCGCCCGGCGCCGGGAGACCATGCGACCTCGGCGAGCCCGAGCAGGCGCGGGAACGCGAGCCGGTCGAGGCCGACGCGGTCGTCGAAGGTCTCCGACCACAGCGCCGCCTCGACTCCGAGCAGGTCGCGCTCCCCGACGCCCGCCAGGAGCGACGCGGGATCCCAGTCGTACGCGTCGCGGACGCTTGTCGTCCCGGCCCACTCGAGCCCGAGCGGGAAGGATCGCGCGTACTTCATGTCGAGGTACGCGCGCGTCGCCGGCGAGAGGACGAGCTTCGCGCCCTGCTCGACCGCTCGCCGGGCGAGGGCGGCGTCGTGCCAGTGCTGTGCGACGGAGGAGCGCCGGAGCCGCGCGCGGGCGGTCTCCTCCCAGCCGACCATGCGCTTGCCGTGCGCCCGCACGATCCGCTGCGCGCGCTCCACGAAGGCCCGGTACTCGTCCGGGTCGGTCGAGAGAGCCTCGTCGCCCCCGATGTGGACGTACGGGCCCGGCGTGAGCGCGGCGACCTCGCGCACCACGTCGTCGACGAACTCGTACGTCGACTCGTGCCGGAGGGCGAGCGAGCTGAACCCGACGTCGATCCCCGTGTACGGCGGGGGCGCGACGCCGTCGGCCGCGAGGCGCCCGTAGGAGGCGAGCGCTGCGTTGACGTGGCCGGGCATGTCGATCTCGGGCACGACGTCGACGAAGCGCCGCCGCGCGTACGCGACGATTCGGGCGTACTGCCTCTGGGTGAAATGGCCGCCCGGGCCGCCGCCGACGGCGCTGCGCGAGCCGATCCTCGTGAGGTTCGGCCACGAGCGGATCGCGATCCGCCAGCCCTGGTCGTCCGTCAGATGGAGATGGAGCCGGTTGAGCTTGTACGCGGCCATCTCGTCGACCAGCCGTTCGACCTCCCCCACGCCGAAGAAGTGACGTGCCACGTCGAGCATCAGCCCGCGCCACGCGAAGCGAGGCCGGTCGTGGATCGCGCCGCGCGGTAGGAGCCACAGCCCGGGCACGCGCGTCGGCGACTCGACCGCCGGCGGGAGGAGCTGGCGCAGCGTCTGCACGCCCCAGAAGAGCCCTGCCGGCCGCCGCGCGGCGAGCGTGACCCGGTCGTCGACGCGAAGCCGGTACCCCTCGTCGCCGAGCGAGCGGTCGCCGGGGACGAGCGACAGCACCAGGGCACCTGACACCGCCGCCTTCGGAGACCCGACGACCGGGAGCGCGAAGCCAGTCGGCGGCCGGAGCAACCCGGCGAGCTGGCGGCCGACGCCGGCCGCCTCCCCGGGCGCCACGATGCGCGCGCGCGGCCCGAGCGCGAAGGCACCGCGCTCGGGCGCGACGGCGAGCGGCCTGGGGATCAGCGGCGGGAACGCCGGCGCGGGGTCGCTCATCCGCGCACGGCGCCGGCCGTGAGCCCGAACATGATCCTCCGCTGCACGAGCAGGAAGAAGACGACGACCGGGATCGCGGTGAGCGTCGAGGCGGCCATCAGCCCGCCCCAGTCCGTGTTGCGGCTCGTCCCGTAGAAGTACGACAGCCACACGGTGACGGTCTGGTTCGATTGGTCGCTGAGCAGCACGCTCGCGAAGATGTACTCGTTCCACGTCGTGATGAACACGAACACCGACGTCGCGACGAGCCCCGGCGCGACGAGTGGCAGCAAAATGCGCACGAAGGCGCCGAGCCGGCTCGAGCCGTCGACCATTGCCGCCTCCTCGAGCTCCTTCGGGATGCCGAGGACGAAGCCGCGCAGCGTCCACACCGCGAACGGGAGGACGAAGGTCATGTACGTGAGGATCACGCCGGTCAGCGTGTTCGTCAGGTGGTAGCGGGCGAGGACGACGTACAGCGGGATCACGAGCCCGGCCGCCGGGAGCATCAGGATCCCGATCATCAGGACGAGGAACACCTTGCGGCCCGTGAAGCGGTACTTCGCGAGCGCGACCGCGGCGAGGAACGCCAGGACGATCGAGGCGACGACGGTGACGCAGACGACGATCAGGCTGTTCTGGACGGTGTCCCAGAAGTAGGGCCGGTTCATGGCGTCGCGGAAGTGCTGGAGGGTCGGCGAGAGCGAGAACCACGTCGGCGTCTCCCCGTTGATCTCGTCGTCCGGCTTGAACGCGGTCGAGAGCATCCAGAAGACCGGGAAGACCATCACCGCGCAGAGCACGAGCGCGAGGACGTTCCAGCCCGCGCTGCGGACGCGGCGCCTGGCGCTCCGCCGCCTGCGCGGGACGGCCGTCGCGCTCACGTGATCTCCTCCATGCGCACCTTGCCGCGGACGTACACGACGCTCAGGGCGGCGACGATGAGCAGCATCAGGATCGAGATCGCGGCGCCGCGCCCGAAGTCGGAGTGCGCGTAGCCCTCGATGTAGACGTACACGCCCATCAGGTAGTTCGACGAGTCCACGTGCGCCGACCCGATCAGCAGGTACGGCTGCGTGAATACGCCGAAGTCCCAGATGATCGAGAGGCTCGTGAGGATGAAGACGATCGGCCGAAGGGTCGGGAACGTGATGTCGCGGAACACCCGCAGCGGCCCGGCGCCGTCGATCTCGGCGGCCTCGACAAGCTCGTTCGGAACCTGCGCCAGCCCGGCGTAGAGCGAGATCGCGACGAAGGGCAGCGCGCCCCACACGATCAGAAGAGTCACCATCGCGAGCTTCGAGAACGTCGTCGCGTACCAGTCGTGCTGGTCGTAGTCGCCGACGTGGAGCTGCGTGAGGATGTGGTTCAGGACGCCGTTCTGGAAGTTCGTCATCCAGTACCAGACCTGCACGGCGACCACTGCGGGCATCGCCCACACGAGCACGAGGCCGGTCATCAGCAGGACCCGCACCGGCGCCGCGACCCGGACGAGCAGCAGCGCGATCAGCATCCCGAGCACCATCGTCAGCGTGACGTTGACGACCGTGAAGACGATCGTGCGCACGAGCGTGTCCCAGAAGATCGAGTCCGAGAGCACCGACCGGTAGTTGTCGAGGCCGATCCACGAGCCCTGCCGCTGGATCAGCTCCGCCAGCCCGTAGCGCTGGAACGACAGCGTGACGAGGCGGTACAGCGGGTATCCGAGGATCGCGCCGATCGCGACGACGACCGGCAGCACGAGGAGGTACGGCGCCGCGCCCTCCGCGACGCGGGCCGCAGACAGCGGCCGCCGTCGCCGCACCCGGAGAGGTGGTGCGGCGACGGCGGCGGTCGTGGTGTGCGGGACGGGGCTACGACCCAAGGAGTCTCCCGTCCCGCATCACCGGCTACAGGTTCGCGTTGAGGACGCTGGCGATGTTGTCGCTCGCCGACTGCGCCGCCTGCTTGACGGTCAGCTTGCCGGTGAGGATCTGGGCGAGCATGTTCCGGAGGATGTTGCCGTTCTCCACGTTCACCCAGTTCTTCGCGGTCGGGACGAACCAGCTCCGCTTCGCGGCGCGCTCGTTGACGCTGTTGCCGAGAAGGCTCGTCGTGTTCGGGATGTTGCCGATCGACCGCAGCGCGGTCATCGACTGGTTGCTCGTGTAGGCCTTGATCCAGTCGGCGCCGAGCGTCCGGTCGCCGCCCACCGGGACTGCGAGCAACGAGCCGCCGAGGAACCCCGGCAGCGGCTGGCCGGCTTTGCGGCCCGGCATCACGAACTGCGCGGTGGTCTTCGTGTACTTCTTGCCGACACAGCAGCTGAACCATGCAGGCCCGACGATCGCAGCGGCCTTGCCCTGCGCGTAGACGTCGTACGGGTTCGGGTGCGTCTCGTCCGTCGTCTTCGAGGCGCGCGAGGCCGCCTGGAAGAAGGTCTTGAAGGCGGTCAGGCCCGCGACCGACCTCGCCGAGCCGAGCTCGCCCTTCCACCTGCCGCCCACCTGCGAGGCGATGCTGCCGCCGTACTCGTACACGAAGCTCATCGCCGCGTACCAGTCGGTTCCCGCGAGGTACACGGGCGAGAAGCCCTTGCCGGAGCCCGTCGCTGCGAGCTTACGGGCGTCCGCCGTGAACTGCGCGAGCGTCCGCGGCACCTTGATCTTCGCCTTCTTGAACAGGTCGGTGCGGTACGTCACGACGCGCGACCCCGCGTAGTACGGGACGCCGAACGTCTTCTTGCCGTAGACGCCTGCGGCCGCGAGGCCGGCGAGCCACGTCGACGAGTTGGCGAAAGAGCCCTTCAGCGACGTCAGGTCCTGGAAGGCGCCGGCCGCCATGTACTTCGTCATCTCGGTGTTGCCCATCTCGATGACGTCGGGCGCGTTCCCGCCCGCGAGCGTGGCGTCGAACTTCTTCAGGTGGTCGGTCCACGTCTGGTACTGCACGTCGACCGTGACACCCGGGTGCGCCTTCTCGAACTGGTCGTTGGCCGCCTTCACGATCGGCGCCCAGTTGTCCGCCTGGGCGTCGACTTGCAGCCAGACGGTGATGCTGTCTGCCTTCGTGCCGCCGGAGGCGGTGGATGCCACCGCGGCGAGGGCGACGCCGACGAGGACGGCGGCGCCGATGATGCGTGCTCTGATCATGGGCGTATCCCCCAAGCGCATCGGGAGGCGGTGCGCGTCGCTCGGGGTTCCCGCGTGGCCGACGGAGAACAGACGCCGGAGCCGCCTACTGGTTTATACCACTCTGCCACGGTTCGGAACAGTCGCACAGGAGCCCAGGGATGTCAAGACCAGTTGACGGGTGGCTCACGGGTGGTGCACGTCGTGGGAACCGCTGTTTCCAGCGGGAAATCCAGTCGCACGCCCGCCTCGGAGGCAGGTATCCCGACCGCAAGATGACGGCCATTGGTACTGACCAACGTCAGAACCGGCGGAGCTCGGTCACGAGCTTGTAGCGGTCGCCGCGGTAGATCGAGCGCACGAACTCGACGATCTCGCCGCTCGCAGAGCGCGTCGTCCGCTCGAACAGAAACGCCGGAGAGTGCAGCGGCACGCCGAGCGCCTCCGACTCCTCCTCGTTGGTCACGGTCGGCTCGATCGTCTGGTGGCCGCCGACGATGGTGATCCCGAAGCGGCCCTCGAGGATCTCGTAGAACGACTGCCGCTCGAGATCGGGAGCGCCGAGCCCGGGCACCAGCGACTCGCGCACGTGGAGGGTCTCGATCGCCATCGTCTCCCGGTCGGCGAGGCGCAGCCGGTTGATGATCAGCACGGGCTCCGACGGCGACACGTGCAGGAGGCGTCCGAGATGGGCGCCTGCCGGCGCGACACGCAGCCCGAGCGTGCGGCTTCCCGGCACCATCCCCCGGCGCTGCATGTCCTCGGTGAACGAGGTCATCGTCAGCTCCTGGGCGATCTTCGGCTCGCTGACGAACGTCCCGGAGCCGTGCCGGCGGACGAGCAGGCCCTCTCGCACGAGCTCGTCGAGCGCGGCCCGCACTGTGAGGCGGGAGACGCCCAGCTCGCGCGTGAGCTGCCGCTCGGAGGGGATCGCCTCCCCCACGTCGAGCTGCTCGATGAGGTCGAGGACGCGGCTGCGGGCCTCGCTCTGCTTCGTCACGACCTGCTTCGGCCCGTCGACTGTCGCCATCACCTGCTCCGTTCCCGTCGAGGACGCCATCCTACCGTTCGCGCCGCTGTGGTCAAGACCACTATTCGACGCTGAGTGCCGTCGCCCTCGTCGCCTCGAGCTCGCGCGCCCGCGTGGCGAGCGCCGTCCCGGTCGCGGCGTCGAAGAAGTGGAGCCGGGCGGTGTCGACGGCGAGCGTCCGGCGGGTGCCGGGGCGCGGCGCGGAGCGGGGATCGACGCGCGCGACGAAGAGAGTCCGTTGGTCGGCGAGCAGGGCTCCGTCGTCCTCCTCGGCGGTGCCGACCTCCACCTCGGGCCGCCGCGCGTCGACCCAGAAGCAGACGTGGGTGTCGGCGCCGAGCTCCTCGACGACCTCGACGTCCACGTCGATCCGTGGGAGGTCGGGCGGCGCGGTGGTCGCGTCCGCGAACGCCTCCGGGCGGACGCCGACGACCACCGGGCCGGCGCTGTCGGGCCGGCACGCCGCATCGAGCGGCAGGACGTACTGGCCGAGGCGTACGGCCGCTTCCTCCACCGTCGCATGGACGAGGTTCATCGACGGCGCGCCGATGAACGCGGCGACGAACACGTCGCGGGGATGGGCGTAGAGCTCCTGCGGCCGGTCGACCTGCACCACCGCCCCGTCGCGCAGCACCGCGACGCGCTCGCCCAGCGTCATCGCCTCGGTCTGGTCGTGGGTCACGTACACCGTCGTCACGCCGAGACGGGCATGGAGCTGCGCGAGCGACGCGCGCATCCCGACGCGGAGCTTCGCGTCGAGGTTCGAGAGGGGCTCGTCCATCAGGAACGCGCGCGGCTGCCGGACGATCGCGCGGCCCATGGCGACCCGTTGCCGCTGCCCGCCCGAGAGCTGGGCCGGCCTGCGGTCGAGCAGCTCCTCGAGCCCGAGCAGCTCCGCCACCTCGGCGACGCGCTGCCGCGACTCCGCCTTCGGCGCACGCCGGACCTTGAGGCCGTACCCGAGGTTCTCGCGCACGCTCATGTGCGGGTAGAGCGCGTAGTTCTGGAAGACCATCGCGATGTCGCGGTGGCGCGGCGCGAGGTCCGTGACGTCGACGCCGTCGATGCGGATCGTCCCCGCGGTCACCTCTTCGAGCCCCGCGAGCATCCGCAGGAGCGTCGACTTGCCGCACCCCGATGGCCCGACGAGGACCAGGAACTCGCCGTCCTGGATCGTCAGCGTGACGTCGTCGACCGCGACGACGTCGCTGCCGAAGACCTTCGTGACGTGGTCGATCTCGATCGTCGCCATGTGCCTATCGACCGCTGAGCATAGTCGTCCTCCGGGACAGTTCAGGACCAGCCGGGGAGGCAGTATCGCATATTGGTCTTGACCACTCAACGACCCCGTGCGTAGACTGGCCGTCGTGACGGGGCCCACCGCAGGGGAGACGCTCGACGCGCTCGCGACCGAGGCGCGCGATCCGGCCGCCACGGACCTCGATCTCCGCACGACCGCGGACCTCGTCAGGCTCATGAACGCCGGCGACGCGGACGTCCCCTCCGCCGTCGCCCGCGCGACCGACAGCATCGCCGCGGCGATCGACGCGATCGCGGCGCGCCTCGCTGTGGGCGGTCGGCTCGTCTACGTCGGCGCGGGGACCTCGGGACGGCTCGCCGTCGTCGACGCCGCCGAGTGCGAGTCGACGTTCTCCGTGCCCCCCGGCCGCGTCGTCGCGCTGATCGCGGGCGGCGCCGCGGCAGCCGCCGCAGCGCAGGAGGAGGCGGAGGACGACGCCGCTGCGGGTGCGGAAGCGATCCGCGCCCTCGAGGTCGTCCCCGGCGACGCCGTCGTCGCGCTCAGCGCGAGCGGCCGGACCCCCTACGTCGTCGCGGCACTCACCGAGGCGGCCGCCGCGGGCGCCGCGACCGTGGCCGTCGTCTCCGTCGAGGGCTCACCGCTCGGCGCGGCGGCCGAGCACGAGATCGTCGTGCTCGTCGGCCCGGAGGTGATCGCGGGCTCGACGCGGCTCAAGGCGGGAACGGCCCAGAAGCTCGTCCTCAACATGATCTCGACGATCTCGATGATCCGTCTCGGCAAGACGTACGGGAACCTCATGGTCGACGTCGTCGCGACGAACGAGAAGCTGCGAGCACGTGTGCGCAGGATCGTCGCGGCCGCGAGCGACGCCGATGCCGATCGGGTCGAGGCAGCGCTGGACGAGGCGAGCGGAGACGCGAAGGTCGCGATCCTTCTCCTCGCACGCGATCTGGACGCCGATGCGGCACGCGCCCTGCTCGAGAGTCAGGGCGGCAACCTGAGGAAGGCGCTCGGCCCGTGAGGCTCGGGGTCGAGGCCGCTCTCGTCGACGGCCTGCTCGTGCCGGGCGACGTCGCGATCGAGGGCGACCGGATCGAAGCGGTGGGCCTCGACCGCGGCGGCCAGGGCATCGCCGCGCCCGGGTTCGTCGACCTCCAGGTGAACGGCTTCGCCGGGGTCGACTTCCTCGGCGCGGACGCCGACGGCTTCGCGACGGCAGGCGAGGCGCTGCTCGAGACCGGCGTCACCGCGTACCTCCCGACGCTGATCACGTCCGCCGAGGAGGACACGATCGCCGCGCTCCGCTCCGTGCCCGAGACGCGACACGGCCCCCGGATCCTCGGGGTGCACCTCGAAGGCCCCTTCCTCTCCCCCGCCCGCCTCGGCACGCACGGCCTGAGAGCGCGACGCGACCCCGACGTCGCGCTCCTCGACCGGCTGCTCGAGGCGGGCCCGGTCCGTCTGATGACCCTCGCGCCCGAGCTTCCCGGCGCCCTCGACCTCGTGGGCGTGCTCCAGGCACGGGGCGTGACCGTCTCGGCGGGGCACACGAACGCGACCGCCGCCGAGGCGCACGCCGCCTTCGACCGCGGCGTGCGCACCGTGACGCACGTCTTCAACGCGATGCGGCCGTTGGCGCACCGCGACCCGGGTGTCGTCGGGGCCGCCCTCGTCCGCCCGGACGTCGTGCTCCAGGCGATCGTCGACAACGTCCACCTCGACCCCGAGATCGTCCAGCTCCTCTGGGCCGTCGGCGCCGGCCGGCTCGCGCTCGTGACGGACGCGATCGCGGCCGCAGGCGCCGGCGACGGGACGTACGCCCTGGGCGAGATCGAGGTCGTCGTCACGGACGACGTCGTCCGCCGCGAGGACGGCGTGCTCGCGGGCAGCACGCTGACGATGCCTCAGGCCGTCCGCAACCTCGTCGCCGCAGGGGCGCCGCTCGAGCAGGCCCTCGAGGCCGCGTCGACGGTGCCAGCGCGGGTCCTGGGGCTCCCGCAGCTCGGACGCCTCTTCCCCGGCGGCCCCGCCGACGTCACGGTGCTCGACGACCGGCTCGAGGTCGTCCGCGCGATCGTCGGAGGCGAGACGCGTGTGGCCGGCTGACGACGGCGTCCAGCCGACCGCCCCGGGCGCGCGCTTCCTCGCGGAGATCCACGAGCAGCCCGCCGCGCTCCGTGGGCTCCTCGCGCACGAGGACGCGATCGTCGAGGCTGCGCGCCTCGTCACCGAGCGGGACGCGCGCCTGATCCGCTTCGTCGGGCACGGATCCTCGGACAACGCCGCCTCCTACGGCGTCTACGCCTTCGGCCTGCTCCCCCGCTGGACCGCGATGCGGGACGCGATCACGCTGACCGTCCACTACGACACGCCCCTCGACATGACGGGCTCGACCGTGATCGGGCTCTCCCAGTCCGGACGCACGCCCGACGTCGTCGAATACGTCGTCCGCGCCCGGGCAGCGGGCGCCTTGACGATCGCGGTGACGAACGATCCCGCGTCGGACCTCGCCATCTCGGCGGACGTGGCGATCCCGCTCGCCGCGGAGCCCGAGCTCGCCGTCGCTGCGACGAAGACGTACGTGAACACGCTGGCGACCCTGGCCCTGCTCGCAGCGCATCTCGCCGGCCGCGGCCCCGAGGTCTCCGACGGCATCCGTCGGGCGAGCGAGCAGCTCGACGAGGTGCTCCCCTCGCTCGAGCGGGCAGCGGCCGGCATGGCGCTGCCGTTCGCCTACACCGGCCGGATGTTCGTCATCGGGCGGGGTGTCGAGTTCGCGACCGCCCGCGAGATCGCGCTCAAGCTTCTCGAGACGTGCCGGGTCGCGGCGGAGCCGCTCACCGCGACGGATCTCGCCCACGGCCCGGTGGCGGCGCTCGACCCGCTGTTCCCCGTCTGGGCGATCGCCTCGCCCGACGCCACCCTCGCCCCCGTCCAGGAGGCGGCCGCACGGGCGCGCGCGATGGGTGCGACGCTCGTCGCGAGCGGGACGGCGGCCGCGGAGCTCGAGGGCGCCGCCTACACGCTGCCCGTCCCGACCCCGGCGCCGCAGCTCCTCTCCCCTCTCCTCTCGGTCGTCCCGGGCCAGCTCTTCGCCTGGGCGCTCGCGCGCGCCCGGGGACTCGACCCGGACGCGCCGCACGGGCTCGCGAAGGTCACCCTCGCGCGCTGATCCCGTCGCCTGCAACAGTTTGTTGCAAGCGCACGCGGATAGGCTGCCGCGCGTGACGCGCTTCTGGCACCCGGTCGCCGACATGTCCGCGGTGGCCGCGAGCGGCGAGCTGATCCTCGAGCGCGGCGAAGGAGTGCACGTCTGGGACGAGTCCGGCCGTCGATATCTCGACGCGACCGCGGGGCTCTGGTACTGCAACGTCGGCTACGGGCGCACCGAGATCGCGGACGCCGCCGCGGCGCAGATGAGACGCCTGCCGGCCTACTCCCACTACGGCGACGTCTCGTCCCGATCGACGACCGACCTCGCCGAGCGGATCGCGGCGTTCGCGCCGATGGAGGACGCGGCCGTGTTCTTCACGAGCGGCGGCGGCGAGGCCGTCGAGACGGCCGTCAAGCTCGTCCGCCGGTACTGGAGCCTCCTCGGCCGGGACGAGAAGACGATCGTGATCTCGCGCGAGCGCGCCTACCACGGCCTCGCCGGCTATGGCACGTCGCTCGTCGGCATCGACGCGTTCACCGTCGGGGTCGGCCCGCTCGCCGGCGGGACGCTCCGCGTCCCCTGGAACGACGCGGACGCGCTCGCGGCCGCGATCGACGACTCCGGCGCCGACCGTGTCGCCGCCTTCTTCTGCGAGCCGATCGTCGGCGCCGGCGGTGTCCTGCTCCCGCCTCCCGGCTATCTCGAGGCGGCCCGCGCCGTCTGCCGCGACCGGGACGTCCTCTTCGTCGCGGACGAGGTGATCTGCGGATTCGCCCGCGTCGGCGACTGGTTCGCGAGCACCCGCTTCGGGCTCGACCCCGACCTCGTCACGTTCGCGAAGGGCGTCACCTCGGGCTACCTGCCTCTCGGCGGGGTGATCGTCGGCGGGCGCGTCCGCGAGCCGTTCTGGTCGCCCGGCGCGGGGGTCTGGCGCCACGGCTACACGTACTCCGGCCATGCGACCGCGACCGCAGCAGCCCACGCAAACCTCGACGTGATGGAGCGCGAGTCGCTGCCGGAGCGCGCCCGCGGGCTCGAGGCGACCCTCGCCGCCGC
This sequence comes from Gaiella sp., assembly GCA_035691005.1. Classification (GTDB taxonomy): domain Bacteria; phylum Actinomycetota; class Thermoleophilia; order Gaiellales; family Gaiellaceae; genus Gaiella. The sequence continues at coordinate 8,232 of DASSJV010000048.1, read as the reverse complement.
GCTCGAGCCGCTCGCGTCGCACCGTCTCGTCGGGGGCGTGCGCGCCGGCCTCGGCGTCCTCGCCGCGGTGCAACTCGCGGCCGATGCGTTGGCGGAGGACGCGGCGCTGACGGAGCGCGTCGTCGCAGCCGCCCGCGAGCACGCCGTCCTGACCCGGGCCTTGACCGGTGGCGGTCTCCAGATCTCCCCCGCCCTGACGATCGGCGACGGCGACCTCGCCGAGCTCGTCGCCGGGCTCGGGGCAGCTCTCGACGCCGTCGCCGGCTAGACGCGCGCCCGGTTCGCGCGCGCCGCGCGCCGCTGCGCCTGCTGGAGCACGCGGACACGGTCGAGGAACGACTCGACCGGGAACCCGTCCCCGGGGTCCCAGTGGTCGCTCCTCCCGAACGCCCGGCTCACCTCCACATGGCCGGTCAACCCGCGCCGGCCGGCGACGAGGTCGCCGGCGACGAGCCAGCGGACCGGGATCCGCCGGCGGCGGCAGACATCCGCGACGAGGGCCGCCGCCCGCTCGAGCACGGCCGCCGAGTAGGAATCGCGCCAGTCGCGGGTCGTCTGGCTCGCGAAGCCGGCGAGCTCCACACCGATCGAGTTCGCGTTGCCGCCGCGCGCGTGCCAGGCGAGGTCCTTCTCCCGCACGCACTGCACGAGGGAGTCGGCGTCCACGCAGTAGTGCGCCGAGACCTCCGAGACGGGCGACTGGAACCAGCGCGCGCAGATCTCGGCCGCGTCGGCTCGCTCGGAGATCTCCATCGTGTGGATCACCACGACGTCGATGGCGCGCCCGCTCGCGCGGGTGAAGTTGGGGCTCTCGACGAACGGGTATGCCACGCGACGCCCTCCCTGGCCGCCGAAGCCGGCCGAGCATAGTGCGGCGGCGCCCGCGCATGCGAGGATCGAGGTCGTGGAGAGCCAGGCGAGGACACGACGCCTCACCGCCGTCCGCCGCGAGGAGGAGCGCGTCACGGCGCTCGAGCTGTTCTTCGACCTCGTGTTCGTGCTCGCGCTCACGCAGTGCACGGCGCTGATGGCGGCGACGCCGACCTGGGAAGGGCTGCTCCAGGCGCTCCTCGTGCTCGCGATGCTCTGGTGGTCGTGGGGCGGCTACGCCTGGCTGACGAGCGTCGTCGACCCGGAGGAGGGCGCGGTCCGCATCGCGATCTTCGCGGCGATGGCGGCGTTCCTGGTCGCCGCGCTCGCCGTGCCGAACGCGTTCGGCGACGACGCGCTCGTGTTCGCATGTGCCTACGGGCTCGTCCGCCTCGCGCACATCTGGCTGTTCACGATCGCGAGCCGTGAGGATCCTGGTCTCCGGCAGTCGGTCACGATGCTCGGGGGCAGCACGGCGACCAGCGTCGCGCTCCTCGTCACAGCCTCGTTCACGGACGGGCTCGAGCAGGGCGCGCTCTGGGCGCTCGCGCTCCTCCTGGACGTCGGCACCCCGTTGCTCTTCCGCTCGGGCGGCTGGCGGCTGATGCCGGCGCACTTCGCGGAGCGGTTCGGGCTGATCGTGATCATCGCCCTCGGGGAGTCGATCGTCGCGATCGGCGTCGGGGCGAACACCGTCGTCGACACCGGCGTGATCGTCGCAGCGGTGCTCGGCGTGGCGCTCGCCGCGGCGCTCTGGTGGCTCTACTTCGACGTGATCGCGTTGCTCGGCGTGCGGCGGCTCGTGCAGGCAACGCCGGGGAAGGAGCAGAACGAGCTCGCGCGCGACGCCTACGGGATCCTTCACTTCCCACTCGTGGCGGGCATCGTCCTCGCCGCGTTCGGCCTGAAGAAGACGATCGCCCACGTCGGCGACGAGCTCGACTCGGTGGCCGCGGCCGCGCTCGTCGGCGGCGTTGCGGTGTACCTCCTCGGCCACGTCGCGTTCCGCTGGCGCCTGGTACACACGCTGAGCCGCCAGCGCTCGCTCGTCGCGGCCCTCACGCTGCTCATCTACCCCGTCGCCCTGACGGTGCCCGCGCTCGTGACGCTGATCCTCGTCCTGCTCCTGCTCTGCGCGTTGATCGCGTACGAGGTGACCCGCTTCGCAGAGGGGCGCGACCGTGTGCGGCACCGGCTCGAACGAGACCAGCTCCACGACGCGGTCGCCGAGGCTGCGAAGATGAACGAGTGACGCGACCGATCTGGGCCCCGTGGCGGCTCGAGTACATCGGCGAGGCCGGCACCCAGGACGGATGCGTGTTCTGCGACGAGGCGTCCGGGGCGCTCGGCGGCGAGAGCCTCACCGTCCACCGCGGCAACCGGGCCTTCGTGCTGCTGAACAAGTTCCCGTACTCCTCGGGGCACCTGATGATCGCCTCGATGCGTCACATCGGCGATCTCGCCGAGCTGACGCCCGACGAGGCGACGGAGGTGCACGAGCTCACGACGCAGGCGATCGCCGCGCTGCGCGCCGTCTACTCGCCCGACGCGTTCAACGTCGGCTGGAACCTCGGCCAGGTCGCCGGCGGCTCGATCGCGGGCCACCTGCACGAGCACGTCGTGCCTCGCTGGTCGGGCGACACGAACTTCATGCCGGTGCTCGCCGACGTCAAGGTCGTCCCCGAGCATCTCTTCGCGACGCGTGACCGCCTGCGCGACGCGTGGCGCGGTTAGCCCAGCGATTCGCCCAGGCGCGCCATCGCCGCCCACGCCGCCGGCGTCGTCGTCTGGAAGTCGTAAAGGCTCCAGCCCGTCGCGGTCCCGTCGTCCAGGACCGCGTCGTCGAACGCCTTCAGCTCCTCCTTCGTCATGCGGTTCGCGACGCCGCCTGCCGCGTGCACGGGGATCTCGTCGCCGACGGCCGCGCGGAGGAGGCGGAGCGACCGCGCGACGTAGCCGTACGTGGCGTCGTAGCCCTTGAACCCGCCGCCCGTGTAGAGCATCGGCACGATCGCGTCGACCTTCCCCGCGATCGCCGCCCACGGGAAGCCGGGCCACCACGTCAGGTGCCGCTCGAAGGCGCGCGGCGGGTACGTGATCGCCGCAACGGGCGTCGAGCCCGCCTCGTCGCGGAGCCGGTCGAGCAGCGCGAGCAGGCGCGCCGTGCGCTGCTTCACGTTCTTCGTCCGCAGCGACTCGATGTCGAGCGCGACGCCGTCGAACCCGTCGCCCGCGGGCGTCCGGAACGAGAGCATCGCGCGGGCGCGGCGCAGGTCTCGTCCCGAGGCGTCGTGCCCCGGGAGGTACCACGCGATCGCCGAGATCCCCTCCGCGTGCAGGGCGTCGACGAGCCGCGCGAGCCCCGCAGGCTGCACGACGTCCGTCTTCGAGCGGTCGTTCGCCGTCTCGATCCAGGCGGTCCGCACGCCGTGTGCCGCGAGCCGTCCCGCGACCGCGGTCGGCGAGTTGTACAGCGCCGTGTCGTAGACGTCGAACCAGGTCCCGAGGCCCTGGAACACCTCCGCCGCGGCCGGGCGCGCGGCAGCCGTGGGAGCTTGTGTCGATTCGACGCAAGCGACGAGCGCGGCGACGACGAGGGCTGCGACGAGCGTGCGCGGGCGCATGGCGTGCGGGAGCGTACGCCGCGCGTGTGATGGAACTTTGAGCCGCCCGACCGGGTGGTCGGTCGGCACGGCGGGCGACGCTCGCAGCGCCGGCGGCCGCGCTATACGCGTATTCCCGGACGTCCGGTCGGCCGCGGCGTGAGACGCTGACCTTGGAAGGAGGTGTCACGAGATGGCGACTACGCCGACCCTCGACGCCCCGCCGGTCGCGACGACCCGGTTCGAGTATCTCCTCGTCCCGCTCAAGGAGGCGAAGAGCCTCAAGCAGGACCAAGACGCGTTCGTCCCGGAGCACCTGAACGAGTTCGGCGCGGAAGGCTGGGAGGCCGTGGGGCTGTCCCTCAAGTACGGCGACCTGATGGCCTGGCCCGTCGTGCTGCTCAAGCGGCCGATCCACTAGCGCCTCGAGATGCTGCCCGGAGGGTGCGGCCGTGCCTCACGGTCGCACTCCCCGGTGCGTTCACCGGCTTCGTGCGCTGCTGGGCATCGCCGGCACGTACCACGCCGGGAACATCACCTACCGGCACGCCGGGCGGCGCGTCGTCGCCACCGAGCCGCGACCGTGCGACGTCTCGAGTCGGTGAGCAGCGGGCCTGCCGCCCGGCGGCATTGCTGAGATCATCGCCACGCGACCAGTCGCGGGTTCCCCACTGACGGATGGTGGTCGAAACGGCCAGAGAGGTGACACCGAGCGCGGTGCAAGAACCGTGGCTGCGGCCGGCGGCCGAGGTCGTCGCGGGCCTGGGCACCGACGTTCGCGCCGGCTTGAGTTCCCCCGAAACGACGACCCGGCTCCGACGGTATGGCGCGAACCAGCTCCAGGCTGCGGAGCGCACGGCGGGCTGGCGGCGGTTTCTCGGGCAGTTCGCCGACACGCTGATCTACCTGCTGTTGGCGGCAGTCGTCGTCTCCGTCGTCGCGTGGGCGGTCGAGGGCGCCGAGGGCGTGCCGTACGAGGCGGTCGTGATCCTGGCGATCGTCGTACTCAACGCCGTTCTCGGCTACGTGCAGGAGGCGCGGGCCGAGCAGGCCGTGGCGGCGCTGCAGCAGATGGCGGCGCCGACCGCGGGCGTCGTGCGCGACGGCCGGGAGGGGCGCATCCCCGCCGCCGAGGTCGTCCCCGGCGACCTGCTCGTCCTGGCCGAGGGCGACGCGGTCAGCGCCGACGCTCGGCTCGTGGATGCGGCGTCGCTGACGGTCGCGGAGGCGTCGCTGACGGGCGAGAGCGAGCCGGTGCTGAAGGACGCGGCCGCGCTCGCGGCGCCCGCCGGCGTCGGCGACCGCGTGAACATGGTCTTCAACGGCACGGCCGTCACCCGCGGCCGGGGCCGCGCGGTCGTCACTGCGACGGGCATGGCGACCGAGATGGGGACCGTCGCGCGTCTGCTCGGCAGCACCGAGGAGCGGCGCACGCCGCTACAGCGCGAGGTCGACGAGATCGGCCGCGCTCTCGGCATCGCCGTGGTCGCGATCGCCGTCGTCGTCATCGGAGCGATCTTCCTGACCTCGAACGTCGACAGCCTCTCCGACGTGGTCGACGTGCTGTTCGTCGGTGTTTCGCTGGCCGTCGCGGCGGTGCCCGAAGGCCTGCCCGCGATCCTGTCGGTCGTGCTCGCGCTCGGCGTGCAGCGGATGGCGCAGCGAAACGCGATCGTGAAGCGGCTCTCGTCGGTCGAGACGCTCGGCTCGGCCTCGGTCGTCTGCTCCGACAAGACGGGGACGCTGACGAGGAACGAGATGACGATCGAGAAGATCGTCACCGCGTCGGGAGACGTAGACGTCACCGGCAGCGGCTACCGGCCCGAGGGCGAGCTGCGCGCCGGCGGCCGGCTCCTCGAGGAAGGCCCGTTGCTGGACGAGGTGCGCGCCGTACTTGCCGGCGGCAGCTTCGCGAACGACGCCGTGCTGCAGGAGCAGGACGGCGAGTGGACCGTGCAGGGCGATCCGACCGAGGCTGCGTTTCTCGTCGCCGAGGAGAAGGTCGCCGGGCTGCACGAGGCACGCGACGCCCGCTTCGAGCGGCTCGGCGAGGTTCCGTTCACGTCGGAGCGGAAGCTCATGAGCACCGTCGGGTCGGACGCCGCGGGCGAGTTCGGCTTCGCCGTGGTCACGAAAGGCGCGCCGGACGTTCTGCTCGCGCGCTGCACCGAGGAGCGCGCAGCCGGTCGGGTGCGGCCCCTCACAGACGCACGCCGCGCGGAAGTCCTGGCGGACGTCGAGCGGCTGGCCGATCTCGCCTTGCGCACACTCGCCGTTGCGTACCGGCCGCTGCCCGACCGGCCGGAGCCGGACGAGTCGCTCGAGCGAGAGCTCGTCTACCTCGGCCTCGTCGGCATCATCGACCCGCCGCGAACCGAGGCGCGCGCGTCGATCGCGGAGGCTACGGCTGCCGGCGTTCGTGTGCTGATGATCACCGGGGACCACCCGAACACGGCAACCCGGATCGCCACCAACCTCGGCATCGCCGCCGAGGGGAAACGCGCGCTGACCGGCGCCGAGCTCGAGGCTCTCGACGACGCCGGGCTGCGCGAGGCGGTGCAGGACGTCTCGGTCTACGCGCGTGTCGCGCCGGAGCACAAGCTGCGGATCGTCGACGCGCTCCAGGCCAACGGGCACATCGTCGCGATGACGGGGGACGGAGTCAACGACGCGCCCGCGCTGAAGGCGGCCGACATCGGCGTCGCGATGGGCATCACCGGCACCGACGTGACGAAGGAGGCCGCGGACATGATCCTCGCCGACGACAACTTCGCCACGATCGTGAGCGCCGTTCGCGAGGGGCGCGGGATCTTCGCGAACATCCGCAAGTTCCTCCGCTTCCTGCTCTCATCGAACATCGGCGAGGTAATGACGATGTTGCTCGGCGTCGCACTCGCGGGTGCGCTCGGGCTCGACGACACGGGCGAGGCGATCGCGGTGCCGCTGCTCGCCACGCAGATCCTCTGGATCAACCTGCTCACCGACGGAGCCCCGGCGCTCGCGATCGGCGTCGACACGCCGCCGATCGACGTGATGGGTCGCCCGCCGCGTCGCCTGACCGACCGGGCAATCGACGCCGAGATGTGGTTCGGTATCTCTTACGTCGGCCTCGTCATGGCGGTCGTCACGCTGGCCGCGCTCGACCTGCGCCTCGATGGCGGCCTGCTCGGCGGCTCCGGCGGCATCGACGAAGCACGCACAATGGCCTTCACCACGCTCGTGTTCGCGCAGCTCTTCAACTGCTTCAACGCACGCTCCGACCGGACGAGCGCGTTCAGCCATCTGTTCACGAACCGGCTGCTCTGGGGTGCGATCGCCATCTCGGTATTGCTCCAGGTCGCGGTCGTCGAACTGCCGTTTCTGAACAACGCATTCGGGACAGAGCCTTTGGGGCTCGACGACTGGCTCGTCTGCGTCGGCCTCGCGAGCGCCGTGCTCTGGGCCGACGAGCTCAAGAAGCTCGTCGGGCGGCGGCTCCGGAGGTAGCACCTCGTGGCGTCGTCGAACGGCGGGCCCGGGCAGCGGCCGCTCGAACGCCTACTCTGGCTCTCGATCGCGGCCGCGGTGACGACGCTGTGCCTGAAGCTCGGCGCCTGGCAAGCCACAGACTCCGTCGGGCTCCTCTCCGACGCCCTCGAGTCCGTCGTCAACCTCGCCGCGGCCGTGCTCGCGATGCTGCTCCTTCGCTGGGCCGGTTCGCCGCCGGACGCGCGCCATCTGTTCGGGCACGAGAAGGCCGAGTACTTCTCGGCCGGGGCGGAAGGCGCGCTCATCCTCCTTGCCGCAACCTCGATCGCCTGGGCGGCGCTCGAGCGCCTGCTTCACCCCCAGGAGCTCGAGGACGTCGGCACCGGCCTCGCCATTGCGGCAGTCGCCTCGCTCGTGAACCTGGCGGTCGGCCTCGTCCTTCTCCGGGCGGGCAGGCGCGAGCGCTCGATCACGCTCGAGGCCGACGGCCGTCACCTCCTCACCGACGTCTGGACGTCGGTGGGAGTGATCGTCGGCGTGGCCGCGGTCGCGTTGACGGGGTGGGAGCGTCTCGACCCGATCGTCGCGCTCGCCGTCGCGCTGAACATCGTCCTCACCGGCGTCTCGCTCGTCCGGCGCGCAGGCGCGGGGCTGATGGACGCGGCGCTCACGGATCGCGAGCACGAGCGGCTCGAGGCGGCGCTGGAGCCGTACCGCCGGGACGGCGTCGCATTCCATGCCGTCCGAACGCGGCGCGCGGGACGTCGGTCGTTCGTCTCGCTGCACGCGCTCGTTCCCGGTGGCTGGACGGTGCAAGAGGCGCACGATCTGGCCGAACGGATCGAGTCCGACGTCCGCGTGGCGCTCCCCTGCGCCGACGTGACGACACACGTCGAGCCGCTCGACGACCGAGCAACGCTTGGGGATGCGAGCCCCGACGCCCTCGACTTGCGCTGAACGCGACGCCGCGAGCCGTCGCCACGGCGGTCCAGGCTGTGTGCGCAAAGTCGACTCTGCGAGATCCAGCCGAACGTTGGGTGAGCAATGTCTCAGGATGGAGACGTGTGCGGATCGCTCCTCACAGCTCACCGCCCGAGCAGCTGCACACGCTTCGTCCCCAATCTGGGGGAACCTGGGGAAAACGGCCTCTCTTTGCCCCTCGCCGCCGTGCCGAAAGGTGCGGCGAGCGTGCGGGAATGTACCCTGACGATTTGCTTACGCTAGGTACTCCGCAAGCCGGTCGAGTGTCTCCGACCAGCCCGCATCGTGCAGCTCGTATCGGGCCCGGGTG